>JAFLBB010000187.1 GCA_017304135.1 Acidobacteriota bacterium | reverse complement strand
CTCCCTCTCCGCCCGCCCCGCCAAACCCAAATCCGGCGCCACCCCCATGCGCGATTTCGGACGCACCGGTGTGAAACTCACCGTCATCGGCCAGGGCGGCGCTCGCCTCGCCCTCCTCCGCACCAAGGAGGCCGCCCGCGCCCACGTCCGCTACGCCTACGACCTCGGCCTCAACTACTTCGACTGCGCCCACTCCTACTGGGAAGGCCACTCCGAAGAGGTCTACGGCGACGTCCTCTCCGACGTCCGCAAAAAGGTCTTCATCACCACCAAGTCCTCCAAACGCACCCGCCCCGAAGCCGAAGCCGAGCTCCACGCCTCGCTGAAAAGCCTCAAAACCGACTACCTCGACCTCTGGCAAATGCACGGCGTCCAATCCAAAGACGACATCGACCGCATCTTCTCCCCCGGCGGCGCCATCGAGGCTTTCGAAGCCGCCAAGTCCGCCGGCAAATGCCGCTTCTTCGGCTTCACCGGCCACTTCGACCCCAACATCCACGCCGCCATGCTCCGTGCCTACCCCAAGTGGGACTCCATCCTCATGCCCCTCCACGCCGCCGACCCCTCCTACCTCAGCTTCGAAAACATCGCCCTCCCCGCCGCCGTCGAACGCGGCATCGGCATCCAAGCCATGAAGGTCTTCGGCAACGCGTTCCTCTTACGAGTCCTCAACGCCGAGGAATGCCTCCGCTACGCCCTCTCCCTCCCCATCTCCTGCGCCACCGTCGGCTGCTCCACCCCCGGCCAACTCGACGACGACCTCCGCATCGCCCAATCCTTCAAGCCCTACACACCCGAAGAAATGGCCGCCCTCCGCCACCGCGCCATCACCGCCGGCCCCGGAGGCCTCAAAGGCCCCGCCCTCGAATACTGGAAACAAGGCGGCGTCTGGAAATAGCACGCCCGAAGTTCGAGCAGATGAGCCAGTTCAAAGGGAACTGGACATCGAGGGGGTGGACGAGTGTCTGAGAGAGCATGTGGGCGACAGAGCTATCATGGAAAGGGCGGGCTGCCAGCGGGCGTCTCTGTCAAAGCGTCAGCACTTTGGATCAACCTATGAGGCGACGCGAGCGCCGCCAGCCCCTTGGTGTTTTTCAGGGGAAGACGATGGGATTTGTGAGAGCGGAGCATCGAGGATTCGTGCTTTTAGTTGCACTCGCCGCGGCGTCCGCTGTGTTTTCATTTGGTGTCGCCGCGCAGCCCTTTGTCACGGTGCAGCTGCCGAAAGGGGTCTCGCTCGAGTTGCCAAAGAACTGGGTCGTACTCTCGAAGAACCAGAGGATAACTTTGGATTCAAGCGTCTCGTCCCGGCTGGATCTCTCCGGGATCGAGCACGGATCTTCCGATTTGCCGTTTGCCGCCAACTGCTATGACGACCGAGGCAATGTTATCGGGATCATGAACATTCGTTACTATCCAGACCTCGATGTAACGCAGGACGATGCTCGAATGCTGTCGCCGTCAGATATCGAGGAGCTGGACTCCACGCTGAAGGCAGAACTAGTGGTCCGCGTCGCAAATGATGAACAGTCCAGAAGGGGCTGCGAGGTAGGCCCTTGTTGTGCCTTGTACCGGCCCAGGTCGCCCCAGTAATGCTCAAAGCGTGTGACGCACTACACTAGTCCTCATACTCAAGGCATCCAAGATGTCCATGACATCCTGGGAAGGCACGAAGAGAAGTGAACTCAATCAGATTGCAGCCCTCGTCACGGAGTACCACCGTCGATCCCTCAAAGGTGCCGGGGATTTCAGAGTCCGACTTGTAAGGGTATTCGCAGGAGATCGATCATTTACAGTGACAGTATCGTACCTTGAACCGGTGTCTTTCCTGATGGAGCCGATAACCGACAGGATCATTCAATCACTGAAGCTCAGCGACACCCGACCCTCCTCGGCATCGCCGAATCAGAAAGGAAGCGCGGGGGGCTCAGCGATGTCAGCGCTGTTCGAGGAAACGTGGGTAGTAACGCTACTTCTTTCCTTCCTGGCTACCTGGGGCGTCGGCCTAGCTCCTCCTATGCTGGTAAGGTATGTGTTTGCGCGCCGACCGATCGCGAAGGCACTGGCGATTGTAATCGTCTGCGGTTTTTGGATATTCAATACCCTGTTGTTCTCCATCCTCAGTGGACGGAGTAGTGGACATGGAGCACTGGTGCTGGTGGCGCTTGTATCCTACGCGATTCTGCGGCGCAGCCACAAGCTACAGTTCGCTTCGCTGCCCCAATAGAAGCCGCCCGGAATTCGGTTGTGAATTCGACGCAATGCGGATGCTGAGGACTGGATCTTCGTCAAGTATCCTTGGTGACAGATAAGAACGTGATGGTGTTTTCCCGCCAACGCGTGGGTACATTGCGGTCGTCGCAGTAGCCCAATACGGCCCGCTCCAACTCTCTCGCCTCAGGGGCGCGCAGACCTGCCTCGGCTTGGAGATGGGATACGAGGGCTGACTGCGAATGAATCCAGTCCACTAGGACGATGTCGCTTTCATGAGGCTGCTGAAGGAGGAAGCCAGCAGGTATCCGCGGCTTGTCGCTCACTTTCAAGGCAAGGAGACTGCCGCGGGGCGCCTTCTTGCCAAGGCCATATGCCCGAATCAAAGCCGTGCCCATGACGGGAAAGACAGTGAGCATACCGCTGCCCATTGGCACTCTGCCGTCATCCCCAATCGCAGTTCTGATTGAGGGCGGATAGCAGCTTGCGATATCAGCGAATCCGCCGGTGGTGATTGCTGAACTAGCAAATCTCCCGCCCGCCCCGACGTGGCGCATCAGCGCGACTGAGATGGCGATCGGCACGTCTAGCGAATCACTGCTGACATCGCTGAGGATGATGAACCCGTCCCCCAGTTGATGCGCGAAAATGCGATCAGGCGGATTCGGGTAGCATCGGCACCCGATCTTGTAGATTCCCTCCATCAGGTCCCCGAGAGAACGAAGGACCTGATCGTCGTGCTCCCAAAGGGCGCTGAAGCCCTCAATATCGATGAAGATAGACCAGCGCTCCAATCTGGGTGTCCTTTCCTCTATGCAAGGATATCTGTAACTCGCCGTGGCCCGGAGCGGTCAAGGGCGCGCCACTGTGTGGCGAGATCGGCCCTTAACGGCGAGGACGACCGCCTACGCTCCTTGCCTAGGGAAAGGGCGCAGGATCTTGGGCCCGATAGCCTTCCACAGCCCACACCTCCAATCCGAGATTGTGCGCAGTCTCCGCTGCCGCGTGGCCAGTTGGCTCTTCCCCCGCGCGGCTACTTCGTCCCATACCACCCCCGCTCCCACGGAAACGCGAAACTGGGCCGCCCCGCATACCGCGTCATCTTGCACTCCAACACCGCCCCCGCCCCCGCCTCCAACCGCACCGTCACCGTCGGCCCATTCACCGCCACCGTCTTCCCATTCACCGTCACCGCATCCAACCGGTGCTCCCCATACCCGCCCCCTTGCACCACCACCTCGCGCGCTTCCGTCTGGTTCACATTCACCAGCGTCACCGTCGCCGAATCCGCCCCCAACTTCGACACCAGCGCCGCCACATCCTCCGGCAACCCCGCCCGCCGCTTCACCGGATCGAAATACCGGAACCGGCTATGCAGCGTCCACACCCGCCCGCCTGCGAAATACCCGCCCAGCGTCAAATTCGTCAGGCCATTCGTCGTAGCCGGGTTCAAATCCAGTAAGTAATCCGCCAGCCGCGTATCCGCCGTCGTCTCATCCGTGCGGATCATCTCCGCCCGCCGCCGCACCCGCTGTAAGTCTGCCTCCAACGCCTTCTCCGGAAACGCCGCAAACTTACCCTCCAAATACCCCAGCCACGCCGACGTCCGGTCCGGCTCTTCATAACCGCCCCCGCGCCCACCCGTCGCCATCGACGTCGCCACCGGCACTTGCTCCATGTCCTTCCGATCCATCGACCACAAGTAAATCTCCATCAACCGGTCCGTATGCACCCGCGGCGAATGCTGATACCAACTCGGCGCGCCGTTGTACTTATACCCGCGCGGATCGCCATACATCGTCGGCAGCATCACCCGCCCGTTCTCCACCTTCTTCTGCGCATAAATCAAATCCAACTGCTTCCGCAGCACGCCCACAAACGACTGATCGCCGCTCAACAGCAGCGCATTCCCAAACCCCGGCCACGACCCCGCCGTAAAGTAATTCCGGTGCGCAATCTGCTCCAACTCCCCATCGAAGATCGTGAAGTTCCAACCATACGTCCCCTTCCACCACTGCCCGTTGTACTCGCCGCCAATCTTCCCGTTCAATCCCACGTTGCTCGGAATCATCCCGCCCGCTTCTTCCGTCCGCTGCTTCCACGCCCCCACATAATCCAACACCCACTGCCGGTACTTCTCCTCGCCCGTCAACGCATACGCATTCAACCCCAAAAT
The DNA here is from genome assembly GCA_017304135.1 of Acidobacteriota bacterium. GTDB lineage: Bacteria > Acidobacteriota > Terriglobia > Bryobacterales > Bryobacteraceae > JAFLBB01. Next base: position 4,168 of record JAFLBB010000187.1, on the reverse strand, counting down.
CGTCGACGCCAGGTTCAACGAGTTATCGCCCACACTATCCAGATACTCATCGCAATGCGCCAGCATCTTCTTGTAATTGGCCTCGAGATCGAGCATCTTCCCGCGCCCCGCCGGATTGTGCAGTAAGTGAAACGACCCCGGCACCGGATCGCCCACCCAGTCATACGTCGTCGCCTTCCTCAGCATCGGACCCAAACTCCCCGTCCAAATGCTCTTGATCACCTTCACCGCCGGATCGTAGTTCGGCGCCTCCGGATCCTCGCCCATATACATCGCCGCGAACCGCTTCATCCGCGCCTTATACAGTTCATCGTTCGGGTCCGACAACCCCTGCAACAAAAACGCCCGCATCCCCTCCGCCGTGTGAAACCAGTCCGATTGCGTAATGAACTCCCGCCGGTACGCCCCGTTCTTCGCCAAATCGGTTAATTTAGTCCGAATCTCACCATACTGCCGCAGGTGCCCCTCCTGCCCCTTCTTGAATAACTGCAGCGACGAATCCGCGCCCCCCAGCGCATGCAGCAGCGTCCAGTTCCAATACGTCTCAATCGCGTCATCCGGACCATCCAGCGTCCCCCACCGCGGCGTATGCGCCAGGTACCCCCGCTCGTCCACAAACTTCTCCGCGAACATCTCCACCGCCCGCGAATTCGCCCGCAGCAACTCCCGCTCCAGCAGCGCCCAATGCGGCGGCGCCATCGGCGTCTTCACATGAACCGTCTGCGCGGCGCACAACGCCGCCATCATCAGTCCGGCACTCAACGTCAGCTTCATGGCCAAACACCATATCAGCTTTGATACGATCGCTCACACCCCATGCGCCCAGCCCTCCTCCTCGCCACCCTCGCCGCCACACTCCTCCACGCTCAACCCCGCGTCATCACTCCCGCCAACGCCCGCCCACCCGTCGGCCCCTACAGCCCCGGCATCCTCGCCGGCGACTTCCTCTACGTCTCCGGCCAAGGCGCCGCCCGCCTCGACGGCACCTTCCCCGACACCCCCGAAGCCCAGGTCGAACAATCCCTCGCCCGCGTCCGCGCCATCGTCGAAGCCGCCGGACTCACCATGCGCCACGTCGTCTACGCCCATCTCTATCTCAACGACATCACCGCCTACGACGCCGCCAACCGCGCCTGGTCCCGCGCTTTCCCCACCGATCCCCCCGCCCGCGCCGTCCTCGGCGTCGCCCAAATGCCCACCGGCACCCCCGTCGAAATCACCGTCGTCGCCTACCGCCACCTCGACCGCCGCCGCATCATCACACCCCCCAATCACAAGCCCACCGAACCCGTCTCCCCCGCCGTCATCGCCGGCGACCGTCTTTACCTCTCCGGCATCCTCGGCCAAGGCTCCACTCCCACAGCTCAATTAGAGAGCGCCTTCTCCGAAATCGACGCCATCCTCACCGCCGCCAAAATCGACCGCCGCCACCTCGCCTTCGTCAACCCCTACCTCACCGACGCCATGCCCATGGACGCCATGAACAAGGTCTACGCCACCAAATTCGAATTCGGCAACACCCCCGCCCGCGCCACCATCCGCGTCCACGCCCTCCCCCACAACGCCTCCATCTCCTTCACCGGAGTCGCCGCCCTCGACCTCGCCCAACGCCGCGCCGTCCGCCCCAAAAACATGCCTCCCAGCCCCACCGCCAGCCCCTGCGTCTTCATCGCCGGCACCTTCTACTGCTCCGCCAAGTCCGGCTTCATCCCCGGTCCCAACTCCGGCATCTACGCCCACACCGTCGAAACCCAACTCCGCCAAACCATGCGCAACCTCCTCGACGGCTTAGAAGAAGCCGGCCTGACTTTCTCAAACATCGTCGCCACCAACGTCTACCTGGACAACATCGACGACTTCACCCCCATGAATAAAACCTACGCCGAATACTTCTCCACCACGCCCCCTACCCGCACCACCGTCCAGCAAATCCCGACCTCCCCCCGCACACCGGATGCCCGAGGCCGCTACCCCACCCTCGAACAAATCTCCCTCATCGCCGTGAAGTGAGCAACACAACGCGCCGCCGCCCCAAACCCGCCCGCGCCCCGCGCGGTCCAACCCGCTGCCCGCGCCAGCCTCCGCACTCGCCCCAAAACCCACTACAGTAGAACAGAGGTCACCATGCTTCCCAACTTTTTCCGCACCCTCCTCGAGCGCCGCATGCCCGCGCTCACCCGCCGCAACCTCCTCACCGCCACCACCGCCGCCGCGGCCGCGCAATTCACCCCGCTCCCCTCCGCCCAAGCCGCCGAAGGCGGTCCCCTCCAAATCGGACCCAACATCTTCCAGTCCATCGGCGTCCGCCCCCTCATCAACTGCAAGGGCACCTTCACCATCGTCACCGGCTCCCAAAGCCTCCCCGAAGTGAAGCAGGCCATGATGGAAGCCAGCAAACACTACGTCCACCTCGACGAACTCATGGACGCCGTCGGCCGCCGCCTCGCCGCCATCACCGGCGCTGAATTCGGCATCGTCACCAACGGCTGCGCCGCCGCCCTCACCCACGCCACCGCCGCCTCCATTGCCGGCACCGACCCCGAAAAACTCCAGCGCGTCCCTGACCTCACCGGCCTCAAAAACGAAGTCATCGTTCCTCGCCACTCCCGCAACGTCTACGATCACGCCATCCGCATGCTCGGCGTCAAAATCATCGAGGTTGAAACCCTCGAAGAGCTGCAAAAGGCCTTCAACTCCCGCACCGCCATGGCCATGGTCCTCGCCTCCCCCGCCGCTGACCGCGAGCCCCTCTCCACCCAAACCGTCTGCCGCGTCGCCGCCCAACACAACGTCCCTGTCATCGTCGACGCCGCCGCCGAAATCCTCACCATCCCCAACAAGCACCTCCAGGCCGGAGCCACCATGGTCGCCTACAGCGGCGGTAAGTGCCTCCGCGGACCCCAGGCCGCCGGACTCCTCCTCGGCCGCAAAGACATCGTCCAGGCCGCCTGGCTCCACTCCGCCCCCCACCACGCCTTCGGTCGCTCCCTCAAGGTCGGCAAGGAAGAGATCATGGGCATGCTCGCCGCCGTCGAAGCCTGGGTCAAGCGCGACTACCAGGCCGAATTCCGCACCTGGGAATCCTGGCTCGCCGACATCTCCAAGGCCGTCGAATCCGTCCCCGGCGTCACCACCCAGGTCCGCCAGCCCAACAGCCTCTCCAACCACGCCCCCACCCTCACCATCCGCTGGGACGCCGCTAAAATCGGAGTGTCCGGCCGTGAACTAGAAAAATACGCTTACGACAACGACCCCCGCATCGTCCTCGGCTCCGCCTCCGGCGACATGGGCTCATCCGAACCCAGCACCATCGGCATCCAGCCCTACATGATGATGCCCGGCGAACACAAAATCGTCGCCGAACGCCTCCGCGCCCTTCTCTCCAAGCCCCCCAAAATCGACCGCGCCCCCAAACCCGCCGGCCCCAACGCCAACCTCGACGGCCAGTGGCAGCTCTCCATCCAATACTCGCGCGGCTCTGCTAATCACGAACTCGTCTTCGAACAGTCCGAAGCCAAACTCGCCGGCACCCACCGCGGCGACATCACCTCCGGCGAACTCCGTGGCTCAGTCGAAGGCCCCCAGGTCACCTTCAACACCCGCCACCGCTACGAAGGCACCATGCTCACCTACGCCTTCACCGGCAAACTCGAAGCCGGCAAACTCTCCGGCACCGTCAACATGGGCGAATACGGCAACGCCCAATGGACCGCCGAACGCTTCCAATACGGCGCCAACAACCGTCGCGGCTAGCCAAGCCACCAACCACTCGACCGCCGCTCGCGCCTGGGCCGCGGAGGCCCCGCGGCTAGCGGCTACCTCTTCTTAACTTCCACCGGCATCTTCACCTCCCCCCCCTGCGCATCCCGCACCACAATCGCCTCATACCCCAACGGCTGAATCCGCATCACATCCCCATCAATCTCCACGCTCAAAAATTGGTGCGTCGGGCTCGTCCCCACAATATTCGCCAGGTCCATCTCCTTGCGCACATCCCCATCCCGCAACTCCCCACCTGACCCCGACACCACATACTGCACACCCCCCGTCGCCTCGTTCCGCTTCACAATCTGCAAATTGTGCTCATGCCCGTTGAACACCGCCTCCGCCCCCGCCTTCGACAACATCTCCACCGCATCCTTCATCCACGCCAAACTCGCCTCATGCC
>JAFLBB010000186.1 GCA_017304135.1 Acidobacteriota bacterium | reverse complement strand
CGCCGCCTGCGCCGCCGCCTCGCGCGCCCGCTCCAGGCCCGCCTCCGTGCCGTCCAACGCCATCACCGCCGCCAGCGCCCCGGCGTCGGCCCGCACCTGCGCCGTCTGCTTGGCAAAGTACAGGCGCGACAAATCGAACACGGCCGACAGCGCCATGCCCGCAACCACCAGCAGCATCGAGGCGAGAATCAGCACCGAGCCGCGCTTATCGGCTGCCAGATGGCGAAGCGATACTGTGAATTTCACGCGAGATAGGAGCCCGCGCGAACGCCTTCTCCGCATTACCTTCTCCATCGGCACAAACCTCTAGTTTCAATACCCTTCCTGCCTCCACGGTCTGGGCCGGCCGTGCGGAATCCAGGCGCCTCCAGCGCTCCTAGGCGAGGATCTTCTTGACCAACTCTCCATGCACATCCGTCAGGCGGAACCACCTGCCTTGGAACTTGTAGGTCAGCCGCGTGTGGTCAACCCCCAGGCAGTGCAACAGGGTCGCCTGGATGTCGTGGACGTGTACCGGGTCCTCCTCTATGTTGTAGCAGTAATCGTCCGTCTTCCCTAGTACTGTACCGGCCTTGGTACCCCCGCCGGCCAGCCACATGGTAAAGCAACGCGGATGATGGTCGCGGCCATAGTTGGTCGAGGTGAGCTTGCCCTGGCAGTAGATGGTGCGGCCAAACTCGCCGCCCCACACCACCAGCGTCTCATCGAGCAGCCCGCGCTGCTTCAGATCCTGAATCAGCGCCGCCGAGGCCTGGTCAGTGGCTTTGGCCTGCAAGGCGAGGTCGCGCGGCAGGTCGTTGTGCTGGTCCCAGCCGCGTTTGTAGAGCTGCACGAAGCGCACGCCGCGCTCCACCAGACGGCGGGCGAGGAGGCAGTGCGAGGCGTAGCTGCCCGGCTTGCGCGCATCGGGACCATACATGTCGATGGTCGCCTGCGACTCCTTCGACAGGTCCATCAGTTCCGGCACCGAGGCCTGCATGCGGTAGGCCATCTCATACTGGCCGATGCGCGTTTCGATCTCCGGGTCGGCGAACGACTCCGCCTTCAGCTTGTTCAGCTTCTGCACGGCGTCGAGCATGCGGCGGCGGTTGGTGCGGTCCACTCCCGGCGGGTCGTTCAAATAAAGCACCGGGTCGGCCCCGGCGCGGAACTGCACGCCCTGGTAGGACGACGGCAAGAAGCCCGACGACCACAGGCGCGAGAAGAGCGGCTGGTCGACGTTCAGGCCGGAGGTCTGGCTCACCAGCACGACAAAGGCGGGCAGGTTCTCATTCTCGCTGCCCAGCCCGTAGCTGATCCAGGAGCCGATGGACGGCCGCCCCGGCTGCTGGAAGCCGGTCTGGATGAACGTGATCGCCGGGTCGTGGTTGATGGCGTCGGTGTGCACCGAGTTCACGATGCAGAGATCATCGACCACCTTGGCCGTGTGGGGCAACAACTCCGAGATCATCGTGCCGTTCTTGCCCGCCGGATGGAAGTTGTAGATCGGCGCGACGCAGGGGAAGGAGTCCTGGCCGCTGGTCATGCCGGTGATGCGCTGGCCTCGGCGGATCGACTCGGGCAGTTCCGTGCCGTGGACCTTCTTCAACTGCGGCTTGTGGTCGAACAGCTCGATCGAACTCGGCCCGCCCGATTGATGGAGGAAGATGACGTGTTTGGCCTTCGGAGCAAAATGGGGAAGGCCCGCCAGCGCCGCGCCTTTGGCGGCAGGGTTGAGCAGCGTGCTCAGGGCAGCCGCGCCGAGGCCCGTCGCCGAGCGGCCAAACAGCGACCGCCGCGAAAGCGTCTGCTGGAAGGCCTGATCGAGTGGATGCTTGGGTTCCGGCATGGCGCTACTCCTTGGTCACCACTTCATCGAGATTCAGAATGGCGCTGGCCACCATCGTCCAGGCCGCCAACTCGGGCTTCGGCACATCGCCGGGCGCCGCCGATTCGCCCACGCTCACCAGCTTCGTGGCCTCATCCGGCTTGGCCGTGTAGTGGGCGCGCTCGTCCTTCAACAGGGCGCTCAAGACGGTCATCTCTTTTGACGACGGCGGCCGCGCCGTGGCCAGCAGGAACGCACGCCGCAGACGCGCCGCATCGCCCGCCGATTCCTTGCGGGCACGCAGCGCCAGTGCGCGGGCGGCTTCGATGAACTGCGGATCGTTGAGCGTCACCAGCGCCTGCAGCGGCGTGTTCGTGCGGGCGCGGCGGGCGACGCACTTCTCGCGGTCGGGCGCATCGAAGGCGGCCAGCGAAGTGGGCGGCGCGGTGCGCTTCCAGAAGGTGTACATCGAGCGGCGATAGAGCGCGTCGCCGTGTTCCTGCTCATACTGCTGCGCCGAGTAGACGTCGCCGTAGGAGATCTCTTCCCACACGCCCGGCGGTTGATAGGGACGCACCGACTCGCCGCCGATCTTCGCATTGAGCAATCCCGAAGCGGCCAGCGCCGTGTCGCGCACCATCTCGGCCGGCATGCGGAAGCGCGGACCACGGGCGAGCAAGCGGTTCTCCGGATCGCGCTCGGCCATGCCCGGCGGCACGGTGGAGCCTTGCCGGTAGGTGGCCGAGGTGAGGATGAGCCGCTGCAGCGCCTTCACGTCCCAGCCCGATTCGATGAACTCGACGGACAGCCAGTCGAGCAGCTCGCGGTGCGAAGGCGGGTCGCCCTGCGTGCCGAAGTCCTCGGCGGTCTTCACAATGCCGGTGCCGAAGTACATCTGCCAGAAGCGGTTCACGGTGACGCGGGCGGTGAGCGGGTGTTCGCGGCTGGTGAGCCATTGCGCCAGGCCGAGGCGGTTGCGCGGCAGCGTCGCAGGCATCGGCGGCAGCATCGAGGGCGTGCTCGCTTTCACCTCGACGGTCTTGTTGCGGTAGTCGCCGCGGCCGAGCACGAAGCTGGGGCGCGGCGTGGGGCGCTCGGTCATCACCATCGTGTTGGGGATCTCTTTGAGCAGCGCGTCGCGCTCGTCGCGCAGGGCCATCAGGCGGGCGTAATCTTCACGCTCGGAGGAGGGCGCGGCGTGGCGCAGGTAGTAGTCGGCGATGCGCAGGCGCGTCTCGCGCGGGCGCTTGGCAAAGGCCATGCCGGGGTTGAGCGCGAAGGCCGAGCGCACCGGCTCCTGTTCGCCCAATTGCAAGAGCGCGGCGGCGTCGAGCGCGCGCGAGTAGAGGCGGACGTCGTCGAGCTGCCCCTTGTAGGGCGAGCCGAGTTCCTTGTTGCCGATCTCGAGCGGGCGCTGCGAGACCACCGGCGTGCGCAGCGTGTCGCGCATCGCTTCCATAGGCACGGCCTGGCCGTCGATGTAGAGCGTGACGCCGGATGCCTTGCCCGAGCCGTCGTAGACGACGCCGGCATGATGCCAGGTGGAGCCGTACTCCTTGGCCGTGGTCCACACAAAGTCGCGCGTGCGGACGTAGAGGGCGTCGTTGGGCCATTGGTGGGCGATGCGCACGGCGATCTTCACGCCGCGCCGCAGGTCACCGATGGGCTGCGAGGCTTCGTTCAGGATCTCGATGCCGCGCTTCGCTTCGCCGGGTTCGCGCATCTGCAGCAGCCCGCACTCCTGAATCGAGCCGGGACGGAACCAGAAGGCGGCCGTCCAGGGTTTGTTGGAGGCGAGCGTGCCGGCCATGTCGCCCGCCGCCGCGTAGCGCATCTGGGCCTCGCCGCTGAACACCGCCGAGCGCTGCACCGGACCTTCAGCAAAGCCCACCTCGCCGCGTTCGACCACGGCGTGACGGTAGTTGCCGCTGGCATCGGAGAAGCTGTTGTCGGCCTCCCAGTGCAAGGCGAGGCCGCCGCGCTCAGGCTTGGCGAGCGAGTCGAGCGCCTTGCGCTCCCAGGCTTCGACCGTGGGCGCGATGGTGCGTTCATCGGTGAGCGCCTCGAAGACCTCGATATCGGAGAGGACGGCTTCCAGCCGCTGCTCCTGCGCTGGTGTCGAGAGCCGCAGCATGGGGTCGGCGTTGCCCTTGCGGCCGTCGAGCCCCTTCTCGTCGATGTTGTTGAAGAAGGCGAAGAACTCGTAGAACTCTTTCTGCTTGATGGGGTCGTACTTGTGATCGTGGCAGCGCGCGCAACCCATCGTCATGCCCATCCAGACGTTGGCCGTGGTTTCGACGCGATCGACGACATACTCAACCTGGTACTCCTCGGGAATCGCGCCGCCCTCGAAGTTGATCATGTGGTTGCGGTGGAAGCCGGTGGCGAGCAGTTGTTCGCGCGTGGGCTTGGCCATCAGGTCGCCGGCGATCTGCCATTGGGTGAACTCGTCGAAGCGCTGGTTGCGGTTGAACGAGTCGATCACCCATTGCCGCCAGTGATGCATGTCGCGGTGCGAGTCGATGTGATAGCCATGCGTGTCGGCGTAGCGCGCCAGGTCGAGCCACATCATCGTCATGCGCTCGCCGTAGTGGGGCGAGGCGAGGTAGTGGTCGACGAGGCGCTCGTAGGCGTCGGGCCGCTTGTCGTTGAGGAACGCCGTCACCTCTTCGGGCGTGGGCGGCAGGCCGGTGAGGTCGTAGGCAAGGCGGCGGATGAGCGTCGTGCGCGGGGCTTCGGCTTGCGGCGCAAGGCCTTCGCTTTCTAGCTTGGCGAGCACGAAGCGGTCAATAGCGTTGCGGGCCCACTTGGCGTTCTTCACGGCGGGCTCGGCTGAGCGCCGCGGCGGCGTGTAGCTCCAATGCGTCACCCACGGCGCGCCCTGTTCGATCCACAGCTTGAGGGTGGCGATCTGGTCGGCGGTGAGCGTCTTGCCGAAAGCGGCGGGCGGCATGCGCAGGGCGGGCTTGGCGTGCGACACGCGGGCAAACAGGCGGCTGGCCGAAGGGTCGCCGGGCACGATCACTTGGCCCGTGGCGACCTTGGCGAAGGCGCCCTCCTTGGTGTCCAGGCGCACACCGGCCATGCGTTTCGACTCATCCGGACCGTGGCAGGCATAGCAGTTGTCGGCGAGGATGGGCTGCACGTCGCGCGTGAAGTCGACCTTGCGCGCCGACTGTTGCGCCGCCAACAGACCGAGCAAAGAAACGATACCCAGAGTGAGAGCAAAAGGCCGCATGGATACCATTGTTTATATCATTGACGAAGATGGCCCATATTTTCCCTTTTCATGCCTACCGCTATTCGGCCCGCGCGGGCGACCCGGCGAACCTGGTGACGCAGCCTTACGACAAGATCTACCCGGACATGCAGGCGCGCTATCTGGCGGCCAGCCCCTATAACCTGGTGCGGATCATTCTCGGCGAGCGGTTCGACACGGACACGGCAGAGAACAACGTCTACAAGCGGGCCAAGGGGCACCTGGAGACGTGGATTCGCGACGGCATCCTGGAGCGCGAGGGCGAGCCGGCGCTGTTTGCCTACTTCCAGCAGTTCCGCGATCCCGATACGGGCGAAGCGCTGACGCGCAAGGGGCTCATTTGCGCCGGGCAGTTGGAGGAGTACGCGGCGGGCGTGGTGCACCGGCATGAGCAGACGCTCACCGGGCCGAAGAAGGACCGCACGGAGCTGTTGAAGCACACCGAGGCGCACTACGGGCAGATCTTCCTGCTGTATCCGGATGAGACGGGCGGCGTGGATGCGCTGCTCGACGCGGCGGCGCAGGGCGAACCGCTGCTGCGTGTGGATGACGGCTACGGCTCGCTGCACCTGCTGTGGCGCATCGCGGACGCGGCGGCGATTGCGCGGATTCAGGCGCTGATGGCGGATAAGAAGCTTGTCATCGCCGACGGCCATCACCGCTACGAGACGGCGCTGAACCACTCGAAGGAGTCGCCCAAGGCCGACGCCAAGCGCGTGATGATGACGCTGGTGAACATGCACTCGCCGGGGCTGCGCATCCTGGCCACGCACCGGCTGGTGCACTCGCTGGCCGGGTTCGATGCGGCGAAGCTGGTGGCGGCGCTCGGCGCGCTGGGCACGCTGCGCAAGGTGGCGGGCGAGGCGGAGTTGAAGGCGGCGGTGCAGGCGATCGACCCGGCGCGGATTGTGTTGGGCATTGCCCTGCCCGGTGCGTCGTATGTGCTGGAGGTCCCGCGCGGGGCGGGGATGCTCGACGTGACCTTCCTGCATGAGCAGGTGCTCGGCCAGGCGATGGGGATCACGGAAGAGGATGTGCGCTCGCAGAAGTACCTGCACTATGTGCGCGGGCTGGACCCGGCGCTGGAGCAGGTGCGCGCGGGCCAGTGCCAGGTGGCGTTCCTGCTGCAACCAACGACGGTGCAGCAGGTGGCCGACATCAGCTTCTGCGGCGGCGTGATGCCGCAGAAGTCGACCGACTTCTTCCCGAAGCTACTGAGCGGGGTGACGATTTACAGGTTGGAAAAGTAGGGGCGCGGCGTTGTTGGGCGGATGAGGAGGTGCCTTGGGAACAAAGCTGACCTCGGGAGCGCTGGCCGCGGTCCTGATCCTGGCCAGTGGAAGTCTGACCTGCCGGCCCGCTACGTCCGTGAGTATTAAACTCGATGCGAGCAATCGCTGCCTCTCGTTGATGCAAGTTTTTAGTGGGAGGCCTCTGACGTTTGATACGGCCTTCCAAATTGCGGCCGAGATTCAACGGCGGCCCAGGGAGCAGTCGCTTGTGGTGGCTTGGATCGCTTCGAATGAAGCAGACCTGTATTGGATTGAGGGACCACTCGTTTCCGACGTACTCGACTACCAGTGGGAACTGGGAGTCAGGGAGCGGCTGCGTGAATCTCCCGCGATTGCCCGGCTCATGTTGCTCCCTACCGGCGGTGTGCTTCAATACCGCGAGCGCGGCGGAGCGGTCATCACCCGGCCGATGGGCGGAGGATCTGTGGAGGCAGGCGGGCTGGGTTTGCCTGGATACTCGCTGGCCCATATGTGGTTCGGCCCGCGCCCAGGGCTCGAACCGGATGAGGACCGGCATATCGCCGTCTTTGTCAGGAGCACTGGGAAGGGCCCCACACTCTCCATGGCTCAACTTACCGAAGCTGTTTCCGAGAGGCTGCGGTGCAGAGTCAATTCCCTCGAACTGCGCAGTGACTTCTGGTTTCGGGATCCTCGGCTTCCGTTTGTCTATCCTTTCGCAGGCAAGGACGAGCCGCGACTGCCACCACCGTCGGGGGAAGGCCTGTTGGGTTGGTGTCTCATGGTCGACGGGAAGCTCCGCTGCGAAGACTACAGGGATGCGAAATCGAAGTGACGCCCGTCGTTGCCTCGCCTCACAACCAGAAGAATGCCGGATGCTCCATGCCGGTGGCGCGCGTGAGGACGCGTTCGTAGAGGCGGGCGCCGGAGTCGCCGTTGGTGAAGACGAAGAGGGCGTCGCCGGTGGCGGGCTCGGCGAGGACGAAGTTCTTGTAGCCGCCGTTGTCGCCCCATTGCCAGAGGAAGGTGCGGGCGCCCACCCGCTCGATGCCCCAGCCTAAGCCCCAGGAGAGCGAGTCGTTCATCTTGACGGCGGGCTGGTCGAGGTTGGGGGTCTTCAGTACCCAGGCGAGGAAGCGGGCGTAATCGCTGGCCGAGGTGACGAGGCTGGCGGCGGCGTTGGGGAGCATCCAGTTGGGTAGCGGGGGGTCGCCGGAGTCGCGGGTGAAGGCGGCGTAGTCGGCGTAGCGGAGGTGCTCGACGGGTTTGCCGAGCCTGGCGGCGTAGTCGCGGAGGGCGCGGGCGGACTTGTCCCAGTTCTGGCGGGGCTCGCCGCGGCGGTTGTGGGGGAGGGCGGTGCGGTCGAGCGTGGCGGGGTCCCAGACGAGGGTGGAGGCGGTCATGCCGGCGGGCTTCATGACGAGTTCGGCGAGAAGCTGGCCAAAGCCCTGGCCGGTGACCTCTTCCAGGATGCGCTGGAGGTAGAAGTAGCCTTCGCCGGAGTATTGGAACTTGGAGCCGGGCGGGAAGGCGGGCTCGAGGGCGGGGGCGGGCTTGCCGCGGTCGGTAAAGCGCCAGTTGGGGAAGCCGGAGCTATGGCTGAGGACGTGGCGGAGGGTGACGGTGCGGGCCGTGGGGTGGGGGAGGTCGTCGAGGTAGGAGACGAGGGGGCGGTCGAAGTCGAGTTTGCCCGAGGCGCGGAGGGCGTGGGCGGCGTGGGCGGTGAGCTGTTTGGTGAGGCTGGCGGCCTGGAAGAGGGAGGCGGGGGTGACGGGGGCGGCGGAGGCGGCTGCGCTGGCGGAAGAGAGGCCGCCAAGGGGGGCGGTCCAGGCGGGTTTTCCTGCCCGTACGGCCCCGACCACCATACCCGGTACGGCGGCGGCTTTGAGGAGGGCGGTGAGTTCGCCGAGATAGGATGGGGGCGGGGCGGATTTCCAGGCGGCGGGCAGCATTTGAGCGGACAGGGGAGCAGTCAGGGAGGAGGTCAGGAAGTGGCGGCGTTGCATAGGGATTGAGACGGACTGGCGGGCCGGCGGTTGGGGTTTGCGGAGGTAGTACTTGGGGCGAAACAGGTACAGGAAGGGGGCGGTAAAGGGGCCTAAATTCACGGGAACCATTGTTGATCAACAATGCTACAATTCGGGTGAGCCATCGATGGTATGGCTAGAACTGCTACCTTTGCCCGCCTGAGTGTGCCCGGCCAAGAATAGCCAACCGGTAAATTGAAGCGCTGCCGTGGTACGCAGCCGTAAGGATTAGGATCAGATGACCAACATTTTCGTAGGAAACCTTTCCTACGCGACGACCCAAGAAGAGCTGCAGGATGTATTCGGCAGTTACGGTGTCGTAGAGCGTGTGAGCATTGTTCGGGACCGGGATTCCGGGCAGCCGCGCGGGTTTGCCTTCGTAGAGATGACGAACGCGGACGAAGCGGCGCGGGCGATTGAGGAATTGAACGGGCGGGAAATCAACGGCCGTACCATGAACGTGAACGAAGCGCGGCCGCGCGAGGCGCGTGGTCCGGGCGGCGGCGGCGGGCGTGGCGGGTTTGGCGGCAACCGGAGCGGCGGC
>JAFLBB010000185.1 GCA_017304135.1 Acidobacteriota bacterium | reverse complement strand
AGTTGGGGATGGCTAGGAGTGGGGAGCCGTCGGCGAATTCGCTTTTGAGGATGGTGACGCCGCCTAGGAGGTCGTTGCGCCATTCAACGCACGATGATCGCGATGCGTCGGTTGAGGAGGTTCTGCTGAAACGGAATTTCCTGATCGGTGGTGATCATGACGTCGAAACCCGCATCTTCGGCTGCCGAAAGAAGAGCACCGTTTTTCAGGCCGGCGAGACCGGCGTAGGCCGCAGTTTGGCAGTCGTGCTGATCGAACTCCAATCGCAGACGTTGATCGACGCACTCATCGATGAGGATACGCATCAGACCTGAGCGAGGCGGAGGTGTTTTGACTCTTCGAGGACCTGGATGGCGAGATCGCGGCTGACGGTGGGGAAGCCGGTGAGGAAGTCGTCGAGGGAGTCGCCGTGTTCGAGGTAGTCGAACAGGGTCTTGACGGGGACACGGGTGCCGCGGAAGACGGGTTCGCCGTGCATGAGATCGGGATCGCGTGTGACTGCGTCCGGCATGGCTCCATTATGGCGCGGCGGGGGTGGGGTGGTGGTTACCGTGCCCCGATGCCGCCGCGGAGGTCCCTTAGGGCGCTTAGGACGCCGGGGACTAGGGCGACGACGAAGAGGGCGGGGAGGATGAAGATGACGACGGCGAAGGTGATTTTGAGGCCGGCTTTGCCCACGGCGGCTTCGGCGCGGAGGCGGCGTTTGGTGCGGAGGGCTTCGGCGTAGACTTTGAGGGCCTGGGCGAGGCTGGTGCCGAAGCGTTCGCTTTGGACGATCATGGCGGAGAGGCTTTTGATGTCTTCGATGCCGGTGCGGCGGACGAGGGACTGGAAGGCGCGGGAGCGTTCCTGGCCAGCCTTGACCTGCATGACGACGGTGTAGAACTCGCCGGCGATTTCGGGGTAGATGTGCTGCATTTCCTCGGAGACGCGGAGGAGGGCCTGGTCGAGGGCGAGGCCGGTGCCGAGGACGATGCCGAGCATGTCGATGGTGTCGGGGAGGGCCTGGCTGAGCCGTTCTTTATAGCGGCGGACGAGGCGGTAGAGGATCTGGCGGGGGAGGAGCCAGCCGAGGATGAGGGCGGCGGCGAGGCCACCGATTTTCGATGAGAGCGGGTTGTCGCGCTGCAGGTAGAGCATCCCGAACACACAGAGCAGCAGGAACGCCACGTTGCCGATGGAGTAGAGGGCGATGACGGAGCGGGAGCGGACGCCTGCCTGTTGGAGTTCGCGTTCGGTGTCGCGGAGCCATTCGTCGCCGCCGGGGACGATGCTAATGAGGTAGAGAAGCGAGTTGAGTATGCCGCCCCCGGCGCGGCGGCGGGTGCGGCGGACCTGGGCTCCGGCGGCGATGGCCTGGAGCTCTTCGAGGCGGTCGTCGAGGGGGTTCTCCTGTTGAGAGAAGAGCTGGAAGGCGGTCCAGAGGATGGCGGCGATGGTGGCGAAGACGAGGATGAAGAAGACGATGGCGCCGGTCATGGGTGTGCTCTAGAACTTGGGGTTGGCGATCTTGCGGATGACGAGGATGCCGAGGATCTCCGAAACAATGCCGTAAGTGAGAAAGAGTTTGCCGGTTTCGTCGGTGTAGAGGATCTGGATGAAGTCGGGCTTGATGAAGAAGAAGCCGATGGCGACGACGATGGGGAGGGCGCAGAGGAGGCCGGCGGACATGCGCTGTTGGGCGGTGTGGGCCTTCAGTTTGGCGTCCATGTTGAGGCGCTCGCGAACGAGCAGGGAGAGGTTGTCGAGCACTTCGGTGAGGTTGGCGCCGGTTTGGCGTTGGAGGATGAGGCCGGTGATGAAGAATTTGAGATCGACGAGGGGGACGCGGCCGCCGAGGTTGTGAAGAGCGTCTTCGATGGGGGAGCCGAGGGCGAGTTCCTCGACGACCTTTTTGAACTCCATTTTGACGGGGTCGGTGGTTTCGTTGGCAATGGTGTCGAGGCCTGAGTGGATGGTGTGGCCGGCTTTCATGGAGCGGGTGAAGAGGTCGATGGCGTCGGGGAACATCTCCTGGAATTTGTCGAGGCGGCGCTGGCGGATGCGGAGGATGAGTGCGACGGGGATGGCGGCGATGACGACGCCGAAGACGATTTGGAGGGCGATGAGGTCGAGTCCGAAGAGGCCGGTGATGAAGTAAGTGACGATGAACAGGATGAGGGAGACGACTAAGACATCGAGGGCGCGGTAGGTGAGGTTGGCCTGGTCGATGATTTCCTGGAGGCGGGTAGCGATGCGGATCCAGCCGAAGAACTGGGCGAGGAAGGAGAAGGTGCCTTTGTTTTCGGCGCGGAGGAGGTCGCCGCCGGAGGAGGCGCGGCGGGGGGCGCCGGTGCGAAGGCGGAGGTCGCGCAGGCGGGTGGAGATGGCGTCGGATTCCTGCTGTTGGGGGATGGAGAAGGCGTAATAGGCGGCGCCGAGGAGGGCGGCGGTGAAGATGAGGAAGGCGACGATAACGAACATGGCTAGTCGCGGACCTCCTGGACTTCGGAGAAGATTTCCGGCGAGATGTGGACGCCGTAGGCCTTGAGGCGGTTGAGGCACTTGGGCTTGACGCCGGAGCCTCGGAAGCGGCCGATAACGCGGCCACGGGGACTCATGCCCTCGCGGTCGAAGGTGAAGATGTCCTGCATGTCGACGGATTCGCCGTCGGTGTCGATGACTTCGCAGATGGAGGTGACCCGGCGGGTGCCGTCCTGGAGGCGGGTGCAGTGGAGGACGATGTTGACGGCGGAGGTGAGCATCTGGCGGATGACGCGATCCGGGATGTGTTGAGAGGCCATCATGACCATGGTTTCGAGGCGCGAGAAGGCCTCGCGGGCGGAGTTGGCGTGGACGGTGGTCATGGAGCCGTCGTGGCCGGTGTTCATGGCCTGCATCATGTCGAAGGCTTCCGAGCCGCGGCACTCACCGATGATGATGCGGTCAGGGCGCATGCGGAGGGCGTTGATGACGAGGTCGCGCTGGGAGATGGCGCCGGCGCCTTCAATGTTCATGGGGCGGGTTTCGAGGCGCACGAGGTGGGACTGCTGCATCTGAAGCTCGGCGGTGTCCTCGATGGTGACGAGGCGCTCGGTGTCGGGAATGAAGCGCGACATGGTGTTGAGCATGGTCGTCTTGCCGGAGCCGGAGCCGCCGCTGACGATGATGTTGAGGCGGGCTTCGACGCAGCCGCTCAAGAAGTCGATCATGCCGGGGGTGAAGGTTTCGTTCTTCATCAGGTCGTCGACGGTGAGCAGCTTCTTGCCGAAGCGGCGGATGGACATGACGGGTCCGATGAGGGAGAGGGGCGGGATGACGGCGCACATACGGGAGCCGTCGTCAAGGCGGGCGTCGACGATGGGGGAGGAGTCGTCGATGCGGCGGCCGATGTTGGAGACGATGCGGTCGATGATCATGCGGACGTGGTTCTGGTCTTTGAACCGGACGTTGGTTTCGACCATGATGCCGCCGCGTTCGACGTAGACGTTGTTGTAGCCGTTGACGAGGATGTCGGAGATGGTGGGGTCTTTGAGCAGGGGTTCGAGGGGGCCGAGGCCGAAGACCTCGTCGAGGATCTCTTCGATGAGGCGCTCGCGTTCGACGGCGGTCATCGGCATTTGTTCTTCGTGAACGAGGCGTTCGACGACGGTGCCGATTTGTTCGCGGGCGGCTTCGCGGTTGAGGGTTTTCAACTGCTCGGGGGTGAGCGAGTTGAGGAGGCGGCCGTGGATCTGCTGTTTGAGCAGGAACCAGCGTTCGGAACCGGCGCCGGGGCGGGCTGTGGGGCGTGTGCTCATCAGGCGCTCTTAGCGGAGTCCTTTTGGCGGCCGGTGGCTTTGTCGACGAAGCGGCGGAAGGTGGCGTCGAGTTCGCCGGCGGCCTGGCGGTCGACGACGAAGGGGCGGGCGCGGTTGATGGCGGCGGGGATGGCGGGCGAGGGGGGGACGCCGAAGAAGACGGGCTGATTGAGGGTTTGCTGGATCTGATCGAGGGAGGCGATGTGGGGGGCGGTCTTCTTCTGATACTGGTTGACGACGATGCGGATCTGATCCTGGGAGAAGCCGAGGCGCATGAGGTAGGAGAGGTAGCGCTGGGCGTTGCGGATGGCGGGGAAGTCCTGGGTCATGACGAGCATGATGGAGGAGGAGACCTGGAGGGCGCCGAAGATGACTTCGTTCTGGATGGAGCGGCCGGCGTCGATGACGATGTGTTCGTACTTTTCGACGAGGAAGTTAGAGAAGTCGCGGAACATGGGCTCAGAGAAGTAGCCCTGGGTTTCGAGGGATTCGGGGGGGCCGACCATGAAGAAGCCGACGGGATCGCGCGAGACGTAGCCTTCGAAGAGGGCCTGGTCCATGCGTTCGAGGTTTTCGCCGACTTCGATGAGGGTGTATTGGGGTTGGATGCCGAGTTGGGAGGCGCAATCGGAGGCGGTCCAATCGAGGTCGAGGAGGACGGCTGAGTGTTTGCGCTGGGCGAGGACGGAGGTGAAGTTGACGGCGAGGGTGGTGGCGCCGACGCCGCCTTTGACGCCGAGGAAGGTCCAGACTTTGCCGAGGCGGGATTGGGTGGAGCCGTGTTCGCGTTTGGGGGCGCGTTCAAAGCGGGCGATGGCGTCTTTGAATTCGAGGCGGCGGAGGGGTTGGGTGAGGAAGTCGTTGGCGCCGGCGCGGAGAGCGGCGATGACGGTTTCGCCTTCGGCGTGGTAGTTGGAGGCGATGACGTAGAGGTCGGGGACGGCCTGTTTGATTTTTTCTAGGATTTTGAAGCCGTTTTCGGCGTCGCTGGCGAGGTCGAAGATGAGGCCGGCGTCGGGGTGGCGTTCGAGGTCCTGGAGGACGCGGATGTAGAGGTTGGAGGCGACCTCGGTGTATTCGGCGATGAGGCGCGCGTTGGGCACGTTGGCCATGCTGTCGCGGACGGTTTCGCGGAAGTGTTCGTCGGAGGAGGCGACCAGGATGGATAGCGACATGCGGTTAACGGATTCTCCCTATGATCATTCGGTGCAGGTTTCCTCGTCGGGCGAGCAGCCGGCGCCTTCCATGGGCATGGAGGTGGTGAAGGGCGGCACGGAGACGGGGGCGAGGCCAAAGTAGCTGAAGAGGCCTGCGTACTGGTAGTTGGTGATGCGGACGCGGACAATGTTGGGGACGCACTCGCGGGAGCAGGAGCTGCCATCGCAGGAGTAGTCTTCGAGCTCGCCGGTATCGACGTTGCGGCCGAAGTAGGAGACTTCGATTTCGGCCTGGCCGTCGCGGAACTGGTCGCGGTCAAACATGATGGGGGTATTTTGCCGCATGTAGTTGAGGACGTTGGAGCCGCCGGGCTGCCAGCAGTGGGTGGCGGCGTATTGGGCGCCCTGGCGGGTGAAGTCGCTTGTGCTGTGCCAGACCCACATCATGTTGGAGATATGGTAGAGCATCATGGTGAGCGGGAGGATGAGGGCGAGGTAGGTGAGGGCGAACTCGACGGCGGACTGGCCGCGGCGTGAGCGGGGAGAGCGGAGAGGGGCGTGAAGTAGGCGCATGGATTAGAGGCCTCCGTAGGGGATGCGCACACGGGGGCGCAGGGGGATGGGGTCGACGTTGAGGCCGGGGATGCGGAACTGGAACGAGAAGCCGTCGGGGAGGCTGACGACGATGTAGCTGGGGGCGACGCCGCCGTTGGCGGTATCGCAGCCGGTGGAGGAGCAGTCGCATTCGACGAGGGAGCCGTCGTCGGGGGATATGGACTCGAGGGAGATTTCGATCTGGCTCGCTTCGATGCCCTGGACGGGGGGCGTGGAGGTTTCCTCGAGGCCGCCGCGGAGGGCGAAGTTGATGGCCTCGGTGCGGGTGGTGTCGTCGTCGGTGCAGAGGTTGGCCGAGGTGCTGGAGCCGACCATGCGGGCGACGGTGTAGAGGGCCTTTTGGACGGCGTAGTAGGTGTAGGAGACGCGGGCGAGCTCGATGGTGCCGACGAAGAGGGTGACGAGGATGGGGACCCAGAGGGCGGTTTCGAGGAGGGCGGAGGCGCGGCGCGGGCGGCGGCTGCGGAGACGGTTCATCGGTGAAGAACCACCTTTCCGGGGCCGGTGGCGATGGAGCAGCCGGCGATGGAGCCGCCACGGAGGGGCATGCGGGAACCGATGTAGAGAGCGGCGAAGCGGCCGCCGGTGTCGGTGGCGTCGAGCTCGGTGGTGTTGATGTTGGGTTCGAGGAGGAACTGGCGGAAGCCGAGAACGGTCATGGCTTCGCCGCTGCCAAGGGCGTCGACGACGGCGACGGTGATGACGCGGCGGCGGTTGCCGGTGTATTCCTCGTAGGTTTCGCGGTCTTCGATATCGGCGTCGGGCTGGTAGGCGCCGCCGGCGGTGTCGATGGAGGTGATGTTGTCGCAGCCGTTGGGGATGCCGGAGACAAAGCGGGTGGCGAGTCCGCACATGAAGCCGAGGACCTGGCCGGGGACGCGGACGTTCTGGCAGGTGAGTGCGGTGGTTTCGGCCCAGCCGGATTCGACGGCGTTGACCTGGAGGCAGGCGAGGGTGGAGGTGGAGTTGGCGGGAAGGCCGGCACCGCCGATGCGGAAGGTTTGGGTGTTCTGGTCGGTGAAGACGAGGTCGTTTTCGTTGTACTTATTGGCGAGGAGGTAGGGGATGCGCTGGGTGGTGCCGACGAGGGGGCCGGGGGCGCCGTTGCCCTGGCAGTTGTAGCCGAGGGTGTAGCGGGTGCCGGGGATGAAGCCGAAGTCGGTGGTGTCGGTTTCATCGAGGGGGGCGACGGCGACGGACTCGATGCCGCAGGCGGTGCAGAGGGGGGCGCTGACGCCGGCGATGGCTTCCGAACGGAGGGTGGCATTCTGGCCGGTGAGGAAGGGGAGGATTTTCCAGAAGGTGAGCGGGGCTTCGGCGGAGACGGTAACGCGGACGTGGCGGGCGGTGTCGGCGCCGGCGGCCTGGGAGCCGGGGGATTCACCGGATTCGAGGGCGGCGGAGACGGTTTCGTAGAACTCGGGTGCGGGGAGTTCGCCGGCAAGGGTGCCGTTGGTTTCGCCGATGGTGAGGCCGCCGAAGTCGTACTTGTTGGCGACACCGTTGGCTTCGGTGACGGAAAGGACGTAGGCGGTGGTGGCTGCGTCGGTGGCGGTGGCGGTGCCGATGAGTTCGGAGGCGGCGGCGAGGGCCATGGCGTTGGCGGCGGTTTTGAGTTCGGCGCGGGCCATGTAGAGGCGGCCGAGGTCGACGGCGAAGCCCATGAAGGCGAAGATGACGGGGATGAGGAGGACCAGGATCTGTATGGATGTGGCGGCTTTTTCCCTAACCGCGCACAACGGACGCTGGCCCGTTGGGCCGCGCCTGTGCTCGTCTTCCTTAACCGCGCACAACGGACGCTGGCCCGTTGGGCCGCGCCTGTGCGCTCTGCCGACTGACAGAGGGAGCCGCGTGCTGTAAGAGAGCAGGCTACGGCTTGGGCGAATCGGGTTGTGGCTGGGTGTGACCACGGGGACCTACGAACTCCGGTTGGGTAGTTTTGTCCTTCTTTTTCTTTTTGGCATCTTTGGCGGCGTTTTGTTCGGCGACGGTGGGGAGAAAGGCCTCGACGGTGTCGGGCAGTTTGACGGGTTCGCCAGCGGGCACGGGTTTGACGAAGCGCGGGGTGATGACGACGAGGAGTTCGTCGGTGGCCTTGCGGGTGGAGCGGCTGCGGAAGAGATTGCCGATGATGGGGATGTCGCCGAGGCCGCGGACACGGCTGAGGGTTTGGACGACGCGATTGTCGATCAAGCCGGCGATGGCGAAGCTTTCACCATCCTTGAGGATGACTTCGGTTTCGGCACGGCGCGTGGAGATGGCGGGGATAAGGAAGCCCTGGAGTGTAACGGCGTTGGAGAAGTCGAGAGAGCTAACTTCGGGTGTGACCTTGAGGTGGATGGCGCCGCTGGGGGTGACCGTGGGCGTGAAGCCGAGTTGGACACCGAAGGGCTGGAAGCGGACGGTGACGACGGGGGAGACAGAGCCGCCGGTGGTGGTGGCCTGGATGGTGGGGAAGGGGAACTGGCCGCCGGCGAGGAAGCTGGCCTCTTTGCCTTCGATGACGATCAGGTTGGGTTCGGCGAGGATCTGGAGAAGATTCTGGCTTTGGAGGGCCTTGATGGTGGCGCCGATGTTGAGGTCGGGGCGGAAGACGAATAAGTTGAGGAGGTCGGCGAAGTTGAGGGTGGAGTTGGCGAACTCCTGGTCCTGGAATTGGAGTTGGGAGAAGCGGGGGGCCTGGAACTGCTGGGTGGTGAGGGAGCCGAGGGTCTTATCGTTGCGGGAGAAGTAATTGAAGCCGAGCTCGTTGAGGCCGACGCGGTCGACGCTGGCGAATTTGACCTGGAGGAGGATCTGGCGGGGGTCGATGTGGGGGACTTCGAGGAGATTGACGACCTTGCGGGCGTGGGTGGAGGCGAGGGCTTCGGCGCGTTTGGCGGCATCGGCGTCCTTGACCGAGCCGGTGAGGACGACGGTTTCGGTGTTGCCGGTGATGGTGATGCCGGAGTCGCCGAGGCTTTTGGCGATTTCCAGTTTCACGCCGTCGAAGGTGGAGCGGTCCTCCTTGACGTCGATCTGGTAGCGCATGGGGATGGAGCCGGTTTCCCAGACGACGATGGTGGCTTTGCCGACGCCTTTGCCGTTGACCATGACTTCGCGCGGGGAGACGACGACGGCGTCGGCGATTCGGGGTTCGCTGACGGCGACGCGGACGATGTCGGCGTTGAACTGGAGGAGTTCACCGCGGCCGACGACGAGGGCGAGTTCGCGGGGGAGAGCGGTCTGGGCCTGTGTAAGCACAGGCAGGGTGGCTAAGACCGCGAGAGCCGCGAGCAGGCGGCGCTGGATGAGCATGGACGGTTCCCTCATGGAAAGATCTCTTGGACGTGTTTGTCGCCGCGGAAGACA
>JAFLBB010000184.1 GCA_017304135.1 Acidobacteriota bacterium | reverse complement strand
CTCCGAACTCGCCGGCCTCTCCGAAGCGCAGACCCAATGGCGCGCCGCCGAAAGTAAGTGGAGCATCGCCGATGTCGTCGCCCACCTCGCCATCGCCGAGCCCCAATACTGGGACCAGGTGAAGCAATCCATGGCCAAGCCCGTCGAAGAGGGCTTTAAGCCCAAGGCCACCGACGGCGGCGTGCTCTGGTATGGCATCGACCGCACCCAGCGCAACAAAACCGCCGAAGCCCGCACCCCCCACGGCGAATACAAAACCGCTTCCGCCGCCCACGCCGCATTTCAGAAACTCCGCTCCGAAATCACCGCCTTCGTCCAATCCACCCCCGAAGACCTCCGCGGCCGCCGCTTCCTGACGAGCGAGATGGACGTCTACCAGTGGCTCCTCATGATCACCTCCCACTCCCAACGCCACATCCTGCAAATCCGCGAAGTGAAGGCTAACTCC
Source organism: Acidobacteriota bacterium (assembly GCA_017304135.1). Lineage (GTDB taxonomy): Bacteria > Acidobacteriota > Terriglobia > Bryobacterales > Bryobacteraceae > JAFLBB01. Next base: position 8,486 of record JAFLBB010000184.1, on the reverse strand, counting down.
CAATTCCCCAATAAGTAGTAAGATCACTGGTAGATACCCCTTTGACTCACCGGCCGAGTAGCGAGAGTTGGGATGAACGTCTTTCAAAGGTTGATTGGTCCCAGTACCTCACTGCATATGGGCGGGCCACGGATGTCGAGGAGCAGTTACGCAGACTGCGATCGTCGGATGAATCCGAGGCGCTAGACGCAACACACGATCTTTGGTGCGGACTCTGTCATCAACACGTCCAAATCGGCTCAGCAGCCCTGCCCGCACTTCCATTTCTACTGGAGGAGTTTTCGATTGCCAACGACCAGCTCAAGCTGGAACTGTTGGACATCTTTCTCGGATTAGCCATCACGTCAAATCCGCAGCACCCGGCAGCTGTCGCGGCGGTACGGGAGCAAAACGATCCCGACTGTCTACACTGGACCGCTAGGGTTCGTTCCCTGCTCGAGAGCGCTCTGCCGAGCATACTTCCCTTGCGAATGCATGCGGATCCTGTCATCGCACATTTCGCCCACGAGATCGCCGCAGAGCTCAGCTCCACCAACACCCCGACTACGTCTGATGGTGACGCGCTCGCTTCCCCATCGTTTGATATCGCCAAAGAGAAGTTTGTCGATTTCCTCGTCAACCAGGGCTTTCCGCCACGCCTCTTGTGGGTGCAGCCTGACGACGTGGTGCTCCGCGAATGGAAGGGAGCTGCGACCTTGTTTGTCCGGAAAGGCGACCACAACCAACGAGAGAGCGACGCCAGGCAGGAATTCCAGAGCGCAGCCGAGCGTGGCGTCGGACTCGCCCTTGAAGCGTCGTGCAAGACCGGCGATTGGACGATTTGCAGCATCTTCGTGCCGGAGAATAACGATCAGGCGGAACGTCTGATGGTTCCTCGGCAGGGTGTGAAACTCTCTGTTGCCATAAATCCACCACCAACTGTTCTCGTGGAGCACAAGTGGCTCTGGTGGCCGATTAAGTGGCTGGCGAGTGGATCGCCGATCCTGCGCAACTAAGGCCAGCCCTCCCCCCTACGGCAACGCCCCCAACAACTCCCGCGCATCCGCCGCCACCGCCGCATCGCCCGACGCCGCCGCCTCCTGCAAATGCCGCTTCGCCGCCGCGAAATCGCCCATCGAGCCCATCACCATCGCCATCCCCAAATGCGCCCGCCCCAATCGCGGATCGATCCTGAGCGCCTCGCCGTACTGCTCCCGCGCCAGCGCCCAGCGCTTCTTCCGCGCATACAGATTCCCCAACATCTCCCTCGGCTGCGCCAGCCCCGGCCCCAGCGCCACCGCCCGCCGCATCTCGGGCTCCGCCTCCTCAAACTGCCCCCGCGCCGCCAGCGTCGCCGCATAGCCATAGTGCGCCGTCGCCAGGTCCGGCTGATGCAGAATCGCTGCCCGGAACGACGCCTCCGCCCCCGCCGCATCGCCCGCCGCCATCAGCGCATTCCCCAGCAACTCGCGAATCCCCGCATCCACCGGCTCCACCTCCACCGCCGCCCGCAGCGCCGCCACCGCCTCCGTCATCCGACCCTGCTGCTGATAGGCCCGCCCCAGCGCCTGCAACGTCGGTGCATCCCGCTCATCCAACCCCCGGGCCTTCTCCAATAGCGGAATCGCCCGTCCTAAATCGTTCTGCTGCAGCAACGCCCCGCCCAACCCCCGCATCGCCGGAGCAAACGCCGCGTCCTGCTTGAGCGCCGCCTCATACCCCGCCATCGCCTCCGCCCGCTTCCCCGCCGCCAGGTACGCCTCGGCCAAATCAAAATAAAACGCCGGACCCTTCGGCGCGTGCTTCTTCACCGCCGCCTCCAGCCGCGCAATCCCCGCCTCCAGATTGCTCTTCTGCAACACCTGCGCCACGGCCCGGTACAACTCTTCTTCGGCGTTTGCCGATTCTCCGGCCGCCGCCCCGCCCGCCGGATAATACGGAGCCACCTCGCCGCGGTACGACACCCCCGCCGTCTCCAGCCGCTCCGCCCGCGCCGCCAGCAAATTCCCCGCCGGAGGCCGCCGCGCAATCTTGTGATCCGTCATCACCACGTGCACCACATCCTCGGTCCGCCGCTTCGGCATGTGGCACCCCGCGCACTCCTGCTTCCCCGTATGCCGCCCCGCCGCCACCAGCTTCTTCAAAGCCGTCTCATGACACCCCCGGCACACCGCCGCATACGCCGCCACCGCCTCCGCCCCCCGCTTCGCCTGGTGCGGATCATGACACGTCGTGCACTGCATCTTCGCCCCGCTCTTCACAAAACACTCTGACTGCCGCAGCCGGTACGCCGCGCTCGCAATTTCAAACTTCTCCTCCCGCCCCGTCCCCTTCGCATGGTCGAAATGCAGCATGTAGTCCTGCAGCGGCTCGCCCGGCCGGTAAGTGAACGCCCCCCGCCCATAGCGCTGAATCGCATTCGGCAGCGGAAAACTCGTCGTCTCCAGATGACACTGCAAACACACCTCCATCCGCCGCTCCGCCGGCAACCGCCCCGGATGCACAATCAGTTTCTTCAACTCCTCCGGTGCAGCTTTCTTCTTCGCCGCCGATACATGCGCCGCCCCCGGTCCATGGCACCGCTGGCAATCGATCCCCTCCGGCAACTCCCCCGGATACACCGGCTCCGCCCCCGCACCCGTCATGCCCGCGTCCATGCCCGGATACCCGTTATGGCAAAAGAAACAGTCGTAGTTGATCTTCCTCCGGAAATCGTAATGCGCCGCGTTGTCATACCCCGGGCTCATCGCCCACTTCCCCCCGCCATCGGCATACCAACTCACCGGCATCTCGATCAGGTGGTTCGCCCCATCCCGGTGCAAAAACGTCTTCGAGTGGTTCCCCGACCCCACCACATAGTGCACCTCATACTCGATCGCGTTCCTCTCCCCGCCCCCCTCGTCCTTCTGCCACCGCCGCAGGAAGAACCGGCCCTCCCGCCGCAGCGGCTGATAATACCGCTCCGAAGCCTTGTGATAGAACACCCCCGCCCCGGCAAACTCCCGCCCCGCGCTCGCCTCCGTCGCCCGCGCAAACGCCCGCCCCATCCCCGTCTCGGCATGAGTCTTGGCCTGCGCCGCATGGCACTCGGCGCAACTCCCCGCCGCGGCATACTCCGCCTGCTTCCCGGTCCGCTGCTCTCCCGCCGGGTCCGCCTTCTTCCCCCCGCACCCCCACAACAAAACGAACCCAACCGCCGCAAACGCCAATCGCCGAGCCATCGCCACCCGAGCAGCGTACCACGCCCCAACTTGTTGGAAGCCGTTCAGCGTCGATCCCCCCATGATCGACTGCAAAGCAGTCTTTCCCCGCCCGGCGAACACACCCGCCCACCCCTACGGCGCCATCGCCCCAATCATCCCCTGGCTCGCGTACTCGTACGGCACAATTCGATACCGGTACGCCATCCCATGCCGCCCCACCAGATATCCATGCTGCGCATCCGGGAATGTCACGTCATTCACCGGCGCCGGCAACGCCAACGGCCGCGACGTGAAATTTCGCCCGCCATTGAACGAATAGCCAATTCCTCGTTCTTGCACGTCCACAATGATCTTCCCCTCGCCCCCCACGGCGGTGTGGCTGGGCCAATTCCGCTGCATTACCGACCTCGTCCACGTCTCGCCCCCATCGCCCGTCCAGTAGGTCGCCTCACCCCCACTCAGCACCACTATCCCATCCCGCTCGGTCCAAAACTGCACGTCCGTAATGCTCCACTTCGTCTCCGGAATCACCGATGTCTTCCACGTCTGCCCGCCATCGCCCGACTTGGCAAACGTCGCCACTCTCGAAGCCATCGCCACCTCCGCCCCTCCGCCGCCGAAGATCAGATTCGGCCCGAAAATCTGCAGCTTGTCCACCATGCAGTCCAGCCTCCGCGCCAATCCGCCCACGGTCGCATCGACACTGCACTTATGCAGCACGGCCCACGTCTTTCCGCCGTCCGTCGTGCGCCGCAAGGTCGACTGGCTCGTCGAACTCGGATTCTCCAGCTCCAACCCCACCTGCGGCGACAAGAACCAGATTCCGTTCGTCGTTCCGCTCACCGTCGACAACTCCGCCCACGTGCTCCCGTCCCGCGTGCCCAATATTTTGCCCCGCGACGACATCGCCCATCCGTGATTCACATCCAGGAAGTGCACCCGCACCAGCTTGTCGTCGGTGGACTCCGGGTCTCCGCCCAACTGTGCCTGCCACGTCGTCCCCCCATCGGTCGTAAAGATCACCGTGCCTTTATCGCCAACGGCGTAACACAACTGCGCGCTCGGGCACGCAACGGCCTCCAGGTTGATGTCCTTGTTGAACGAAATCGGCTCCCAGATCGCCTTGAACTTCGGCACCGCCGCCTTGCCAGCAGCCGCCGCCTTCGACCTCGCCGCATCCACTCCCCTCTTCACCGCACCCGGCTGCGCGCCCAGGCTCATTGTCATCAAGACACACGCTACGCCAACGGAAACAACCTGCATGCCATCACCTCGTGGCGCGAATTGTAGTCCAAATAGTGTGTGGACGGAAGCCGTGTAAACAATTTTCCTGATACCCGTCCATCCCGCCGGAATCCTGCGCGCCTCCCTTTGCCGCAGCCCCAACACCCAAGCCGCACCCACGTGCGGTTCCCGCCTCCCGCGGCGATTCATCAACCCTCATCCATTCAGAGGCCTGCACCACCCCGCCCGGACGGAGCCACGCCCTAACTTTCCCTCCACACTCCGCCCCCCACCGCCGTCAAGCTCACCAGGGGCATCTGCCCCCACCTGCCCCCATGGCGACGCAACGCACTACTCCCGCCCAGCAATTCGCTGAAGAACAAGCGCAAGCCCGCCAACTCGCCCTCCGCTACCGCTGCGAATTCGTCGACCTCCGCGAATCCCACATCGACCACGATCTCTTCCAGACCGTCCCCGTCGATCTCATGTTTCGCTATAACTTCGTCCCGCTTCGCCTCACCGGCTCCACCCTCGAAATCGCCCTCGCCGACCCCCGCAACCTCAACCTCGTCGACGAACTCTCCATCCTCATCGGGAAGAAGCTGAAAGTCAGGGTCGCCGCCCTCAGCCAGATCGCCGACCTGCTCAAGAAGACCGAACAGTCCCAGCGCGTCCTCGACGAAGTCACCGAAGGCTTCGCCCTCGACGTCGTCGCCGACGAAGAGAACGCCGACGAAACCCTCTCCATCGACAAGCTCACCGCCGCCGACAGCGACATCGCCCCGGTCATCAAGCTCGTCGATACCACCATCTTCAACGCCCTCGAACGCCGCGCCAGCGACATCCACATCGAAACACGCGACCAGGAAGTGGTCATCAAATACCGCATCGACGGCGTCCTGCAATACGCCATGCCGCCCATCGCCAAGGACTGGCACTCCACCATCATTTCCCGCATCAAGGTCATGTCCGAGCTCGACATCGCCGAGCGCCGCGTCCCCCAGGACGGCCGTTTCCGCGTCCGCTACAAAACCCGCCTCATCGACTTCCGCGTCTCCATCATGCCCACCGTCCATGGCGAAGACGCCGTGCTCCGCGTCCTCGACAAAGAGTCGATGAGCGAGAAGTTCACCAAGCTTACCCTCGAAGTGGTCGGCTTCGCCGAATCCGACATCCTCAAGTTCCGCCGCTACATCAAGGAGCCCTACGGCATGGTCCTCGTCACCGGACCCACCGGCTCCGGCAAAACCACCACCCTCTACGCCGCCATCAACGAGATCAAGAACGACGAAGACAAGATCATCACCATCGAAGACCCCGTCGAATACCAGTTGAAGGGCATCACCCAGATCCCCGTCAACGAGAAAAAGGGACTCACCTTCGCCCGCGGCCTCCGCTCCATCCTCCGCCACGACCCCGACAAAATCCTCGTTGGCGAAATCCGCGACCAGGAAACCGCCCAAATCGCCATCAACGCCGCCCTCACCGGCCACCTCGTCTTCACCACCGTCCACGCCAACAACGTCCTCGACGTCCTCGGCCGCTTCCTCAACATGGGCGTCGAGCCTTACAACTTCATTTCCGCCCTCAACTGCATCCTCGCCCAGCGCCTCGTCCGCGTCATCTGCGAACACTGCAAACACGAGGTCCGCTACGAGGAAGACTATCTCCGCGAAAGCGGCCTGAACCCCGAAGACTGGCGCGGCACCCCCTTCATGGAAGGCGCCGGGTGCTTCGAATGCGGCGGCACCGGCTACCATGGCCGGACCGCCATCCACGAGCTGCTCGACCTCACCGAGCGCATCCGCGAGATGATCCTCGACAAACGCCCGGCCTCGGAAATCAAACGCGCCGCCACCGAAGGGGGCATGACCTTCCTCCGCGATTCGGCCGTCCAAAAGGTGCGCGAAGGCGTCACCACGCTCAAAGAGATCAACAAGGTGACCTTCATCGAGGGGTGATGCGTGTTCGAATCGCTGCGAAAACTCATTGACGACCCGCCCCCGCCCTACGCCTTTGAAATCTCCCAGGGCGGCATCGCCTGGGCCCGCCGCCTGCCCGAAAAAGGCGCCGCGCTCGAAACCGGCTTCCTGCCTCTGGCCCCCGGCATCCTCAACGTCTCCCCCGTCCAGGACAACGTCGTTCTGCCCGAGGCCTTCGAAAACGCCGTCCACACGCTGGCCAACGGCAACACCGCCAGCCGTCACCGCGAGGCCGCCCTCATCCTGCCCGACTTCTCCACCCGCGTCGCCGTCCTCGACTTTGAGCAGTTCCCCAAGGACCGCGACGAACAACTCGCCCTCGTTCGCTTCCGCCTCAAGAAGACCGTCCCCTTCGACATGGACACCGCCTCCATCAGCTACCACGCCCGCCAGTACGACGGCCGCTGGTATGTCGTCGCCGCCGCCGCCGCGCTGGAAATCGTCGCCCGCTATGAGGCCGCTTTCCGCTCGGCTGGTTTCCAACCAGGCTTTGTCACCACCTCCGCCCTCGCCGCCATGGACCTGGTCGCAGCCGAACCCCTCGTCGCCACCGCCAAGCTCGACGACCGCGTCCTTTCTGTCATCTTGAGCGAAGGCTCGCGCCTCCGCCTTCTCCGCTGCATGGAACTCTCTGACCTGACCCTCGACGAACTGATGGGCGTCCTGTTCCCCACCATGGCCTACGCCGAGGATGAGCTCAAACGCCGCCCCGCGAAACTCCTCCTCTGCGGCTTCGGGCCACTCAGCGGCCATCTCCAACAGGCTTGCTCGGATGAACTGCAAATGACCGTCGAGCCCCTCCGCTCCGCCCTCGGCGCTCCCGACTCTCACAACGCAGGACTCTTCGGCTACCTGCAAGCCAACCGGGTGAACTGACCATGCGCGGAACCATCCCCATCAACCTCTCCAGCGACCCCTTCCGCCGCGACCGCCCCATCATCCTCCTCGGCTGGGCCGGCGGCGCCGCCCTCAGCGGGCTCTTCCTCTACCTCGCCGCCATGGCCTGGATTCAACGCTCCGAAGCCACCGACACCCGCGAGGCCCTTCAAAGCGCCCAGCGCCAGCTCTCGGCCATGAACACCGAACAGGCCAAGTTCGACGGCGAACTCCGCCTCCCGGCCAACGCCCAGTCCCTCGAACACTCGCTCTTCTACAACCAGCTTCTCCTGCGCAAAGGCATCTCCTGGACCGGCATCTTCAACGACCTCGAAAAGGTCCTGCCGCACAACGTGCGCCTCATCAGCGTCCGCCCCCAGGTCACCTCCGCCAACCAGATCATCCTCGACATGGTCGTCGGCTCGCAGTCGCCTGAACCTGTCGTCGACATGGTCATGCGCCTCGAAGGCTCGGCCCGCTTCGGCGCCACGGCCGTCTCCAGTTGGCTGCCGCCCACGCAATCCGAACCGCTCTTCCGCTACAGGGTCACCTCCAACTATGCTCCCGCGCTTTAGCACCAAAACCACCACCCACGGGCGCGACCCTCGCGGCGTCGTCAAGGCCGTCCTCGGCGTCCTCGCCGGGCTCAACCTCATCGCCGCCTACTTGTACTTCTTCCCCCCCGGTGGCTCGGCCTCCGAACTCGACGCCGCCCTGGCCCAAACCCGCGCCCAAATCCAGCGCGGCCGCGCCTCGCTCGACATCACCAAAACCAACGTCAAAAAGGTCCAGTCGGCCCGCCTCGAACAGGAGCAGTTCGTCACCGGCTACTTCCTCGACCGCCGCACCGCCTCCTCCACCATCCTCTCCGAAATCGGCAAGCTCGCCAAGACCGCCGGCCTCACCCCGCGCGAACACAGCTTCGCCATTGACCCCGTCGAAGGCTCCGGCGAGTTCTCCATGATGACCATCACCGGCAACTACGAGGGCAACTACGCCGACCTCGTCGAGTTCGTCAACGCCGTCGACCGCTCCCCCCGCTTCCTCATCATCGACTCCATCACCGCCCAGCCCCAGCAATCCGGCGGCCTCCAGGCCCGCTTCAAAATGAATGCTTTCCTGCGCGAATCCGGCGGTCCCCCCATCCCCGCCACGCCGCCCGACGATGCCACCGCCGAATCCACCGAACCCGCCGTCGAAACCGAGTCCACCCCCCTCCGCC
>JAFLBB010000183.1 GCA_017304135.1 Acidobacteriota bacterium | reverse complement strand
CTCGCGCACAAACTTTGTCAACCCGCGCGTCTTCATCCTTCCCTCTTCCCGCCGCGCATCTCCCACCACGCCGCCCATTGCCGCCACAACGCATCTTCCCCACCCGGCGCGCCAAACCAGCGCAACCGCTCCAGCCCATCTCGCGCCGCATCGGCCATCCGCGACAGCAGCAGCCACGCGCCCGTCTCGCCCGCGGGCAATCCCAACGCCGCCGCCGCATCCAGTCCCGCCGCCGGCACGGCAAGTCCCCACTGCCTCGCACGCTCTTCTCCCGCGCGCCGCGCCGCCGCCATCGCCGCCCGCACCGCCGCGGGAAAGTCACCCTCTGCCTCCGCCGCCAACACCGCCGCCGCCGCTTCGCGCGCCCCCGTGGCCACGCCTTCCACACGCACCAGTTCCGCCACGCCTACCCGGCACTGCTTCGCCGCCGCATAGCCCATCACCCCGCCCATGCTCGCCGCCGCCAGTTCCGCCGGATTCCCGCGCGGCGCTTTATGCTCCTTCCGCCACGGCTCGTTTCCGATGGGCGGCGAGTGCATTGCCAGTTGCGGATAAGGATCAAACTCGCTTAACGCCCGCAACGCCTCGCCGCGCGGCGTCACACGCTCTTCCTCCGCGCCTCGCTGGCCCAGAAACCGCTCCAGCGCGCTCAGCGTTAACTCGCCCGCCACGCCATCCACGCGCAACTCGCGCACCGGTCCACCCGCGCGCCGGGGGACGCAGTTCAGCAGATACTGCACCGTCCGCACATCGTCGAACCGGTTGCGCGAACCTCGTCCCACCGCCGCGCGTAGTTTCTTCACCGCATCAACTCAACCCATGCTCGCTGCCGCAGAGGCTCACCTCGAGCCCAAGGTCGCGGAACAGCGCCGCCTTGGCCGCCAGCGCCAGGTTCGCACCCGCCGCATCCGGCGCATAGGCCACCTGAATGTGGTTCGCCTTGTGCCGCGCCATCATCTGGTCGCGCGACACGCCATAGGTCACCGCATGCATCACCGGCCACTGCGGCGTCGTGATCTGCCACCGCCGCTCGGTCTCCTCCCGCGGCAACTCGATCACCTTGGCCCGCCCCAGGTCGGCCTTCAACTTGCCGTTGTCCACGAACACGCGGCTCCACACAATCTCGCCGGGCTTCGACACGCCCTTCACCGTGCTGCCGCCCAACCGGAAGTACATCGGCGGCTGACGTTCGCCCACCGTCCCCTTCCAGCCATCAATGAAATGCGCCGGCGGCGCCGCGCCGGAAATCTCGAACACCCACACAAACTCGCCTTTGTAGTCCTCGCCGTAGCGCACATCGTGCAATGTGTTCTCCGAAGGGAACCCCAGCGCGCTCCACACACGGTGCGTGAGCAAGCCATCCAGGCCCGCGCATTCGTCCACCTCGTTGAAGTGCGGCAGCGGCTGGCCCGCGTAGAGCACCTTGCCCGCCGCATCGCGCACCTCCGGCCGGTCCGTGTTGTTCAACAGCCCTTCCACCAGGTCCGACGCCGGCGCCAGGTCCTTCAACCCCTGCTGATACTGAATCCCAATCGTGTCGCACCCGAAGTCGCCCGCAATCCGCAGCGCCGCGATGTACATCTTGCACTGCTCGAGAATCTGCGCCTCGGTCAGGTCCGTCTCTTCGTTCGGACCCAGCACGAACTTCATCCCGCGCCCATCCAGCCACGCCCGCACCGCCCGCGCCTCCGCTTCCGGCACCTCGCGCATCGCCGCATACAGCGCCGACTGCGACAGCCGCTCCTTGAACACGCCCGTCGGATGCAGCAACTCGTCCGGGATGATGGCGTTGTACATCCCCATGCACCCTTCATCGAACACGCCCATGATGGCCTTGTCGTTCTTCAACCGCCCCGCCTCGGCCGCCGCGATCTGCTCGGCTTTCGCTGGCAGCGTGAACTCGCTCAATGGCCGCGCATGCGACGTGTCATGCACCACCGCCTCGCCCTTCAGCCACCGCTCCAGGTTCTCCGTGAAATACGCGTCCGTGAAATCCCCTGACCACAACGTGTCATAGCGCACGCCGGCCTTGGTGAGCGAACCGTTCAGGTTCAACATGCCCACCAGCCCCGGCCACTGCCCGCTCCAGTTGGCCACCGTCAGAATCGGCCCCTGGTGCGAATACAGCCCATGCAACAGGTGGTGCGAATACTGCCACACCGCCTCCACCACCACCAGCGGAGCATCGCGCGGAATCGTCCGGAACACCTCCATCCCCCGCTTCTGCGAGTCAATGAACCCGTGCTTCTTCACCGGGTCATAGGCATGGCCGCGCACCACCGTGCGGCCCTGCTTTTCAATCGCGGCCATCACGGCCGCCTCGGCCTGCTCCTGCGCGGGCCAGCATTTTTGGTTCGCCGACAGGCGCAGATCGCCATTGGCAACGAGATAAATGGTCTCCGACATCGGCTTTATTGTGCCACGATCACGCCCCCGCCACGACCCCGCGCCCTCCCGCGCCACTCCGCCGCCAGACTACGCCGCCGCCAAGCCACTCCGCGCGGCCACACTATACTGAGAGATCCCGCACCCATGGCTACCTCTCACTCCGAACACGGTCTCGTTCGCGGCTTCGGCCTGCTCGAAGCCACCGCGCTCAACATGAGCAACATGGTCGGCGTCGGCCCCTTCCTCACCATCCCCCTCATCATCGCTTCCATGCAGGGACCGCAATGCATGCTCGGCTGGGCACTCGGCGCCATCCTCGCCCTCTGCGACGGCATGGTGTGGAGCGAACTGGCCGCCGCCATGCCCGGCGCCGGCGGCACCTACCACTACCTCCAGCGCGGCTTCCTTGGCACACGCTTCGGCCGCCTCCTGCCCTTCCTCTTCATCTGGCAGTTCATCTGCTCCGGCCCGCTCGAAATCGCCAGCGGCCTCATCGGCTTTGCCCAATACGTCAGCTACTTCTGGCAGGACATGACCATCTGGCACACCCGCGCCGTCATCATCGCCGCCGGCGCCGCCGTCGTGGCCCTCCTCTATCGCAAAACCGGCGAGGTGGGCAAGCTCACCGTCATCCTCTGGGTCGGCATGCTCGCCACCGTCGTCTGGATGATTGCCTCCGGCATGTTCCGCTTCAACGCCGCCATCGCCTTCGACTTCCCCCCCGGCGCCTTCGAGTTCTCCCGCGGCTTTGCCCTCGGCCTCGGCAGCGCCATGCTCATCGCCATGTACGACTTCCTCGGCTACTACGACATCTGCTACATCGGCGGTGAAGTGAAACAACCGGCTCGCACCATCCCCCGCGCCATCATTTACTCCACCATCGCCGTCGCCCTCATCTACGCCGTCATGAACCTCTCCATCATCGGCGTCGTCCCCTGGCGCGAAGCGATGGTCTCCAAATACATCGCCGCCGATTTCATGGAGCGCATCTATGGCGGCTGGGCCGGCGCACTCATCACCATCATGATTCTGTGGACCGCCATGGCCAGCGTCTTCGCCCTCCTGCTCGGCTACAGCCGCATCCCCTACGCCGCCGCCCGCGACGGCTACTTCTTCGCCATCTTCGGCGAGCTCCACCCCACCGGCCAGTTCCCCTACGTCTCCCTGCTCGTCATCGGCGCCCTTTCCATCCTCGCCGGCATGATGTCCCTCGATTGGGTCATCTCCGCCCTCATCACCGCCCGCATTCTCGTTCAATTCCTCGGCCAGATCGCCGTGCTCTTTTACATCCGCGCCCGCCGGCCCGACATCGTACTGCCCTTCAAAATGCCCCTCTATCCGCTGCCCGCCCTCATCGCCATCATCGGCTGGCTCTACGTTTTCGGAACCGCTGGTCTGAAATTCATTCTCTTCGGCCTCGGCACGCTCGGCGTCGGCATCGTGCTCTTCCTCATCTGGGAGCGCACCCGCGAAAAGCCCGCCCAGCTTGACTCCTGATCGCCCCGTTATGCGGCGGCGCACGGCCTGATGGCCCCACTTTCCAGTGGCCCACGGCCATCCTCGCAACAGCCACTTTTCTCCCTCCGTTTTTGTCACTCAGGCCTTTCTGTGGCATCATGCAGTGAAATGCATTACCCATCCCTTCGGAGACTTCTCTACTCGTTCTTTCTTCTTTCTCTTTTCCTTCACGCTGACCAGATCACGCTCAAAAACGGCGACCGCCTCACCGGCTCCATCGTCAAGTCCGACGAAAAAGAGCTCATCCTGAAAACCGAGTTCGCCGGCGAAGTGAAAATCCTCTGGTCGGCCATCACCGGGCTCACCGCCGAACAGCCTGTTACCGTTACCCTCAAGGACGGCCAGACCATCGTCGGCGCCATCGCCCAGGAACAGGAAAAGCTCCGCATCACCAATCAGCAAACCGGACAGGCCGAGGTCGTCCAGGCCAACATCACCGCCATCCGCAACAAAGACGAACAGGCCCGCTACGAAATCGAGATGGAGCGCCTCCGCAACCCCCGCCTGCTCGACCTCTGGCAGGGCTATTTCGATACCGGAGTCGCCCTCGCCCGCGGCAACGCCAACACCTCCACCTACAACCTCAACGCCAATGCCAACCGCATCTCCCCGCGCGACAAAATCGGCATGACCTTCACCACCATCTACGCCACCAACCGCACCAGCGGCAACAGCCTCACCACCGCCAATGCCGTCCGCGGCGGCGTCCAGTATGACCTCAACCTCTCCAAACGAGCCTATGGTTTCGGATTCGTCAATCTGGAATTCGACGAGTTCCAGAAACTCGACCTCCGCTTCGTCACCGGCGGCGGCATGGGCTACCGCGTCATCATGAACGAACGCACGACCCTCAACACCATGGGCGGCGGCAACTTAAACAAGGAGTTCTTCTCCACCGGCCTGCGCCGCTCCAGCGCTGAAGTGCTGCTGGGCGAGGAGCTCACCCACAAGTTCAACAACACCACCTCTCTCACGCAAAAGTTCGTCGTCTTTCCGAACATGAGTGAAAGCGGCGCCTATCGCATGAACTTCGATATCGGCGCCGTGACGGCCTTGCGGAAATGGTTGTCCTGGCAGATCAGCCTGAGCGACCGCTTTTTAAGCAACCCGGTGCCCGGAGCCAAGAAAAACGACGTCTTGGCCACCACCGGCATCCGGCTTACATTCGCCCGTTAGCACGACGAGCCTAGTTGCTGCAGTCGATCGTGCAGGGCCTCGATTGGGAAGGATCACATGATTTCCGGATTCAAGCAGTTTCTCTTGAAAGATAACGTGCTGTCACTCGCCGTTGCGGTCATCATCGGCGGCGCGGTCGGCAAAATGGTCACCTCCATGGTGGGCGACATCATCATGCCCCTGGTCAGCCTGGCCATGCCCGGCGGCGAATGGCGCAACGCCAAACTCGTCCTCGGCACCATGACCGGCCCCGACGGCAAGGAAGTGGTCAACGCCATGAACATCGGCACCTTCACCGGCGCCGTCGTCGACTTCGTCGTCATCGCCTTTGTCGTCTACGTCATCACCTCGAAGATCCTCAAGCAGGATCCGAACGCGCCGAAGTAACCGCCGCGCGTTTCCAGTACACCTCGGGCTGCTTCTTCTCCCGTGTGTGCGGATTCTCTTCAACAAACTTGCCGTATAGCTCCGGCCTCCGGGCGCGAATGTAACTCGCGCCCGAGGCCATCTCGCGCGCCACCTTCAACGCCGGCGCCACCACCACCTCGTCCTCCAGCGTTCTGCACTCGGCGATCACCTCGCCATAGGGATCCACCATCAGCGAGCCGCCCGGCTTAATCGTCCCGCCATCGTTGCCCAGCACGTTCGCATACACCCCATACACGCCGTTCTCCCAGGCCCGCGCCGGCAGCCACTTCATGATCCACCCGCGCCCCTTCGGCGAATCGAACTCCATCCGGCACCGCACCGGATCGTGATGCCGGTTCTCCCACACCGCCCGGTCCACCGTGCCGCGTCCCGGCGCCGGCGACGGCAAACACCCCGTCACATGCGGCATCAGAATCACATCGGCCCCCAGCATCGCCGTCATCCGCGCGTTCTCCGGCAGGTTGTTGTCATAGCAGGTGAGTACCCCGAACTTCCACCCCAGCGCTTCGAATACCGTGTAGTGATCGCCGCAATCCAGATGCTCGCTCACAAACTCATGCAGCTTGTGGTGCCGCGCCACCGGACCCTCCGGCGACACCACCGCCTGCGCGTTATACAGTCTGCCATCCAGCTCTTCCACGAACCCCGCCGACACCCAACATCCGGTCTCCTCCGCAATCGCGCACAACCGCCGCACCGTCGGCCCGTCCGGCCACGTCTCGGCCAGCGCCGCAATTTCCTCGCGCGCCAGCCGCTCCAGCCACGTGTAGCCGGTCACGCACAGCTCGTGAAACAACACGATCTGCGCCCCGCGATCCCGTCCCTGCCGCGTCAACGCCTCCACTCGCCCCAGGTTGTAGTGCTTGTCTCCATCGCGCGCCTCAAACTGCGCCGTCGCCAAACGAATCTCCTGCATGCCTCTTGTGTAACACGCCCGCCGCACCGCCGTGCGAAAATGAAAGGTTCGCGGGCGCGCTTGCCCAACAACCTCTCAGGACAACTTCATCATGGAAATTATCAAGATCACTGCACGTGAGATTCTCGATTCGCGCGGCAACCCCACCGTGGAAGCCGACGTCATGCTCGCCGACGGCAGCTTTGGCCGCGCGGCGGTGCCCAGCGGCGCCTCCACTGGCGAACGCGAAGCCATCGAACTGCGCGATGGCAACCCCAAACGCTACCTCGGCAAGGGCGTCGAAAAGGCCGTCAAGAACGCCAACACCGTCATCGCCAAGGCCATCCTCGGCATGGACGGCACCGATCAGGTCGCCGTTGACCGCGCCATGATCGCCCTCGATGGCACATCCACCAAGTCCAAGCTCGGCGCCAACGCCATCCTCTCGGTTTCGCTCGCCGTCGCCCGGGCCGGAGCCGAATCTGCCGCCATGCCGCTCTATCGCTACCTCGGCGGCGTCAATGCCAACACCCTTCCCACGCCGATGATGAACATCATCAACGGCGGCGCACACGCCGACAACAGCGTCGACCCGCAGGAGTTCATGGTCGTCCCCCACGGCGCGCCCACCTTTAAGGAAGCCATCCGCATGGGCGCCGAGGTCTTCCATTCGCTCAAGGGTGTGCTCAAGAAGCGCGGCTACTCCACCGCCGTCGGCGATGAAGGCGGCTTCGCTCCCAACCTCAAGTCCAACGAAGAGGCGCTCGAAACCATCCTCGAAGCCATCACCAAGGCCGGCTACAAACCGGGCAAGCAGATCTCCATCGCCCTCGACCCTGCCGCCAGCGAGTTCTACGATTCCAAAACCAAGAAGTACGTCTTCAAGAAGAGCGACGGCTCCGTGCGCACCTCCGAAGAGATGGTCGCCTTCTGGGCTGACTGGGTTGCCAAATACCCCATCGTCTCCATTGAAGACGGCATGGGCGAGAACGACTGGTCCGGCTGGAAGCTGATGACCGACACCCTCGGCAAGAAGATCCAGCTCGTCGGCGACGACCTCTTCGTCACCAACACCGCCATCCTCGCCAAGGGCATCGAACAGGGCATCGCCAATTCCATCCTCATCAAGGTGAACCAAATCGGCACCCTCACCGAAACGCTCGAAGCCATCGAAATGGCCTCCCGCGCCGGCTACACGTCGATCAGTTCGCACCGCTCCGGTGAAACCGAAGACGCCTTCATCGCCGACCTCGCCGTGGCCACCAACTGCGGCCAGATCAAGACCGGCTCGGCCAGCCGCACCGACCGCATGGCCAAATACAACCAGCTCCTGCGCATTGAAGAGGAACTCGGCTCGGCCGCCCGTTACGCCGGCAGGAAGGCGTTCAAACAGTAATGTACAAACTTGTTCTCGTCCGCCACGGCGAGTCCACCTGGAACAAGGAAAACCGCTTCACCGGTTGGACCGACGTCGACCTCTCCGAAAAGGGCGTCGGCGAGGCCCGCGAAGGCGGCCAGGTCCTCAAGCGCGAAGGCTACACCTTCGACGTCGCCTACACCAGCGTCCTCAAACGCGCCATCCGTACCCTCTATCTCGTCACCGATGAGATGGACCTGCTCTGGGTCCCCGTCCACCGCGCCTGGCAGCTCAACGAACGTCACTACGGCGCGCTTCAGGGCTTGAACAAGGCCGAAACGGCCGACAAGTTCGGCGAGGCCCAGGTGAAAATCTGGCGCCGCAGCTACGACATCCCGCCGCCCGTGCTCACCGAAGACGACGAGCGCTACCCCGGCCGCGACCCGCGCTACGCCGGGCTCTCCAAGTCCGATCTCCCGCTGACGGAATGCCTGAAAGACACCGTCGCCCGCTTCCTCCCTTACTGGCACTCCACCATCGCTCCCGATGTGAAGGCCGGTAAGAAGGTGCTCATCGCCGCCCACGGCAACAGCCTGCGCGCGCTCGTGATGTACCTCGACAACGTCTCCGAAGAGGCCATCGTCGAGCTCAACATTCCCACCGGAATGCCCCTCGTCTATGAACTCGACGCCGACCTGAAGCCCCTCAAGAGCTACTACCTCGGCGACCCGGAAAAGGTCAAGGCGGCTATGGAAGCCGTCGCCAACCAGGGCAAGAAGAAGTAACATGCGCCTCGCGCGGCGGTGAGCCATGGCCAGGCTGTCGGCCTTATTGCCGTGGCTCACCGTGCGCGGGCGATATCTCACCATCCCCGCCAACGGCCAGTCCCTCCTTCTGCGCGGCGTCAACCGCTCCGGCCTCGAATACAGCGAACCCGGTGACGACGGCTTTCTCTTCGCAGCCTCCCTCTCTCCCCGCGAATTTCAGCGCTACGCCCTCGACTGGCGCTGCGACCTCGTCCGCATCCCCTTCAACCAGGACTGGGCCCTGATGTGCCTGCGCGTTGTCACCGGGAGGCGTGCCAACGGCTGCGGCTTTGCGCTTCCCGGATGGCTTCTTGTTGCTGGGCTTCGTGCGCTGCAAGTAGCTTTTCAGCGTGGGGGCACCGATCTCCAAC
>JAFLBB010000182.1 GCA_017304135.1 Acidobacteriota bacterium | reverse complement strand
AGCCTCATGCTCAACCGCCGCCAGTCCAGCGCCACCGTCACCACCACCAGCGCCAGCCCATGCACCACCCCCGCCGCATGCGTCAGGCAACTCGCGCACACCAGCGCATGTGCCGCCACCGTCGCCCACGCCAGGTTCCTCTCCCGCAACGCCAGGTAAACGGCCATCCCGCCCAACCCCAGCGCCGCGCACATCATGTCCATCCGCCCCATCGCCCCCGTGATCACCCAGCGGAAATCCAGCGCCAGCAGCCCTACCGCCAGCAGCGCCGCCCACCGCCCCAACCGCAACCGCGTCCCGATCCCATACACCGCCCCCAGCGCCACCACACCCCACGCCACCGACAACGCCCGCATCGCCATCAACCCCGCCCCCACCAGCGCATACCACGCCGCCTGCGCCAGAAAGTGCATCGGCGGCACCCAATACGTCCGCCGCTCCATCCCCTCCATCCATGTCCCCTGCGTCACCAGGTTCGTCGTCCCCATATGCCCATGCCGCAGCAGGTTCACCGCCGGCGAAAAGAACCACCCCTCATTCGGCAGCGGTCCCGCCGCCGTCATCACCAGCCACGAACAGACCACATACAACGCCGACAGCCCTGCCAGCACCACCGCCGGCCGCGGCCCCCGCGCCCATTTGCCGTCCAAATCAACCCCTCCAAAACAAACGACCGTCCCAGCACGTCTGCGCCGGGACGGTCTCAGTCAAATTTGATATTCTCAGCCCGGACTACTTCTTCCGGTTCTTCCGCCAAGCGGCAAACCCAATCGCCGCAATGCCAGCGCCCATCAGCCCAATCGTTGCCGGCTCAGGCACGGGCGAACCCCCGTCCGGGCTTCCGTCGTCACCATCATTTTGCGCCATCAGGCCAAGCGCAGCCAACACCCCAATCGCCAATAGCTTCTTCATCGTGATTCCTCCAAATGCAGTATTTTGCAGGTCTACCTCTACCCACAATTGGGGGTAGTCTACACGATGCGAACCTCCGGCGCTACCGCTTCCGGTTCTTCCTCCAAGCGCCAAAGGCAATGGCTCCGACGCCGATGCCCAGCATCCCGATCGTCGCCGGCTCCGGCACGGGCGACGGCTCGCTATCTCTGGGGCCCTTCGGCGCCCCATCCGATGCCACCAGGCACATACCCAGCAGCGTTCCCACCAACAGGACCTTCTTCATTCGCAACCCTCTCCTTGCAATCGACCCGGGCGCTCTCGCCCAAAGCCACTCTCCCGCTTTACCGCTTCCGGTTCTTCCGCCACGCGGCAAACCCGATCGCCGCCACACCCGCGCCCATCAGCCCAATCGTCGCCGGCTCCGGCACGGGCGACGGCGACCCATCCGACCCGTCAGCCACGCCATCCGACTGGCTGTCAAAGGCCATCAACATTGCCGAACTCAACACCAGCACACTCAACAGTTTCTTCATCGCATTCCTCCCTTACTTCTTCCGGTTCTTCCGCCACGTGGCAAACCCGATGGCCGCAATCCCAGCGCCCATCAACCCGATCGTCGCCGGTTCCGGCACAGCCGACGGCGGCGCTCCATCTTCGCTGTCCGCGGACGTGCCCCACAGCATCGCCGCGCTCATCACCAGCAAACCCAACAACCTCTTCATTGCGTTCTCCTCTCAATTTGCCTCGCGCCTCCGTTCACCGGCGCGCGAAGTCAGGCCCAAAGCCTACTCCCCACCCCTCGTAGTTTGTAAGTACCAGAACCGCGAAATGTTACTTTTCCCACCAACTGTCCCCTCTTCCCTCCCAGCCCGCCGCGCAGCCGTAACCCCATCGCAACCCGCCTCTGCTATCGTGAAAAATCCCCATGCGCCGCGCCGCCGTCCTTGCCCTCCTCCTCAACCTCCTCCTCCCCCTCTTTGCCCACGCCGCCATCGACGGCCTCATCCGCCTCCCCAACGGCGACCCCGCCCCCAACACGCCCGTTGAACTCCTCACCGCCTCCGGCCAGCTCATCGCCACCACCACCACCGGACCCGACGGCCGCTTCTCCCACCCTGCCTCCGGCTTCGCCCTCATCCGCGCCGCCTCTTCGGAAACCGCCGTCACCCCCAACTCACTCGTCTCCCTCACCCTCGCCCTCCCCTCCGCCTACACCCGCGTCACCGTCACTGAACGCCGTGGAGCCGCCGCGGAAGCCGCCGCCTCTCCCCACCTCATCCTCATCAAGGAAGACTCCGACCTCCGCTCCCGCCCCCTCCCCACCCTCGGCAACGCCCTCGAACGCGAACCCGGCATCCTCGTCCAGCAATCCACCTACGGCCAGGTCTCCCCCTTCTTCCGCGGACTCACCGGCTACCACGTCCTCAACGTCATCGACGGCATCCGCTTCAACAACTCCACCTTCCGCTCCGGCCCCAACCAATACCTCGCCTTCGTCGAACCCATGCAAGCCCAGCGCGTCGAAGCCTTCCTCGGTCCCACCGGCTCCCAATACGGCTCCGACGCCCTCGGCGGCGCCATCCAGGTCCTCACCCCCGAAGCCCGTTTCGCCTCCTCCCCCGCCTGGGAATCCCACGCCGACCTCCACCTCTCCGGCGCCTCCGCCGACTGGTCCTCCAACGCCGCCGCTCGCTACTCGCTCTCCAACGAAAAGCTCTTCCTCCTCGGCGCCCTCTCCGGCCGCAAACACAACGACCTCCGCGCCGGCCACGGCCACGACTCCCGCAACGCCTTCCACCGCTACCTCGGCCTCCCCCTCGACGACGTCCGCGACCTCCTCGGCTCGCGCCTCCAGGACACCGGCTTCCGCCAATACGGCCTCCAAACCAAGCTCGCCTGGCGTCCCGCCCCCACCCATAGCGCTACCTTCCATTACCAGCGCGGCGTCCAAGCCGACGTCCGCGGCTACAAGGACTTGAACGGCGGCCTCGGCCGCACCCTCTCCACCTTCGACCCCCAAATCCTCAACTGGCTCTACGCCCGCTACGAAAAGCTCTCCCTCGGCCCCCTCGACACCCTCTCCTCCACCTTCTCCCTCAACTCCCAAACCGACGGCGGCTCCCGCCAGAACCTCCGCTACACCGACCCCATCACCACCGACCACACCCGCGTCAATTCCTACGGCTACACAGGGCAGGGAACCACCCACTACGGCTCCCGCCTCGCCGCCAGCTTGGGCGGCGAACTCTACGACGAACGCATCCGCTCCCGCCGCGACGTCTTCAACCCCGTCTCGGGCGCCCTCACCCGCCCCCGCCCCCTCTACCCCGACCGCTCCCAATACCAGAACCTCGGCCTCTTCTCCCAAGCCACCCTCCAACTCACCTCCCGCCTCCAAACCGCCGCCGGCCTCCGCTACACTGCTATCCGCTTCGCCACCACCGCCGACTCCACCTACGGCATCCCCTCAGCCTCCCAATGGTTCCGCGACCTCACCTGGCACGCCACCGCCCGCTACCAGCTCACCCCCATCCTCGGACTCCACGTCATCGCCTCGCGCGGCTTCCGCGCCCCCAACCTCAACGACCTCGGCGCTCTCGGCCTCAACGATCTCGGCTACGAAGTCCCCTCCTCAGCCGCCCGCGAAGCCGGCGCGCTCCTCTCCACCGATTCCGGCGAATCGGCCACTTCCAAGGGC
Source organism: Acidobacteriota bacterium (assembly GCA_017304135.1). Lineage (GTDB taxonomy): Bacteria > Acidobacteriota > Terriglobia > Bryobacterales > Bryobacteraceae > JAFLBB01. Next base: position 5,380 of record JAFLBB010000182.1, on the reverse strand, counting down.
CAGCCCCTCTCCTCGCTCGCCGCCGAAACCCTCCGCAATCTCGAATTCGGCGCCCGCATCACCACCGGCAAGCTCTACCTCCGCCTCCAGGCCTTCGACGCCGAACTCGCCGACCCCATCGTCCGCCGCACCCTCCTCTTCCCCTCCACCGCCATCCCCACCGCCCTCGCCGGCATCGCCGTCACGCCCCTTACCCCCACCGCCGCCCAGCGCGCCCAAGGTGTCGTCACCGTCACCACCGCCCTCGACCCCCGCGCCGTCAAGTCCTTCGTCAACGACGGCCGCTCCCGCTACTACGGCACGGAATCCCTCGCCCGCTACCAGTTCAACCCCCGCTGGTCCCTCGAAGCCAACTACACCTTCCTCGTAGGCCGCGACCTCGACCCCAACCGCAACATCCGCCGCCTCCCGCCCCAGTCCGGCACCCTCGCCCTCCGCCACGTCCCCACCGGACGCCGCCCCTGGTGGGAACTCACCCTCACCGCCACCGGAGCCCAATCCCGCCTCAGCGGCGGCGACCGCGACGACGAACGCATCGGCGCCTCCCGCTCCCGCAACGACATCACGGCTTTCTTCAACGGCTCCCGCGTCGCGCCTTATCTCAACAACGGCGTCTTCACCCCCACCGGCGAAACCCTCGCCCAAATCCAGAACCGCCTCCTCCCCACCGTCGCCGCCACAACCCGCCTCCCCCTCTACCTCGACACCGCCGCCTGGACCACCCTCAACCTCCGCGCCGGCTACCCCCTCAACGAACGCCTCCACGCTCACGCCGCCTTCGAAAACATCCTCGACGAAAACTACCGCACCCACGGCTCCGGCATGGATGCCCCCGGCCGCTCGCTCTACCTCGGCCTGCAATACCGCTTCTAGCTGCCAGCCTCGCTGCTCCCCGCCGCCCTACATCATCCGCCCCGGCGACTCCCCATAATCGATCAGCGCCGCCAACTGCTCCTCATTCCCCATGTCCCCCACCAGCGATACCGACGGCAGCGGCAGCAACCTCCGCAGTGTCGGCGTCGCAATAATCCGGTCCCGTTCCGCCAATTCCCCCGCCTCCATTAAATCGAATACCTCTAACTTCGCGGCCCCTTCCGGCAAGCGCGCACAATAGTCTTCCACCCGTTTGCGCGCCACGCTGGAGCGTGCGGATGTACCCGTTATGTATAGCCGAAGATGCACTTCACGCACGGCCAGCCTCGCTGAGGAATGAGTGTACCGCGATTGCCCGACCGCTCCGCAAATTCCAGCGAATTTTTCCTCGCTTTCCCATAATCTCCCTCGCCCGTTGTGTCGATCTCCTCATTGAGTTTGAGAACTACACCAGCCGTCCGGCACTAACCCAACACGCACACGTCCGTGCGCGCCATTCCACTCCTTCGGCTTCCACACCGCTCGAGTTTGGTAAGAGGTCTTCCCATGCTCTACAAACCCGGTACGCGCGCCAGCGGCCCATCGCTCGCCTCGCAACCCCTCGCCTCCATCCTGAACCTCCACTGCGGCGGCGCGCCCGCCGTCCTCCTCGATCGCCACGGCTTTATCGTCGCCGCCAACTCCAAGGCCGCCGCCCTCTTGAACCGCACCGTAAGCGAACTCCTCGGCCAGCCCTTCGGCAACTGGGTCTCCAGCCTCGAATGCGCCGACCTCGACGTCGTCCGCTACTGCGACGGCAAACTCACCACCCGCATTGTCCACGCCCGCAGGCTCGATCACCTCACCAGCACCTCTCACACCATCATCGCCTTCAGCGAAAAAGTCACCCTCGCCAACACCCCCCTCGACGAGGTCGTCCACTCCGCCCTCTCCCGCGTCCACACCGCCCACCCCGCCTCTCGCGAGGCCATCACCATCTCCCGGCTGCCCGCCGTCTCCGTCCCGGCCGAATCCCGCGACGTCATCGCCTCCTGGATCCTCTTCCTCTTCCATCTCGCCGCCCAACACCAGGCCCACCTCACCCTCCGCTCCGGCCTCCGCCACGGCGGCTGGGTCGGCTTTGACTTTCAACTCACTCAGTCGGCCAGCCTCACCGCCAGCCCGATATGCCCCAGGCCCACCGACGAACGCCTCCTCGACGTCCGCCGCATCGGAGGCGACTTCCGCCTCTTGATCGACGACCCCCTCATCCAGTTGGACCTCTGGATCCCCCACCAGATCGACTCAGTCCCCACGGCCTAAGCCCCGCGCAGCGCCGCAACTAGCGCTGCGCCGCCGCTGTCACCATCTCTGCGCCTCAGGCGCCCCCGCGCCTACATCTCCGCCGGGTCCATCTGCCCGTTGCGGAACAACCGCTCAATCCGCGCCGCCTCATCGGCCGGCACCGTATGCGGAAAGCCCGCCAGAATCCCCGTAATGTTCGTGAACGACTTGCCGATGTGCATCCCCTCGCCGTCGATCGTGAATTCGCGAATGTTCTTGTCGTGCGCCGATCCCCGCATCTTCAGCACCATGATCCCGCGCCGCATATCGCCCAACATCTCCACATACCGCAGCAGGATGATCGAATCGGTGATCGTCGAAATGTGCGCTTCGGTCACTGACGTGCCGCCCACCAGCGTCGGCGTCGTCGCCGTAAACAGGCTCGCCACCTCCAGGTGTTTCACAAACGAGGTCAACGCCACCACGAATTCGCGATAGCCCTTCGTCGTCGACACCCGCTCCAGCGCGCTCAAGCTATCCACCGCCAGCCGCTCCGGCTTGAACTCCTGAATCGTCTTTTTGATCTGGATCAGGTGGTCCTCCAGCCCCTTCGATTCCGGATACGCGCACATCACCTTCAACAGCCCGTCCCGCTCAAACTGCGCAAAGTCCACGCCCCATCCCGAGGCGTTGCGGAACAACTGGTCGCGGCTCTCCTCAAAGGCCAGCAACAGGCAGCGTTCCCCCGCCCGCGCCCCGCCCGAGATGAACTCGGTCGTCATCAGCGTCTTGCCGCACCCGGTCGCCCCCGTCACCAGGATGATCGAGTCGCGGAAGATTCCCCCGCCGCACATCTTGTCCAACTCCGCGTTGCCCGACGGCCGCCGGATGATCGTCGACTTCTGCTTCAGCTCAATCGCCGACAGCGGAATCACCACAATCCCTTCTTCGGCCGACACCGTGAACGGATACTCGCCCTTGTGATGCGACGTGCCGCGGAACTTCAGCGCCTCCACCGTCCGCCGCCGCTTCTCATCTTCGAGAATATTGCGCAGGATCACCACGTTGTCGGCGACAAACTCCTCCACCCCGTGGCGGCTGATCTCGCCATACTCTTCCTGCCGCTCGGCCGTCATCACGCTCGTCACACCCAGTTCGCGCAGCGCATTGGCAATGCGGAAAATCTCATGCCGCACAATCGCGTTCTGCGGATATTGCGCAAACGCCGCCCCCAGCGAGTCAATCGCCACCCGCTTGGCGCCCACCTTCCGGATCGCCCGCTCCAGTTGCGCCATCAACCCGCCAAAATCGAACGGCCCGCTCACCGTCATCTGCTCCGGCGCCGGCGAGGCGTCCACAAACGCCCACTTCTTCTCCTTCACCCAGTCTTCAATCCGCCATCCCAGGCTGGCGAAATTCGTGCAAATGTCCGCCGGCCGCTCCTCAAACGTCACAAAGACGCCCGGCTCGTCACATTGCTCGATCCCTGAAACGAGAAACTGCACCGCAAACACTGTCTTTGCGCTGCCCGCCGTGCCCACCACCAACGTCGTCCGGTTCAGCGGCAACCCGCCTTCGGTGATCAAATCGAATCCCTGAATCCCCGTCAGCTTCTTCTTAACCGGAGCATCCTTGAATCTGTTTGCCAATTCCTGGCCGTTCGCATCCGCCCACATTCCCTGCTGTCCCTCCTGCTCTTAAGCCCTGCTCGTGTGCAACCCCAAACCCGCGATCACATCCCCTGCATCCGACAAGTCCCCAATCACCCGCCTCACCGGCGGCGGCAACTCGCGCAGCAACGTCGGCGACGCGCAGATCCGCGATACCTCGGCCTCGTTCGGATGCTCCAGAACATCGATAATCACCACTTCCAGGTCCTCTTCCAGTGCTTCCCGGCAAATCGACCGCAAATTCCGGATCGCCCGCTCGGACTGCAAGCTCCGCCCGGCGACAAATAACTTCAGCACCGTCCGGCTCATTACTGCCTTCTCTTTCCGGGGAAATCCGAGTAATAGTTCCTGTAGAAGTTCGCCAGATTCCCCATCAATTCCAATGTCATGAGCCGCGCCTCTTCCAGGCACACCCGTCCCCGGAACGCATTCGCGCTGCTCAACGATGCCTTCACCCCGCGCGTGTGAATCTCAATCACATCGCGCGCGCCTGCCTCCAGCCGCCCCAACCGCAGGCTCATCTCCGCCAGCGCGTCGGAAACCTCGTAGCCGGTCTTGTACAGCCGCGCCTCCACTGCCTCGCACAGCGCGTCCTCATACTGGCTCACCAGTTCCAGAAACTCCGCCTCCTGCCTCTCCGATAGCGGCACCACGCCCTGCAGCCGCGAGGTTACCTCCGTCCCCGATCCCCCAGCTTTTTCACGATATCCGCCCTCGTCCCCGCCTCCTTCCACCAGATGCGGCTTTGTCCGGTTCATCGCTTCCGCATCACCCCCTCCTGGTGGCTTTCCCGTCCGTGTCTGCCCTACGCCATGCCCGTCCCTCTGCTGCCCGGACCCACGCCGCCGTTCTCCCAACTGCTGACTCTTCGCGACCATCTGGCTACCTCTGCCTCACCTCGCCCGCCCCTCTTCCTACAAGCGCGGGTCTAGTGTCCCTGAGTGCGGAACAGGGCGGCTACCTCGTGGAGCAGCGGCGTTTCGCTCCTCCACACGCCCCATCCCAGAATTTGCGGAAGGTCATCGCAATTCATCTGCCACACTCATAATTTACATTCCTATTGTCTGAAATAGACCGGATTCCGCTCACTTGATGGCCCTGTTTTACTCAAATTTCCTCTCCCAATCGTTCCCCACCTGCGCCTCCACTCCCATCTTGTGGAATATTCCGGCAGCCATGGGGTTCCCTGGCGCAACCCGATGTGGGGAATCACCGCCAACCTGCCCCCGTACCGCGCCACTCCCCGCACCAGACCTCTACCCTCACGCCGCACCGAGCCCCACCCGCGCACCGAGCCCCACCCGCGCACCGAGCCCCGCACCGCGCCGCATTCCTTTCTTTCTCCCCCTATCCCCCCAACCCATTTCATGTCACAATCCCCTGAGCGCCGGGTCAGGCTTTCTACCTAAGCCCCTGATCCGGCATGCAATCAACCTCGGAGGTTCGCGTCCATGACCAAAAAACTCACAGCCGAATTCATCGGCACCTTCTGGCTCGTCTTCGGAGGCTGCGGCAGCGCCGTCCTTGCCGCCGCCTTCCCCGCGCTCGGCATCGGCTTTGCCGGCGTCGCCCTC
>JAFLBB010000181.1 GCA_017304135.1 Acidobacteriota bacterium | reverse complement strand
CACTCGCCGTGCATTTCCACGACACCTACCCTCCTCCGTCCGCAACAACTCCATCGGGTCCACACCCACCCGCTCCCACACCGCCGACTCCGTCACCGCTCCCTCATCCGGGATCAATTCATTCGCTGCCACGCCCTCCATTCTCTCGCGCCGCGCTCCCCCCCGCCTTCGTCCACAACGGCTCCCCCGCCCGCCACTTGTACACCAAATGCCGCGTCACATACGACCCATCCGAAAACACCACCTGCAACAGTATCCGCGCCTCCTTCACCCAGTCCCCATTCCGCGTCATCATCGGACCCGGCGCCGTGAACGTCCCCCCACACTCCACCCCCGTCCCCGCCGCCGCAAACTCACCCTTCGTAAACGTCTCCGTCTCCCAACTCGCCCGGCACGCCATCGCCGCCACCGTGCTGTTGTTCGTCCCCTTTCCCTTGATCTCGATCACCATCCCCCGGCTCATCCGCCCCATCAGCGTCCCATAGCTCCAGTTCACCTCCCCCGACACCGCAATCGTCGTCTGAAACCTCGGCTCCCGGCAGGCTTTGTGAAACGACGCCCACCCATCCAGCGCATCCGCCATCTGCTTGCACCGCCCGCGCTCGGTCAACCCTAACTCCGAGGCTTCGTTGATCCCCCCCGCATACTGCCAGTACCCGTCCGGCTGCGCCGCCATCGGCAACGCCGCCATCACAACCCATAAGAGGCTCCGCATAACACTACCTCCCAACCCGCACACTACGCCCCCTTGCATCCCATGTAAAGGCCTCGGAACCGCTCCCCCTCCGCCCCCCTTCTTTCCTTGGCGGACTTCTCCCGCCCCCCTCGCTTTCCCCAGTGAGGTTCAAAACGCCTCACCAAACAACCAGGACCAAAAGGAGATTCACCATGTTCCGTTCTGTTCTCACCGCCACACTCCTGGCCGCGCTTGCCTCCCTCTCGCTTCCCGCGCAGAGCGTCAAGCTCCAAGCCACCATCCCCTTCGATTTCCACATCGGCCAAGCTCTCATGCCCGCCGGCGACTACTCCGTCCTCCAACGCCCCGGCTTCCTCATCGTTCGCGGTGACTACGCTCACCCCAAATCCGCCGCCGCCGTCGTCATGCAAGCCTCCGCCGTCCCCGCCGCCTCCAGCTCCAAGCTCGTCTTCAACCGCTACGGCGATGACTACTTCCTGGCCTCGGTCTGGCAGGAAGGCGCCTCTGCCGGCCTCATGCTCCCCAAAGCCAAACGCGAACAGGTCCGCTCGCGCCTCCTCACCGATACCGCCTCCTCCCTCCGCGCACCCCAAACCACCATCATCCACGCCCTGCGCGTGAAGTAACCCCACTCCCCCAGCCAGCGTTCAGGACCGCTCCGGCGGTCCTGATCCGTTTCTTCACGCCCGCTTCAGAACGTCAGCTTCCCCGCCAGGTTGATCCGCCTCTGCTCCGGAAACTGCGTCGCCGTCACCTGCCCGAAGTTCGAGTTCGTCGGCGCTGCGTTCGGCGGGTTGAACATCGCATGGTTCAGCGCATTCTGCGCCTCGGCCCGCAACTGGAACCGCACCCGCTCCGTGATCCGGAAGTTCTTGAACACCGACAAATCCCACTGGTTGAACCCATCTGACCTCACCCCCGACAGCCGCAGCGGAAACGTCCGCAAGTTATTCGCCAGTTGCTTCGCCGGATCGCGCTCAAACCCCGCCTCGGTATTGAACCACCGCTCCGCCGTCCGCTGGCTCTCCGGCAATTGAATGTCGTTGATGTTCCCATAGAACCCCACGTTGCCGAAGTTCACCGGCGGCCCCGTCTGCCCCTGGTAAATCCCCTGCACCTGCCACCCGCCAATCACCCGGTCCACCACGCCGCTTGACGACGCCAAAAACCGCCGCCCCCTCCCAAACGGCAGCTCATAAATCGCCGTGATCGCCACATGGTGCGTCCGGTCCTGCGGCGAAATCACCTCCGTCGGCCTTGGATCGGCATCGTTCAGAAACTCCACCGCCTCCATGAACTTCGACCACGTATACGACCCGTGCACCGTGAATCCCTGCGCAAACCGCCGCTCAATCCGCACCTGCATCGAGTGATACCACGAGTACCCAATATCATCGTCCGCGTTCAAATCCACAAAGTGCGGATACGGCTTCAGCAACTGGCTCCGCGCCACGTTCGCCCCCGCCATCGCCGACCCCGTGAACTCCGGCAGCCCCTGGAACGGGTTCCGCACATTCGTCGTCAGAAAGTCGATCGTCGCCTGGTCCCGCACCGCCGACGTCGACAGATACCGGTTCGGCACCGCGTTCAAATTCCGTGTCACGCTCATCAGGCTCCCCCGGTTGCCCACATACGCCGCCTCCAGCAACACCCGCCGCGGCAACTCCCGCTGCACACCCAGGCTCCACCGTTGCATATACCCGTTCCTCAGCCCCGGATCGAAGAACCCCGGCGACCGCCCCACAAACGTCCGCAGCCCGTTCGACGCCCCCGCCGGCGCCAGGAACCCGTTCGGAAACGGATTCGCCAGCGTCCCAAAGAAGCTCAGCCCGTTGTCCAGGCTGGCGTTCAACGACGTCCGCTGGCTGTAGCCCTGCTGCCCGACATCGTTCACCGACGCGCCCAACAGTTCATAGAAAATCCCATACCCGCCCCGCCACACCGTCTTCGGCGTCATCTGCCAGGCAAACCCGAATCGCGGCGCAAGGTTCGTCTTGTCGCTCTTCCACAAACTGCGCGGAGCCCCGCCGACATTCGCAAACAACAGCCCGCCCGGCGTCGCAAACTGCGCCACCGGCAGCTCCGGAATCGGATTCCGCGCATAGTTCGCCGCCGCCGCCGCTTGAATCGGATTCGCCGTGTTGAAATCGAACCCCCGCGTCGTCCGGTCAAACCGCTCCGTAATCGGCGCTTCAATCTCATACCGCAGCCCAACGTTCAGCGTCAGCGTCCGCGTCACCTTCCAGTCGTCCTGCGCATACAACCCAAAGAACCGCGACTGCTGCGCCACCGACGGATTGTCATCCCGTCCACCTCCCGTCGGCAGGCCAAACAAAAACGAAGCCGTCCCCTGCCCAATCGGCGCCACCGGCGAATTGTCCAGCGGACCCCGCGTCCAGGCGGCCTGGAAATCCAGCAGCGGCGTGTAATCCCCATAGCTGTAGCGGTTCTCCTGGAACACCCGCGCCTCGCCCCCAAACCGGATCGAGTGGTTCCCCCGCGTGTGCGTCGCGTTGCTCGTCACAAAGTGATAGTTCGTCGCCGTCTTCAAACCCGTGTTCCGGCTCAACGCCTGCAACCCCTGAATCGTCATCTGCGGCAGCGTCGTCAACTCCCGGTCCAGCGCATTTGCCAGCCCCGAGGAGAATCCCAACCCCGCCAGGTCAATCCCAATCGTGTCCGGAATTTCCCCGTTCAAGAACCGCGTCAGCCCATACCGCGTGTTCAAAATCGTCGTCGGCGAAATCATGTACACGTCGTCCACCGAAATCCCCCTGTGCCGCCTGTATTGCACATGCCCGATGGAGTTCAACCCCGGAAACCGCCGGTTCGCCGGCTCGGCCAGGTCCGACCAGGAAAACGACCCAAACACCCTGTGCTTCTCCGTGAACGTGTGGTCCATCCGCACCGAATGCGAGTAGTAATCGATCTGCGTCCCGATCGGCGCCACAAAATTATTCCGCCCCTCCACGTTCTCCGTCGAATTCGGCTGCGGATAAAAATCCAGCAGCCGCTTCGCCACCGGACTGATCCGGCTCGCCGGAATCACATTCCCCGCCAGCGGCAATCGCGAAAACCGCCCCCCCGCCGCCGCCGCGATCGTGAACGGATCATAGATCTGATACCGCGCCCCCAACGCCAGCAGCTTCGAAAAATCCCCCGTCCGCTGCTCCGCCGTCGGCACCGTGTTCACTCCCGTCGCCGGACGCTTCCGGAACAACTTGTCATACCCGTAAATGAAAAACGTCTTGTTCTTGATCACCGGCCCGCTCACCGTCGCCCGGTACCGGTTCGTCTGCGTCGGCGGCCACTGCGACTTCTTCTTCTCCTCCGTCACCGGCCCCGTGTTCGGATCGAAGATAAACCGGTTCACGAAAAAGTTCCGCGTCATCAACGGCCGCGAATAGTGCGAAAACCACAAGTCCCCATGCCAGTCGTTCGAACCCGACCGCGTCACAATGTTGAAGTTCGCCCCCGAAAACCCGCCCTGGCTCGCATCGAACGGCGCCGTCTGGATCTTCATCTCCTGCACCATCTCCGGCGGCGGCGAATAGCTCGCCTGCCCCCCTTGCGTCATGATCGGATTGCCGTCCAGCGCAAACTGCGACGCCCGCGTCCGCGTCCCCACCGCCGCCACGTTGCTCGTCGAATCCGTCGCATGCGGAAACCACCCGTGCGAGGCCGCGTTCGTCGCCATGATCCCCGGCGTCAACTGCAATAGATAAGCCGGATTCCCCCCCGCCAGCGGCAAATCCGCCAGCCGCCGCCGGTCCACCAACTGCCCCACCGTCGCCTCGCTCGCCTCCAGCAGCGGCGTCTCCGCCGTCACCGTCACGCTCTCCGATACCTGCCCCGGCTCCAGCGTCATGTCCAGCGTGATCGCATCGCCCACCCGCACCTCCACCGCCGTCCGCTCCACCCGCTTGAAGCCCGGCTGCTCCACCGTCAGCTTGTACCTCCCCGGATTCAGATACAGCAGCTGGTAGTTCCCTGACTCGTTGCTCGTGGCGTTCGTCACCACCCCCGTCTCCACGTTCGTCGCCACCACCGTCACCCCCGGCGCCACAGCCCCCGTCGTGTCCATCACCCGTCCCAAAACGCGCCCCCTCGGATCCTGCCCAAACAGGCCCACCGCCCACAACACAGCAACCACCAACAGAATGTGAAATTGAAAAGTCCGCAGCATGATAGATAACCCCGCGCCAATTATATGCACGGGTCTTAATGCGCGCCAGCCTCGCTGCCCCCCACTCGTTTCCCCCCCTGGCGGACTTCCCCCACTCCTCTCGCTATCCCAATCGAGGTTCAACGAACCCCCAAAAACAAACACTTCGAGAGGAGACTTGCCATGTACCGCTTTGCACTCACGGCTGGGATCCTGGCAGCTGTAGGCTGCCTCTCCCTCCACGCCCAAACCATCCGCGTCACCGCCACCATTCCCTTTGAATTCCAGCTCGGCCCCTACACGATGCCCGCCTGTGAATACTCCGTCACTCACTCCGAACGCGTCCTCGCGCTGCGCTGTGAAACCGGCCCCCACAAATCCGCCATGGTCTTCACCAATGCCGCCAATCCTGAGCCCGCCTCCGTCACCAGCAAACTCGTCTTCAACCGCTACGGCAACGAGTACTTCCTGGCCAAGGTCTGGAGCAACCCCACCCGCGCCGCCGTCGTCATCCCGTCCACCAAACGCGAACGCGAACTCATCGCCGCCGCTCGCCGCGCCACCCCCGCCGCCCTCACCATCGCGGCCAAGTAACACCCACTACGCCGCAACGCCGGCGGCTCGGGCCCCGACCCCTCCCGCGCCGCCGGCTTCTCTCCCTACCTCCACTGCGTCTACCTCCGCCGCGCCCACCCCGCCAGCGCCACCAGCCCCGCTCCCATCAGCGCCCACGTCCCCGGCTCCGGCACCTCCGAACCGCCTCCTCCATTCCCAAAGCTCAGCAAATAAATCTCCGTCGACAACCCGTGCAGCGACGCCTCCTCGCCATCCTCTCCCGGCGTCCCCGCAATCGAAAACCCGCCCAGCGTCGGCTGCATCCCAAACCGCATCGCCACCTCGCCCGCCGGGCCCGTCGTCCCCACAAACGCCAGCGGCGCGAAATACCGCAAACTGTAATTCGCCGTCCCCGCCTGCACCACCGCCCCAAACGCCCCCGCATAGCTCAACACCGGATCGTTCGTCGCGGTCACATCCACGCTCGCAAACGTGCTCCCCCCCGGCAGCAGCAGGTTCGGCGCATTCACATACACGCCGTTCCGCGACACGTCCGCATCGAAATCGCCCACAAAACTCCCCAGCTCCCCCGTATCCCCGAAATACCACGCCGCCGTCTGCCACCCCGCCAGGCTCGAGTTCACCGCCAACTGATAACCCTCGTTCAACGGATCCTCCACCGTGAACGACATCTCATAGCCGATCACCACGTTCTCGCCCAGCGGCGTCTCCACCCCCTCCGGCGACCACGCCGCAAACAGCCACCCCAGCACCGCCGACATCGACACAAACGGCCCCGCCGGCCCCGGCGGCGTGTACGACGTCACATCGCTGCGGAACTCAAGCTGCCCCTCCCCGCTCTCGCGCGTAAAATTCGCCGTGCTCAGGTTCGTCACCGTCACATTCGTGATCGTGGCCGCCTCCGAAGCGGCCACGCACACCAGTAGCAATGCCATCAACGTTCTCATGGGTGTCTCCGATTCCCTCTCTATTGCAGGTTGCCGTAGAAGGCGATTACCTGGTCTTCCTGATACTTCTCCACCAGCGAAAACTGCTTCCGCTGCGGACCCGAATAGTAGTTGTACGGCGCCGGGAACCGGTCCGCCAGATACAGCAGCTTGCTCGCCAACACCGGTTGCAGCCGCGACAGCAGCGCGCCATACGCCGCGTCCGGACAGCCCGCCGGCGAAGCGCCATAGTACTGTCCCACGCAGCCCGTGAAGTTGCTGAACACCGCCATCCCCACCGACGCCGGCCCGCCGCCGCCCGACCACGCCGCCGTCAACTTGTCCGTCGCCACCGGCGTCAGTTGGAAATCGAGATCCCACAGGTAGCTCGCTCCCCGCAGCCACGTCCCCTGCGAGTTCTGCACCTCCACCTGCAAATACGGCGTCGAGTACACCAGGTTCTCCTGCCCCGGCGTCCAGCCCGGCGGGCGCACCGGCTGCGGATTGATGTAGAAAAACGGCTTGAACACCGGCGTCACCCGGATCGAGGCCGCATTCGCTCCCAACTCCGCAAACGCCGCGTGCAAATTGCTCAGCGTCGGCCCGTCCAGCACCGCCTTCTGCGTCGGCGGCACTCCCGGCGGCGGCGCCACCCCCAGTTGCTGATACGTCGGCTCCCAGTTGAACGTCAACAACGACGTCGCCGCCAACTGCGCCACAATATGGTTCAGCGCCCCCGTCGTGTACTGGAACGACACATCGTGCTGTGTCCCGTTCTCCGTCCGGTTGAACCCGCACAGGTTGTGTTCGCACGGGAAAATCGACGGCTGAAACAGGTAGTACGACTGCAACGCCTTCCCCTGCACCGACCCGCCTACGTCCATCCGCGCAAAGAACCGGTCCCGCAAGTTCTTGCTCTTGGCCTCACTGTAGTTGAACGTCAGTTGGTGATCCGCCCCCGTGCTCGTGCCCACCAGGTTCGCCTCACCCCACGTCCCCGGCTCCCAGCTCCGGAAGATCCCCTCCAGCGCCTGCGCCTGCCGCGTCCGCGGATAGCCCTCGCTCCACGTCGAATTCAAAATCTGGTTCGTATACGTCCAGAACTGGTCCACCAACCTCCGGCTCGTCAACTCCATCCCTGCGTTCAACCCGCACCACCCCGGCAAAGTGCTCGTCTTCGGATCGTTCAGCAGAAAATAGTCCGCCGGCTGCGTCCCGGCATGAATGTCGATATGCTCCCGCCCTTCGGACCCTTCTTTCAGCGTGAACGGCAGCGCCCCCGTCGACCGCGCCCCTCCCAGCCCGTTCAGTGTGATCGCATCGCACGTCCGCTGCGCATCCAGCGACGGCCGCGTCCGCAGCGTCGGCTCCGTAATCGTCTTCCTCGGCCTCACCAGGCACGACCGCGTCGGTGCATGTGAATAGCGGATAAATAAACCCAGAAACTTGCCCAATACCTTCGTCTCAATCGGCCCCAGCGAAGGCTGCGCGTGGGAATACGGCGGCGTCGCCTGGTCCAGCCCCAACGACAAGTCCACATTCGAAACCGACTGCAGCTTCATGCTCTGCCCGGTCCCCCGCAATGCCCCCGCGCACACCTCGAAGCTCCCCGGCAGCACCGGCTCCCGCACGCACGACTGGTTCGTAATCACCTGCGCCAAGCCCCCTCCCGCCGCGCTCGCCGTCACGTAGGCCGCATACTGCGCCTCGGCCTCCGCAAACACCAACGCGTAATCCGGCAGCAACTTCCACCCTGCCGGCAGCGAGTCGATCGGAATGCAGGCCGCCGTCGGCGCCCCGATCGCCGTGTTCGTCGGCAACGCTAGCGCCTTCCGCCGCATCTCCGCCGTCAGCGCCGCTTCGTAATCTGCCGCGGTCGGATGCGGCAGCCCCGCCACGTGGAACGCCTCCAGGTTGTCCAGCCCTCGCCCCGTCATCTCCAGTTGCAGCCCTTCGCTCACCGTCGCGTTGCCCCCCGCCAGGTCGTAGTCGGCCCCCGCGCCGCGCGCATCCACAATTGTGATCAGTTGCCGCGCCCGCAACACGCTCTGCGCCCCGTCATACAACTCCGCCACGATCGGCTTGGCAATGTTGTCCGGATTGCTCAATATGCTGCCAAACGTGTAGATGCTCCACCCGGGCGGTGGCGGCGTCGCCCCCGGCAGCGGAATGCTCACCACAAACCCATACTGCAGCGCGCCCGCCACCGGCACCCCGCCTCCCAACGGCACCGTCACCCCGCGCCCGTTCACCGTCACCACGAAGTCGTTCAATGACCTCCCAAAGGGAATCGTGAACACCCCCGTCAAATCCAAAAACTGCGTCGCCGGGTTGTACTGCGGCGGCTGCCACGTCACCGGTTGCCCCGGCACACTGATCCCCCGCACCACCGTCTTGTCCGCCAGCGCCACGCCCACCGTGTAGCCGCTCTGCCCCCACAGCAGCCCGCCCGTGGCCAGCAGCAACCATCCGCAAATCGGAATCGAAACTCTCATACTCGCCCTCCTCCTCCAAGCTCTCCGCACGCGGCCAGGCTCACCACCCGGCCTCCGGTCCCAAACCATCCGTGCTACCTGGGAACTCGGAATCCAGCCCCGCCACGGGTCATCCCTCGTGAACTTTTCTTCCCCCCCCCCCGCCA
>JAFLBB010000019.1 GCA_017304135.1 Acidobacteriota bacterium | reverse complement strand
TCCTCCACCGTCACATCCGCCCCGAGGTTCGATCCATACAACGTGAAGAACGCCCCCGGCGCCAGCGCCTCCCGCTCAAAGCTCGCCCCATGCACCGCCGCCGCAATCCTCGGCCAGCACGGAAACAGATCCCGCAGCACGCCCACGCCGTCGGCATAACTGAACCGCCCCGGCCGCCCGCACGTCCCCACCTCCCGCATCGCGCACGACTGTTCGATGTGCACAAACCGCTCCGGATACTCCGCCGTCCGCGGGCAATTCGACCCCGCCGCACACGTGCTCCCCCCGCCGCTACACGCACACGCATCCACCGCCCCCGCCGAAAACCGCCCCTGCACGTTCGTCTCCGCGCACAGCCTCGCAGGCCCGCCCGGCGCATTGCAACTTCCCGCCGTGAACGCCAGCCCCATCTGTTCAAACCGCCGCGTGTAGGCCTCGGCCACCTGCGTCGCCACGCTCGGCGCGCGGTTGTTGCACGTCGCGTTCGACACAATCGCCTCCGGATCCCCCGCCTGCCACGTGAACCCATGCAGCGAAATCGCAATCGACCCCGGCAGCCGCCGTGCGATCTGTTCATGCGTCGCCTGAAAAAAAGTCTGCGTGAAATGTGACGGGTCCGAGATCGTGTACGGCTGCTCTCTGCCGTCCGCCGAACACACGCTCGTCGTCCCGCCGCATCCGGCCACCTGTGTGTTCGCGCAGCGGTGCGCTCCGGCAATCAGTAGCGAATGCGCATTCAGCCCCAGGAAGAAGGCCACGCTCTGCGGCAGCGTGTTCAGGTCACCCCCGGCATGCGGCGCTTGTATACTCAGCAGCCGGCAGGCGTTCGGATTCACGACATACGTCCCCAGCGCCCGCGCATTCGCCGCCCGCTCGCGCAACAGCCAGTATTTCGCCCCGCTCGCCGTATCGCTGAACGCGATCACATCGTAGCCCAGCGCATCAGCCAGCCCCGCCGCCCCCGCCGCGTTCCCCGCCAGAAGCGCATCCAGGGCCTCGCGCCACCGCGTGATCTCCTCGGCCCCCGGCGTTTGAAACGCCTCTGACCGGGCACCCGGCAGTGTGATCGCCCGCAACACCGCTCCCAGGTCGCCCGACTGCTCCACCAGCGCCGCCCGCGGCGCGCCGGCGAACAGCCCTGCCAAAAGCAAAAGAGCGAGTATGCGGAAGTTCCACATGCTCGCTCCAGTGTAAGTCGGACGCCGCTGCGTGTTTACTTGTCTCCGCCCAGGTGCAGCCCCTTGTGAATCGCGTACAGGGCCAGTTCCAGGCGGTCGGAAACTCCCAGCTTGTCGAAAATGTTGTGCAGGTGGTTCTTCACCGTCTGCTCGGAAATGAACATCTTCTCGGCCATTTCCTTGTTCTTGTAGCCTTGCGCCACCAGCGCCACAATCTCCCGCTCGCGCGCGCTCAGCGGTGAACGCTCGCGGCCCTTGGCTCCAGGCGCGCCGCCATTGTTATCCGAAGGCGATGCGAACTGCCGCATCACAGCGGCCGTCGTGTGCGAGTCCAGCCAGATCTCGCCTGAGTTCACCTTGCGGATGCTCTTTACGATCAGCTCCGGCTGCGTCTGCTTGATCACAATGCCCGAACAGCCCAGCTTCATCGCCTGCACCCACTCGTTCTTGTCTTCCGACGCGGTGAGCACAATGATCTTCGTCTGGTGCGAGGCATGCTGCAACGTCTGCAGCGCCGACAGCCCGTCCATACCGGGCATCTTCAGGTCCAACAGCAGCACATCCGGATGGAGGTCCTCGATCAGTTCGAGCGCCGTGCGGCCGTTATCGGCTTCCCCCACCACCTCGAAATCTTCTTCCAACATCAGCAGCTTGCGCAGACCTTCCCGCACAATCGGATGGTCGTCCACAAGCCCGATCCGTACCTTCCGCTTTTCCGTCGAAACCGGAGCGGCCTGTTCCGCTGGGGCTGGACTTGCCGCGGCCATGCTTGCCAGCGCCTCTTCCAGAGGCGACTTGCCCGTAATTCCCTCAGCCATACTTCATTCCTTCCCGCGGTTGGCGCCCGCCTGCCAGACTGCCGGGGTCCAGGTATCACGCTCAGGGCACTTCTCCTCTATTGCCTCTGGCTACCGGACCTCCACTGGGCGGCGTTGCACCCCGCTTTGGTACTACGACTTGATTCTATGGCCGATCTAGTACCTGGTCAATTCAGGGACCCCTTAGGGTTCCCCTCCAATCTCTCCTAGATCGATCGCGCATATCCCCCTATCCCTACAGTCCGGAACGCGATGATTTTGCAGGGCGGGGATCAAATAGCGTCCCATGAGTACCAATTGTCGCAGATGATTCGTGGCCCCGGTGTGGGGACACACCAGTGAATCGTACCGGAACATTCCGACCCCTCGGCCTACCTCACCTGCGCCTCAAGATGCCGCTTCAGCTCGACGAGCGTACCCTCCTCGGCCTGATCGCCATTCATGAACATCGCCATTCCCCGGAAGAACGGATTCTCGATGCGCAGCTTCGCGTTCGAACTTACCCGGCAGCCAGCCCCCTCCGGCTCCACCGTGATCTCCCAGTCACCTGAAAATCCCATCGCCGGCGTCGCCATCCGCGACACATACCGCCGCGGCCGCTCCGTGTTCAAAATGTCGGTCTCCATCTCCCCCGAATTCCCGCTCACCACGTACCGCCGCGGCTCGTCGGAAACTTTGCGCACACTCTTCACCTCGCTCGACCACCGTGGCAGGTTCTCCAGATTCACCAGAAAGTCATACACCTCCACCTGCGGCCGCGCAATCTCGATGCTCGCCTTCGCCGTCACCTCCGGCGAACGGAAAAAACCGATCACCGTCACCAGAATCACCGCCGTCGCCAGCCCCGCCACCGCCAGCGCGATCCACTTGCCGAGCTTCTTCACGCCGCGCCTCCCTCCGCCCCCGTCAACACATCGAAATACCGGTTCCAGTCCGCCAGCAAGGGCGCCCCCTCGGCCAATCCCGCGCCATACAGATACCACGAAGCGGTGAACGCGCACGCCCCGCCATAGTTCTCGCAGAACAACGCCAGCAGGCTCCCCCCCAGCTCATCGCAGCGCAACACCGCATAGCGCGGCTTCGGTGAGTCCACCACCACGCCCGAAATCGTCCCGCCATCGGGGATGAACGCGCGGTACGGCGACCCCGGCGTCCAGTCCTGCCCCGCCAGGTCCATCTCCGCCGTCAGCCTCTGCCACAGCGCGCTGCCGTCCACCTGCATCATCGCCATCCGGCACTCATGCCGCCCCGGCGCATTGCGCATCGCCTCCACGTAATAGCGCAGGCAGGCCAGAAACGTCCGCCAGCCGCCGCTGGTCGACTCAAACTCGTTATCGAAACTCGCATCCGCTCCAAACCCCGACTGCACCAACCGCAGCTTCGTCTTCCCGCCCACGCTCTCGATCGTGAACTCGACAACGCGCTGCCCCCGCGGCCCGTGGTCCTCCGTCCAGCCAAGGCGCGCGCCCTCTTCAAACACCGTCAGCGGCGCCGAGCCCTCCATCCCCGGACCCCACCCCAGCTTGAACTCCCCGCCCAACCGCGCGTCCATCTCGGCCACCGGCGCAAACCACTGCCGGATGCCCTCGCCCGTCGTAATCGCCCGCCACACGGCCTCACTCGGCGCGTCGAGCATCAGCTCAAACTCGTGCTTGCGCGTCTCATCGCTCATCGGTTTGTCTCCTCATCTCACCGCCGCGCTTTCCAGGGCGCCCGCCGGTTCTTCACTCGCCTTGGTAATCAGCGGATACGAGGCCGCCAGTACGCGAAACGCCCGTCCTCCCGCCGCGTGCTCGTCATGATACTTCGCCGTCAGCGCCGCCAGCGCCGTTGCCAGTTCCTCGGCGAACAGGTGGCGTTCAGCCGCCGAACGAAAGCGGATCTCCGTCTCCAGTGTCAACGTCGCCAGCCGCTTGCCCGCGCGCCGCGCCCGCACCGTGAGAATCGCCAGCTCGCGGATCGCCCGCGCCGCCGCCGCCACCAGGTAGGCGATCGAAAACCGGTCCCGCGCCTGCTCCGGCTCCGCCCCCGCCCCGCCCAGCGCCTCCGGCGAGATCACAAAACTCGACGCCGTCACCCGCATCAGCCGCTCGATGCAGTTCCCCTTCCGCCGCTCGCCCGTGCACTCCACCGCCCCGTGCCGCTCCAACTCGCGCAAATGATAGTTCACCTGCTGCCGCGGCAGCCCCATCGCCCGCGCCAGCGTCGCCGCCGACCCCGGCTCCCGCAACCGCTCCAGCATCTGGATGCGGACCGGCTGCAGCAGCGCCGCGGCCCGATCGGGGTCGCGCAGAATCTGAACCGCCAGGGACATAGCGCTATCTCATCACCGACAAAACTATTTGTCAAGGAAATTGTAGAGTTCGGCTGCGCCCCCACCCCGCCATCTTTGCCTCCACCCCCGCCTGGTTCCCCCACACCACATCCCCATACTCTCCCGCCGCCACCGCGCCCTCAATCGTCCCGCAATACAAACCCCTGTCCCGCTCCACATAAAACCCATACGTCCGGCACGCCACCGGCCGCTGCTCATACACCAGACACGCCCCCGTCGCCTCATCCAGCAGCGGACACACCACCGGCCGCTCCGGCCTCTCGCCCAACACCCGGAACCGCTCCGCCACCCCCGCCCGCGTCGCCTCATCCAGCGCCGCAATCCCCTCCCGCAGCAACTCCTCTTCCGGCGGTGTCACCACCGGCAGCCCCGCCAAATGACGGCAGCAATGATCACACCCCCTGCGGCACGGCCAAAACGGTTGCGCCTCGACCGTAGCCGAGGCGCGCGCGTCAATCTCGTTCTGCAGAATGCGTAGTTCCGCCCTCACCCTCACCCCTTCACAACGATGTTCACCAGCTTTCCCGGCACCGTGATCATCTTGGCGATCTGCTTGCCCTCCGTGTGCGACTTCACCCGCCCATCGGCCAGCACCGCCGCTTCCAACTCCTCCTTGCCCGTCCCGTTCGGCACCGTGATGCGCGCCCGCACCTTCCCGTTCACCTGAACCACCACCTCGACGGAATCCTCCACCGCCAGCGCCGCGTCAAACGCCGGCCATGCCTGCTTGCATACCGGACCCGTCCGCCCCAGTTCCTCCCACAACTCCTCGGCCAGGTACGGCGCAAACGGCCCCAGCAGCAGCACCACGTCCGGCAGCAGCGTCGCCATCGCCCCCGGCGTAATCTCCGATTCGTGTTCGTACAACTCGTTCATCAACTCCATCAGCCCCGCAATCGACGTGTTAAAGTGCCAGCGCGAATCGAAGTCCTCCGTAATGCGGTGCAGCGTCTGGTGCAGCTTGCGCAGTGCCGCTTTGTCGGCCTCATTCGCCGGCCCCGTCGCCCGCGCCGTCCGCGCCGTGTCCGCATTACGCGTCACAAAGCGGTACACGCGCGCCAGGAAGCGGTACGCCCCCTCCACGCCCGAAAACTGCCAGTCCAGATCCTTCTCCGGCGGCGCAGCAAACAACGCGAACAGCCGTGCCGTGTCCGTGCCATACCTCTCCGCCATTTCATCGGCCGACACCACGTTGCCCACCGACTTCGACATCTTCTTCCCGTCCTTGATCACCATCCCCTGCGTAAACAACCGCGTCGCCGGCTCGCTGTTGGCAATCAACCCAAGGTCGCGCATCATCTTCGTGAAGAACCGCGAGTAGATCAGGTGTAGAATCGCGTGCTCCACCCCGCCGATGTATTGATCAATCGGAAACCAGTAAGCAATCTTCGCGCTGTCAAACGGCGCGTTCGCATTCTGCGCGTCGCAGTAGCGGTAGAAATACCAGCTCGAGTCGATAAACGTATCCATCGTGTCCGTCTCGCGCCGCGCCGCCGCCCCGCACTGCGGGCAGCTCACGTTCACAAACTCCGGCACATTCTCCAGCGGCGACCGCCCCCGCCCCGTGATCTGAATGTTGATCGGCAACACCACCGGCAGGTCCTTCTCCGGCACCGCCACCGTCCCGCACGCCGCGCAATGGATCATCGGAATCGGCGTGCCCCAGTAGCGTTGCCGCGAGATCCCCCAATCCTTGATGCGGAACGTGATCGCGTACTTCCCGAAGCCTTCCCGCTCGGCCCGCTCGCACATCCGCTTGCGGCCCTCGGCGCTCGTCAAGCCCGTGTACTCGCCCGAGTCCATCATGATCCCGTCGTCGGTGAAAGCCACGCCCTCCGGGGCTTCGCCCTCCACCGGCCGGATCACCGCCTTCACCGCAATCCCGTACTTGGTGCAGAACTCCAAATCGCGCTCATCATGCGCCGGCACGGCCATAATCGCCCCCGTGCCATAGCCCGTCAGCACAAAGTTGCCGATCCACACAGGCACCGCCCCGCCGCCAAACGGCGACTCCGCATACAAGCCCGTGAACGCGCCCTCTTTCTCAATGTCCCCCGGACCCTTCGTCGCCCGCGCGTCTATCATCCGCTTCGCCTCGGCCCGCACCTCGGCCCCGCAGAGCTCCTCCACCAGCGCATGCTCCGGCGCCAAAATCACACAAGTCGCTCCGAAAATCGTGTCCACCCGCGTCGTGAACACCCGCACCTTCCGCCCTGACTCCGCCAGCGTGAAATCAACCTCCGCCCCCTCGCTGCGCCCAATCCAGTTGCGCTGCATCGTCAGCACGCGCTCCGGCCACCCGCCTTCCAGTTCGCCGATCGCCGCCAGCAACTCATCCGCATAGGCCGTGATCTTCAGGAACCACTGCTCCAGCGCCCGCTGCTCCACCGGCGTCGACTCATGCCGCCAGCAACACCCATCCACCACCTGCTCATTGGCCAGCACCGTGGCGCACTCCGGACACCAGTTCACCAGCGCCTTCTTGCGGTACGCCAGGCCCTTCTCAAACATCTTCAGGAAGAACCACTGGTTCCAGCGGTAATACTCCGGCTCGCACGTCGACACCTCGCGCGACCAGTCGTAGCTGAACCCATACCGCCGGTGCTGCGCCTTCATCTTCTCGATGTTGGCCAGCGTCCACTCCCGCGGATGCCGCTTGTTGGCAATCGCCGCGTTCTCCGCCGGCAGCCCAAACGCATCCCACCCCATCGGGTGAATTACGTTGAACCCGCGCATCCACTTGTAGCGCGCCAGCGCGTCGCCAATCGTGTAGTTGCGGATGTGGCCCACATGCAGCGTCCCCGACGGGTACGGCAGCATCTCCAGCAAATAATACTTCGGCCGCGCCGGGTCCTCGGCGACTTCAAACAAGTTGGCGCCGCTGAACCGCTCGCACCACTTCAGTTCGATCTGGTTGTGATCGTAAGGCTTTTCGGGCATGGGATTCACTATTCTAAGGGGTCTCACTCTCGGTTCCAGACTGATACTCGACGAACAGCCGGAACGGAGCGTAGTCAATGTCTCCGATCACCTCGTCAATGAGCCCCAGCCAGAAGGCATCCTTAGCCGTCAGCTCGTTCTCTCCCGTTTGGAGGGTTTGGCAGAGAGCGAGAAGAAACAACCATGGGTGGAGGAGCGCACGAAAAAGCATGGTGTGACGTTGCTTTTCTCTATTTTCGGGTGGCATCCCCTCCAATTGAGCGCATTGATCCTCGGTGAGCATGGAGTCCCCGAAAATCTCAATGATGGGATTGAGTGGCTCTGTCGAGTGGTGTCCAATGTACTCAACGATCAGCAGAAAGTCATCTCGGAGCTGTTTGAGGCCCAGATTGCTGAAGCTCCAGTCTTTGTCATGCCGGTTGGCCTTGGTTTCAATCGAAATGAGTTCCTTCAGAACTGCGCCCTCAAATTCCACATCTGCTAGTGCGGTCAACTTATCGAAACGACGCATGACTGCACGGTTCCGAAGGACTCGGGCTGATAGTTCGACGGCGCGGCTCCGGCGCTTCTCAGCTCTCTCAAGCACCGCGTGGGCCCCTGGCGTTGTCTGTGACCGAAGCGTCTCCACCAGCCAACCTAGGTGCCTTGTTTGCGGAGGTTGAGTCTGCCCTTCGGCGGTTCTCGACCAAGCACGCATGAGCCGGTCGAAGAAACGGATCTTGCACTGCTCGGCAAGGCTTATAGCGTACTGCGTGTTGCTCGATCGCAATGAATCGGTGAACTGTGAGGCCTCCTCGGCAGTCAGAGGCTTAGCAAGTTTGGTCCTGACGCCGTGGAAATAGACCGTACTTCCACGAGTTGCCACGGCATAGTTCCCCCAGACCAATAGATCAGCAGCGGCGCTCGCAGCAAAATTCGTCACACACGTGATGATCCTACAAGGTGGAGCGAAATCCTGGTCGGACGCCTTCAGCAGCCGAGTGAGCGTGTCGAAGTGGTAGGTGCTACCGCCACCGCTGTCGATGTAAACCGTTATCGGCTCTCGACCTCGCGCTTGTAGGAGAAGAATCTGGGGCGTAAGCCTATCTACTAACGCTTGGTCAATGGTCCCCTGAACGAAAATCGCCCGTTCTGGATTGGGTCTGTAGTCGGGATCTGGTTTGAGCTTCACTGGGGTCGGCATCGATTGACCACGCTTTCGGAACCGGTCGGCTAGCTCCAGGCGATTGAATCCGCGCACGAACCTCGTCAAAAAAAGGAGTTAGATCTCGACCGTAGATCTTATAGAGTCTTCGCAGCGAATCTGCGACCTTCTGATCGGCATCTTTGGGCGGGGGGCTATTGAAGGGCATCCTCATTCTCCTTTCTTCCAGGCAATTGTATCGGTATGATCGTACCATCCTGTTAGACGAAACAAGGCACTGCGTGGTGTTTTCGTCTACTGAAACGTTTCGCTCCTTCCTGTATTGTGTTGAAGGTAAAGGCTTTGTCGGTTGGAGCTCTGCCCGGGGTGGTTCCGCCGCTCCGGGTGACCGCGCGCTCCGGAGGTGGCACGGAAGGCGACTCCGCCCCGCCCCGCCCCCTACAATAAAATTGTGGCAACCCAACCACCGCCCCAGCCGGACCCGTTGAGTTCCGCGCAGGCCGGCCGCCTCGCCCTCGGCATCCGCACCACGCTCGCCGGAGCCGCCGTCAACATCACCCTCGCCATTGCCAAGGCCATCACCGGCATCCTCGGCCACTCCTTCGCCCTCGTCGCCGACGCCGTCGAATCGCTCACTGACGTCATCGGTTCCCTCGTCATCCTCGGCGGCCTCGCCTACTCGCTCCGCCCCGCTGACCGCAACCACCCCTACGGCCACGGCAAAGCCGAACCTCTCGCTGCCGCTCTCGTCGCCGGAGGCATGGTCGGCGCCGCCGGAGCCATCGCCTGGGGCGCCTGGCGCGAAATTCAAAACCCCCACTTCCTCCCCGAAAGCTACACTCTCTGGGTCCTCGCCATTGTCGTCATCGTCAAGGAAGGCATGTCGCGCTACGTCCTCCGCCAGAACCAGGAGGTCGGCAGCGCCGCCATCAAAACCGACGCCTGGCACCACCGCAGCGACGCCATCACCTCCGGCCTCGCCTTCATCGGCATCAGCGTCGCCCTCATCGGCGGCAAAGGCTATGAAGCCGCCGACGATTGGGCCGCCCTCGGCGCCGCCCTCATCATCCTCTTCAACGCCGGCATCCTCCTCCGCGAAGCCCTCGCCGAACTCACCGACGAGGAAACCGACACGCCCATGCTCACCCGTTGGGAAACCGTCGCCCGCGCCGTCGAAGGCGTCGCCAGCGTCGAAAAGATGCACGTCCGCAAAATGGGCACCAGCTACTACATCGACATGCACCTCGAGGTCGACGGCTCCCTCACCGTCCGCCGCGGCCATGAAATCGCCCACGCCGTCAAAGACGCCATCCGCGCCGCCGACACCCGCGTCGAAGATGTCCTCGTCCACGTCGAACCTGTCCGCGGCACCTGAGCCGCCAATTCCCCCAATTCCCCAAACCCCGCCGGCCCCGGTCGCGCGATACTAACCCTGAGACCCTCCATGTCCCAACAAAACTTCGACAACCACGCCCGCCTCGATACCGGCTACCACCGCATCCTCTTCCCCATCCTCCTGCTGACCTTCATCGGCTCCTGCGTCAACCTCTACAACTCCCTCGGCGACCACCAGCGCCTCTACAGCGCTTCTCTGATCACGGTCATCACGATGTCGCTCATCGCCGTCGGCCTCTACGCCCGCATCTTTGCCCTCAAAGCGCAGGACCGCGCCATCCGCGCCGAGGAAAACCTCCGCCACTACGTCCTCACCGGCAAATTACTCGATGCCCGCCTCACCCCGCGCCAAATCGTCGCCCTCCGCTTTGCCCCTGACTCTGAATTCGTCGAACTGGCAGCCAAAGCCGCCGCCTCCGCCCTCGATTCCAAAACCATCAAACAGTCCATCAAGCAATGGAAGGCCGACGATTATCGCGTCTAGCGGCGCTTACCGCCCCTCCACCGCACGCCCCTCCACCACGTCCAGAATCGCCGACGCCAGCGGCGCCGCGCCCACCTGGTCCATGTTCGCCATCACCACCACCACCGTCCCCGTGGCCGTATTCATGAGCAGCATCGTCGAGCATCCCTGTTGCCCGCCGCTGTGGCCCACCACCTTCTGCCCGCCCCGCTCCTGGATCACCCAGCCATAGCCGTAGCTCGACACGCCCCCGCCCTTCAAACGCTGCGGCGACCACATCGCCTCCAGCGTCGCCGGCTTCACCAGCACGCCCCCGCGCACCGCCAGCGCAAACCGCGCCATGTCGCCCGCCGACGCAATCATCCCCCCGCCCGGAATTTTGTTCGACGTATCGGTCAGCCCCGAGTTGAACACCGTCCCGTTCTCGCGCTTCGAATAAAACCGCGTCCGGTGCGCAACGATCTCCCACCGGTTGTCATCGCGCAGCGTCGTCAATCCCGCCGGCTCGCTGATGCGTCGCCGCACGTAGTCGTGAAACCGCTCCCCCGCCGCCGCCTGCACTGCCGCCCCCGCCAGGTTGTAGCCATACGTCGAGTAGCTGTACTTCGTCCCCGGCTCGGCCACCAGCGGATCGTTGCTGAAGATCCCCAACGCCTCGCCGACGTCGTTGTAATGCGTCACCGTGTCCAGTTCCGCGTTGTTGCCGTAGTGCCGGATGCCGCCCAGATGCGCCAGCAACAGCCCCGTCGTCACCGTCCCCTCGGGCTTCGCCGGAAACGACGGCACATAGCGCTGCACCGGCGAATGCAAATCCAGCTTCCCTTGTTCCCACAACTGCATCGCCGCCACCGCTGTCACCGGCTTCGAAATCGAACCCAGCCGGTACACCGTCTGCGCCGTCGCCGGAACAAAGTTCTCCAGGTCCTGAAACCCGTAGCCCTGCTGCCACCGCAACTCGCCATTCACCGCCACCGCCACCGATAGCCCTGGAATCGAATCCTTGGCCATCTGCGCCGACACCAGCCGGTCAATCCGCGCCGTCAACTCCGGCGTCAACTGGGCGCACACCGGCAGCGCGCCCAGGATCAACAAAACGGTTCTGCGCAGCATGAATTACTTGATCGGCGAAAACGGCAGCGCCCGCAAAAACGTCGAGCTGATGTTCGACACCACCTCGGCATCGCTCAACCCCGGCGTCCCCCGCAGCTTCACCCAATCCGGATCGCTCACAAACGCCGACCACGTCTTCTCGCGGTGCGCCAGGCTGTCGTAGCCCAGCATGTAGGTCAGGTTCGGCATGTCCGGCCCGTAGATCGTCTCGCCAAAGAACACCGGCGACATCCCCACCTTGCGGAAGATGTCCACCTCGCCGTTGTCGAACATCCCCATCTTCTTGCCGAGCGAAGCGAAGGTGTTCGATTCGTACGTGCGCAGTTCGAACACCCGCCCGCCCTCTTTGGCCTTCGGCGTCTCAATCTCCGGGAACCCCGCAAACCCGCGCAGCAGCCTCGACTCCACACGTGTGAAGCCCAGCCCCGCCGCCGCGTTGAACTTCTCCAGCGCCTTCTGCAGCGCCCCATCGGCGAACATCTTGCGCTTCGTGTCCTCCACCGCCGCCCACGACGGAAAACCCATCAGCGTGGCCACAAACGGCCCCTTCGGAGCCACCAGTTGGCCGAAGTATCCATGGCCCTTCACGCCCGCTTTGTCCGCGGCCGCGGCCATCTCCTTCAGCAACTCGGTGGTCCGCTGCATCTGTTGATCGGCCGAGTTGCGGCAGTAGTAGTAGGTGAATTCCAGAATGTGTCGAGGTTTGGTTTGTGCTTGCATGGCAGTGGTTGCGAGGCCGGCGCCAGCCGTGGCGGCCATCGCGGTTCGGCGTGTCATGCATTGAGGATATCCCCGCGCGACCCTCCGCCGCCAAGCCCCGTCTACCCCTGTCCCCTACCGCTGTCCCTTCGTCGCCCGCAGAATCGACTCCATGTGCCCGACGTACTTCTCCAGCGCCGCCCGCCCCTCCGCCGTCACCTTGTAGTCGGTCCGCGGCACCCGCCCCGCAAACGACTTCGTGCACTCCACAAACCCCGCCTCTTCCAACTTCCGCGCATGCACGCTCAAGTTCCCATCCGTCACCCCCAGCAGCGACTTGAGCTCATTGAACGTCAGCGACTCATTCACCGCCAGCGCGCTGATGATCCCCAGCCGCATCGGCTCATGAATCGTCCTGTCCAGCGCCACCACCTTCTCGGCCTGTGCCTTGCCCTTCGGCATCGCATCCACGCGCGCCGCGTTTGTTCTAGCCACCATACCTCCTTGCGATCCGCGCTCCAATCACGATCTGCAACCCCCCAAAGCCGCCCGCCAGCCACGCATCGGCCATCGCCGCCGGTGTGAACAGCGCCCCCGCCCCCATCACGAGAAACAGCGCGCCCAGCAGTTGAATGATGCGGATCGAATGCGCCCCGCCCGCCAGCACGCCCGCCCCATACAGCAGCAGCCACATGCCCGCCAGATGCGCCCGGTTCCCGGCCGGCATCATCGCCACCGTCAGCAGCACGCCCGCAATCACCGCCGGAACAAAGCTCAAAATGAACTTCCGCCCCGGCGCCGTCAGCAACGGAGTCCCCGCCGCGCTCGCCTTGGCGTTCATCATCACCACCCCGATCAGCGAAGCCCCCACCGCCGCCGCCACCCAAACGCCAACCCACCGCCCCAACTCCACCTGCCCATGCGCCAACCACGCCGCCGCCAGCGCAATCGCCCCCATCACCATCCCGCCCTTGCCCGGCACCGCCGTAAACGATCCCGCGCGCTCCATCGTGCTGCGGATATACCGCAGGTTATCCATCGCGCGATCATGAATGGCCACAGGCGTCTCAGCCACAGTACCTCCAGCCTACCGCGCCACCGCGGCGCGGGCAAGTGCTTTGCGGTGTGAAGAAGAGGCTGCCCCGCGTACCCCGCCTCTGGCACATGCGCCCACATCCCCCATCTCGGCGCCGGCGAAGCCCATTTTTGACAAAACGAACCCAAACTCTCACTGCAAACAAAAGACTTGCCACCCTCGTGCCCGTGGGCCCGCCACCCTCCCCGGTGGCGGGCCCACAGTCAGAAACCCGCCCCGGCTACCCCTCGTTCTGCACAGCCTGAATCAGGCCCTTGATGTAGCCATAGGCGAACGAAAACGCCTGATTGCCGCCCGGATCGTCCGGGTGCGACGGCATGTGGTCCGGCATCATCATGTACGGGTAGCCCACTTCCTTGTAGACCTTCATGGCCTTATAGAAGTTGATATCGCCCTCATCCGGATAGGTCTCGACAAACTTGTCCCGCTTGCCGCGGATGTTGCGGAAGTGCACGTTGAAGATCTTCTTGCGCGACCCGAAATACCGGATCACGTCGAAGATCTCCTTCCCCGGGTCCTGCAGCATCTCCGTCACCGTGCCCTGGCAGAAATTCAGGCCATGATACGGGCTCTCCTGGATCGAGAGGAACTTCTTCAACCCCTCTACCGTGCCGATCACGCGATCCACGCCGCGGAAGCCAGTCGGGGGCACACCCGGATCATGCGGGTGGCAGGCCATGCGCACCTTGTATTCATTGGCCACCGGAATCACCCGGTTCAGGAAATAGGTGATGCGCTCCCACATCGCCGGGCCCATCGAAGGTCCAGCCTCGGTCAGCGGCGGATCCGTCTTGGCCTTGCTCAAATCCCATTCGCGCGCCGACGTGCCGCCGCGCCCTTCCACGCGGCCCGAGGTCAGCACGCCCAGCACCGTCATGTTGTACTTCACCGCCGGCAGCCCGGCCTTGGCCGCGTTCCGCAGCGACATGCATACGTCGTCGATGGCCTTATCGCGCTCCGGGCTCTTGCCCATCATGATCGACGGGTTCCGCGCGCGGGCAATGTAGGCCGAACTCAACCCGTTGATCTCGGCCATCATCAGCTTCACGCCGAATTTGCCGCACAGGTCGCCCACCTTCTGGATGTCCTCGACCTCAAAGTAACCCTTGGGCCCGATCGGCACGTAGCCGCAGACATCGTTCACGCCGCTCCGCTTGAGCAGCTTCAGGAACGTCTCCGTGGTCGGGCCTCGCTGGCAGCCCACCACCATCACGGCCTTGCCCGGCTTGTAGTCCGAGCGCGGGTCCGAGATCCCTCCCATTTGCGCCGCCATGGGAGCCGCGGCTGCCATGGCCGGCGCGGAAACAAGAAATTGTCTGCGATTCATGTCGAGGCAGCATATCAAAACAGAGGCTCCTCAAAACGGCAAGGCCATCTGAGCGGCCTCCGGATAGCTCTCCTCCAGGTTGTGCCGCTCCGGCAAACCGGCCTTCACCCGCGCCACCCGCACACGCTCGGCCAACCGCGCCGCATACTCCTCCGGCAAAAACGCCTCGCGCGCGAACCGCTGCTCATACTTCCGCACCAGCCGCGGATAGCGCTCCTCAAGAAACGGGAGAAACACGCGCAGCGCGCTCGGCATGAGAAACACGCCATACGCGATGTAGCTCGACGCCCCCGCCTCCGCCGCCGCCCGCGCCAGCGCCTCGACTTCACCATCGGTGATCAGTGGCAGCACGGGCGAGCTCTGCACACCCACCCGCAGCCCCGCGCGGGCCAGGGTCCGAACCGCCTCCAGTCGCAGTTCGGGCCTCGGCGCGCGGGGCTCCAGCGCGCGGGCCAACCCATCGTCGAGTGTCGTGATGGTCAGCCCGATGTGCAGCCAGTGGCGCGTGTGCACCTCCTGCAACAGTTCTACGTCGCGCGCCACCAGGTCCGATTTCGTGGTGAGAAAAATTCTGTGACCGCTCGTGTCGGCCAGCGCGCGCAGAATGCGCCGCGTCAGCCCATAGCGCCGCTCGGCCGGCTGATAGGGGTCGGTGGCTGTGCCGATGCCGATGCCCTCGCCGCGCTTCACGCGTGCCAGATCGCGCCGGAATCCATCGAGCGTAAATTGTTTGGCGAAAATCTGTGTCTCGAAATCCTCCGGCGCGCGCAGCTCCATGAACTCGTGCGTGTAGCGCGCGTAGCAGTACTTACAAGCGAACTCGCAGCCCCGGTAGGGATTGATGGTCCAAGAAAACGGCACCTTGCCGCTGGTGCAGCGGTTCAAGATGCCGCGTGAAGGGAGAGTTCTGTACTCGACCGCGCGCTTGGCCTCGAGGAGTTGCCCCTCCGAGGCCAGCCGCGCGATGCCGATGAGAACGGACACCACCTATCTTCGCCTATTGTTCGTATAGTGTCAAGGTTTACACTCAACGAAAGTAGGCCCCCGCTCTGCGCACCGGCCCAGTGGGTTTGGCACGGGTCGGCCGTCGTTGGCAAGGTGTGGAAGAATGGCGCGCGCCGCCGTACACTATCATTCATGCGGCTTCTCACCACCATTTCCAGCCTGATGACTCTTTTTCCCCTGGCGCTGCTCGGGGCTGATTTCAACGGTACGTGGACGATCCAGTCCGTCGACGGCGATGGCCGCCCTGTAAAAGGCGAGATCACCTTCGTGGAAGAAGGCGGAGCGCTGAAGGCCAAGATGAGCGCCGGGCAGGAGCGCCGCGTGATTGAAAAGGTGCAGCGCGACAGCGACCGCGTCAGCTTTGAGATTCCGTGGGAGGACCAGACGGTCACCATCCGGTTGGAAGCCGCCGGTGATTCGCTGAAGGGGCGTTGGACGACGGGTGATGCCGACGGTACGATCACCGGTGCGCGCCTGGGCAACGGGTTGGGCGGGGTGTGGAAGCTGAGCGCCGTGCGGCCCAACGGTTCCACGATCAATGCCGAGATGGAACTGAAGCAGGAGGGCGGCGAGTGGAAGGGTGTGATGCGCGCTCCCGAAGGGGGCAGCCTTGGCTTGCAGCAACTGGCGGTGGCGCCTGACCAGGTGGGCTTCCAGGTGGACACCCAGAATGGCTCAGTGAAGATCCTGATGAAGCTGCAGGACGGCATGCTCAAGGGCACCTGGTCGACGGCGGACTCAGCCTCCGGGGCGATCGAAGCACGCCGCTAACCGGCGCTCATGCGCCAAGCAGCGGCACGTCCAGCAGCGACACTTCAGGCCGGCAGCCGAAGCGCACACCGAGTATGTTGCCCACGCCGCGCGTGGTGTAGATGTGCCGCGAGCCGAAGGCGTTCAGTCCTGAGACGTAGCGTTTGTCGGATACCGGTGCGTAGCGTGGCCCGTCGAAAGGGACGATGATCTGCCCGCCGTGCGTATGGCCGCAGAGCATCAGGTGCCACTCGTGGAAGCGCAGCAGGTCCTTGGCGTCGGGATTGTGGCAGAGGACGAGGGTGGTGAGTGACGGCGACGCGTCCTGCAGGGCGCGCTGAGCGTCCACCTCATAGGACCAGTAATCGCCCACGCCGGCAAGCGACAGCCGGCCCTGTGGCAGATCGAGACGCCGCGAGCGGTTGTGCAGCAGTTCGATCCGTGAGTCTTCTACCAGCCGCTCCACATAGCGGTGATCAAAGTGGCCGCCACGCCGGGTGGCCCACGAGCCGCCATCGTGGTTGCCCAGCACGGCGAAGGTGGGCGCGGCCGCGCTCAAGCGGCGCAGGATGGTCACGTAGCGGGCGGTGTCGGTTTCCAAGCGGTCGGTGATGAAGTCGCCGGTGAGGCAGATGAGGTCGGGCTTCCCGGCGAGCCCTGTGTCGACGGCATCCTCAATCAGCGACCAAGGTACAGCCGGGCTCGCATGCAGGTCAGAGAGATGAAGGACGCGCGCGCGGGCGGCGCTGTGGCCCTGCACGGGGACGCGCGTCTGCGTGGTCTCCAGCCAGCGTGGTTCGAGGAGCGTGGGATAGGCGCACCCGGTCAGGGCAGTCGCGGCGCCGAGTCCCAGTATCCGGCGGCGCGAGAGGCGCTGCGTCACCCTCTCAGTATCGCAACCGCTCCGCTACCAAAGCGAGCCCAGCCAGGCCACCACCTTGGGCCACTGCTGGACGAAGCCGAGGCCGGAGATGCCGAAGTAGAACGTGGCGCAGGCCACCAGTCCAAATTGTGCCAGCCAGCCGGGCTGCAACTCGCGCGGCAACAGACGGCGCAGGACGCTGAGCGTGTGCAGGGCGGTGAAGCCGAGCGCGAAGTTCCACATGACGCCGGTGGCGATGGCGAGCACGAGCGGATTGGGCGTGATGCGCAGCGCGATGAGGCCCCAAAAGAAGTAAACGCCGAGGATGGTGTAGTAGACAATCTTCACCTTGTGCGTTTCCATCGAATGCGTGCGCCGGGCGCCAATCCAGATGATGTCGGTCCAGCGGCGGGCGATGGAATCCAACTGGCTCACCTGCGTGGGGGCCATGATGAGGAACCCGCAGAGCAGCGTGAGGAACCAGAACACCTGGCCATGCGACCGCGCCAACGCATCGGCCGTCATCGCCGCCACGGCATTGCCGTCGACATTCTTGACGCCGCGCACGAACTCGAGTGAAAACATCGCCGGCAGAGCCATGCCCAAGAGACAACCCGGCAGCCACAGCCAGAACTGGTCGCGTTCAATCACCTGCAGCCACCGCCGCCACAAGGGCAACGATTCCGCCGTCACCTCAAAGACCTTTCCGGTGTGCGAGAGCTTGACAGTACGGCCGCCGATGGCCGAAGGAATGGCGCCGGTCTTGGCGCCCATGCCCCAACCTTTGTCGCGCGCGTAGCTGGAGAAGGCCGAATTCGTCAACCCGCCCGCGCCCGCCACGGCACTGAAGGCGGCCAGTGTCGCCCAGTTGAATTCGCCCTCAGGCAGTGTGCCGAAGCGGAAGAAGCCGCTGATCACCTCCCACCACGTGGCCGGGCTCACGTAAAACACACAAACGAAGCCGAGGAAGCTGAGCACGATGACGAGCTTGGTCACCATCACCTTCTCCAGCGCGTAATAGACCTTGCCGCCGAAGATGAGCGGGATGAAGGCGCAGCAGAAGATGGCGTAGCCGAGCATGCGCACGAAGTCGGCGTCGGCGGCCGTGGGCAGGCGGCCGAGCAGCGCGCTGGCCAGCGGTACGGCGGCGTTGGAACTGAGGTAGGGCCAGATGGCGCCGAACTCGAAGAGCAGATAGAAGCCGGTCCAGAACGTGGGGCCGGGGGGCGTGCGAAAGAAGCCGACGAAGATCGACTCACCGGTGTAGAGGGCGTAGCGCATCACGGCGAGGTTGTAGGCTACCTGCACGAGGATGGACACGGTGGCCAGCCACAACACCTTGCCGCCATACTGCGCCGTGACGAGCGGACCAAAGAGCCATTCGCCGCCGCCGATATTGGCGCCTACCATGAGGAGCCCAGGACCGATGAGCGAGGTCCACTTGCGGCGGCCGGCATCGGGCACCTCGGGCAGCGTGTCTTTGTCCCAGGCGGGAAACGAGCGCATGGGCCGTTATGCTATCACCAGGAGGCGTTACGGCATGACCTTGGTGAAGGTGGCGCGCGAGGGCGCGGTGGCTGTGGTGACGTTGAACCGCGCCGAGAAGCGCAATGCGCTCTCGCTCGAGTTGATGCGCGAGTTGATGGCGAAGCTGCGCGCGGTGGGGGCTGATGCCGGGGCGCGGGCAGTGGTGCTGGCGGCCGAGGGCAAGGTGTTTTCGAGCGGCCACGATTTGAGCGAGATGGTGGGGCGCAGCGTGGTGGAGTACCGAGAACTCTTCGACGTCTGCACGGAGTTGATGGCGCTGGTGCAGTCGATTCCGCAACCGGTGATTGCGCAGGTGCAGGGCTTGGCCACGGCCGCGGGCTGCCAGTTGGCGGCAACGTGCGATCTGGTGGTGGCGAGCGAGGCCGCCGCGTTTGCCACGCCGGGCGTGAAGATCGGCCTCTTCTGCACGACGCCGATGGTGGCCCTCACGCGCGCGATTGGACGGAAGCGTGCCATGGAGATGCTGCTCACCGGGCGGTTGGTGGATGCGGCGACGGCAGCCGAATGGGGGCTGGTGAACCGCGTTGTGCCGGCGGCGGAACTCGAGACGACCACGCGCGAACTCGCCGGTCAGGTGGCCGCGTCGAGTTCGTTCACCGTGGCGCTGGGCAAGCAGGCCTTCTACGCGCAGATCGATCTGGAGCAGCCGAAGGCGTATGCCTATGCGAAGGAAGTGATGTCGATGAACGCGCTCGCCGCTGACGCGCAGGAAGGCATCGGCGCGTTTCTTGAAAAGCGCTCACCGTGCTGGAGCGGGCGCTAGACGGTAAACGAACGTCCCTTCGGTGCTGAAGTAGGGTCGATAGTGGGCCTTGAGCCACGCTGCGAGTTCAGGGAATTCGGTGATCGCCAGTTTCGGATTGTACCGTCCTAAACCGTCGATGATGAAGCTGGGACGCCGCTCGATCAGGGCCTGGCGGTTGGTGCTGGCCAGCGCCGGGGCGGTGGGTTGGCTGCTGGTCAAGTGGCGGTCAGCGAGCACACCGGTGAGCGGCTGCGAATCGAGAAACGGCGCGCCCACGGGCCGGCCGAGGTAGACGAGGATGTCAGGCCGGTAACCCCAGACGAACACGCTCTCCTCTTTCAAGGGAAGCCGCGCGAAGACATCGCGCACATTGCGGCTGTCGCGGTTCATCGCCGTGTCGCTCCACTGCGCATCGCCTGCGTCGTAGAGCGTGACGAAGCGCGGGCCGAAGCGAGCGGCGGGGATGAGCAGCAGGGCCAGCATGAGCAGCCGCGCGGGGCGGGGCAGCAAGTGGAGTCCACGCGCGGCGAGCAACACGGCCACGGGCAACAGCGCGAAATAGTAGCGCGGGAAAAAGCGCAGGCCCATGACGACGCTGGCGCAGGAGAACACGATCCACACGGCCCAGCGCCAGTCGCGGTCGCGCCACAAGGCCCACGCGGCGGGAATCACCAGTGCGGCGTGGAAGCCCAGCCAGTTGCCCGTGCGCAGCGCGCCTTCCTTCCAGGGCGCGGCGACAAAGGTGTCCTGCGCATAGAGACGGCCGAAGTCCCACACCTGCTCGCGGTAGCCGGGAATCCAGAAGGGCAGCGCGGCGAAGGCGAGCGCGGCGGCGGGGATGGGCCAGGCGAAGCCGCCGGCGAAGGCCATGCAGACGGGAATGAGCAGCGCGGCCTTGGCGTTGGTGAGCAGGGCGAGTCCGCAGACGATGCCCGAGGCGAGCGCGTTTTTTCGCCAGGCCAGCCACACCGCGGCAACGTGGGGCACGAACAGCAGCAGGTCAGGCGCGAGCGCCATTACGGCGCTGGGCGTATCGAACGTGAGGAAGAAGGCTGTGAGCCAGGCCGCTGCGCGCGATTCGGCCTCGCCCCAATGCTCGCGCGCGAAGTCGGCGATGAGCCACGCGCACCAGATCACAAACAGCGCGCCGAGGATGCGCAACTCCACGCCCTGCGTGATGTTGGTGAGCCGATAGAGCAGCGCCGGTAGCGGCGGCTTGTCATAGAAGAAATCGCGATAGGGCCACAGCCCGTGCTTCATCTGAATGGCCGCGGCCGCCGGATAGGCTTCCTCCACCCACAGGATGCCTGCGTGCGCCAAGCGCGCCGCGCCCATCAGCAGGGCCATCAATGACCACTCCCAAATGCGCATGCGTCAGGCTTTCGAAACGTCGGCGGCGGGCACGGGCGTCTTGCGCTCCACATACACATAGTAGGCGCCGCTGATCTCGGCCCCCTTGTCGTCGTAGAACCAGGTCTGCATCTTCGTCCAGCCTTCCAAAAGCTGAACGGTGAACCTCACCTCGCGCGTGCCGGCCGCCACCGATTGTGATTGATCGATGCCCGCGATGGCGAGCCGGGCGCGATGAATGGGCAGCGCGACGCCGGCGGCGTAGCTGGCGCCATCTTCAGTCTGGTGCGGCGGCAGCGGATCGCGCATGGCCGCATCGACATCCCTGGCCCAGCGGCGCAGCGTGAACTCGTAGCGCCCGTTGTGCTCCACCATCACATGCCAGAAGCCGTTGCGCCGCAGCCCGGCGCGGATCTGGCTTCCCTGATCCATGAACACGTCGGCCCACTCGGTGGGTGAGGCGAGCGTGGGGTTCTCGCGCTCGGAACCGATGTGGATGGGCAGATGGTGCTCCAGGCGAGGCTCCACCTGCTTCCACCAGTTCTCGTAGTGAGCCGTCATGCGCGCGGCGATGTCAGGATGGTCCTTGATGACGTTCACCTTCTGCGCCGGATCGCGGGAGACGTCGTACAACTCGGTGAGATACACCAGCCGCCAATTGTTCCACAGCACGCAGGAATCGCCCCACTGCGGGCGGCCCACGTTCATGCGGCCGAACTGGATCACGAGCATGCGCTCCGGAAGCCGCGCAATCTGGCCGCGCATCAGCGGCGCCAGGCTGAGGCCATCGAACTTCGCCGCGGGCTTCTTCAATCCGCACAGGTCGATCAGCGTCGGCAACACATCCTGCACCTCGGTGAGTTCCCTGACCGACTTCGCTTTCTGCGCCGAGCCGCCGAGCGCGCCCTTGGGCCAGCGCAGGAAGAAGGGCACACGATGGCCGCCTTCCCACAGCGTGATCTTGCGGCCGCGCTGACCGGCGTTGAAGAAATCGACTCCGGCCGTGCCGCCGTTGTCGGTCATGAAGATGAGGATGGTGTTGTCGCGCAGCCCGGTTTCGGCGAGAAACGCTTCGAGCTTGCCCACGTTCTCATCGATGTTGGCGATCATGCCGAAGAAGCTCGCCAGCGGGCGCGGCAGGTCACGGTAGGGTTCGCGGTATTTGTCGGGCACGAACAGCGGGCCGTGCGCGGCGTTCAGCGGCAGGTAGGTGAAGAAGCGCTCGCCGGCTGTCTGCCGCGCCCGCATCCAGTCGATGGCGCTGTCGAAGAAGATGTCGGTGCAGTAGCCCTTGTACTGTTCCAGCTTGCCGTTGTGGCGGTAGCGGTCGTTGAAGTAATCGTTGTTCCAGGCGTCGGAGGTGGCGCCGATATGCGATGACGGGAACCACACGGCCTCATGAAAGCCGCGATCCTCGGGGCGGTAGGGATAGGAATCGCCGAGGTGCCATTTGCCGAAGATGCCGGTGCGATAGCCGGAGGCGGCAAAGATGTCGGCCATGGTGGGAAGGTCGCGCCGCAGCAGCGTGCGGCCGCTCGATACGTTCACCGCGCCGTTGACCAGCGCGTCGCGCCCGGTGAGCAATTGGCCGCGCGTGGGCGTGCACATCGGGGTCACGTGAAAGTCGGTGAGCCGCACCGATTCGCCGTGCAACTTGTCGAGGTTCGGCGTCTTTAATCGAGGATTGCCGTGCGCGCCGAGGTCGGCGAAGCCCTGGTCGTCGGTGAGGATCACGATGACGTTGGGCCGCGGTGGGGCG
The DNA here is from genome assembly GCA_017304135.1 of Acidobacteriota bacterium. GTDB lineage: Bacteria > Acidobacteriota > Terriglobia > Bryobacterales > Bryobacteraceae > JAFLBB01. Next base: position 58,012 of record JAFLBB010000019.1, on the reverse strand, counting down.
GGGCGCGGCGGAGTGGTTTGGGCAACCAGCGGGGCGGTGGCGGCGGCAAGGAACTGGCGGCGTTGCATAGGTGCAGTCTAGTGCGAAATGAGAAGCCGTGGCGGGCAGGCCCACTCATTCGGCGCGAACGCCCGCTGGCGGCACCGCTTGACCCGTTCGTGGAAATTGTGATGAACTGTCGCCTGCTCAGCCTGAACAGCGCCGGCCGTTCACTCGCGTTGCGGACCGGTCCCCCGAGTCAGGCCCGAGCCTGGGCGAAAAGGAGACCCCCGTTATGGCATCAAACCGCGGCGTTGCATACATGGGACCTGGGAAGGTCGAAGTTCTGTCGATTGACTATCCGAAGCTGGCGCTGGGTGACCGCAAGTGTGAGCATGGCGTTATTTTGAAGATCGTCGCCACCAACATTTGCGGCAGCGATCAACACATGGTGCGCGGGCGCACGACGGCGCCGACGGGCCTCGTGCTGGGCCATGAGATCACGGGCGAAGTGATTGAGGCCGGCCGCGACGTCGAATTCGTCAAGGTGGGCGACATCTGCTCGGTGCCCTTCAATATTGCCTGCGGGCGTTGCCGCAACTGCAAGGAAGGCAAGACGGGCATCTGCCTGAACGTGAATCCGGCGCGTCCGGGCGCGGCCTACGGCTACGTCGATATGGGCGGGTGGGTCGGCGGCCAAGCCGATTACGTCATGGTGCCTTATGCCGATTGGAACCTGTTGAAGTTCCCTGACCGCGACAAGGCGCTGGCAAAGATCAAGGACCTCACGCTGCTCAGCGATATCTTCCCCACCGGCTATCACGGCGCGGTGACGGCGGGCGTGAAGCCGGGAGCGACGGTCTATGTGGCCGGTGGCGGCCCTGTCGGCCTTGCCTGTGCGGCCTCGTGCCAGTTGCTGGGCGCGGCTGTGGTGATCGTCGGCGATCTGATTCCCGAACGCCTCGCGCAGGCCCGCAGCTTCGGTTGCGAGACGATCGACGTCGGCAAGCACGCCAACATCGCCGAACAGATTGAGCAGATTCTCGGCGTGCCCGAAGTGGATTGCGGCGTCGATTGCGTCGGCTTTGAAGCGCGCGGCCACGGCTCGGACGCGGCTGTGGAGCGCCCCGCCACCGTACTCAATTCGCTCATGGACCTCACGCGCGCCGGCGGCGGCCTGGGCATTCCCGGGCTCTATGTGACGGGCGATCCGGGCGGCGTCGACGACAATGCCAAGATCGGCATGCTCGGCATTCGCATCGGCTTGGGCTGGGCCAAATCGCACCACTTCCACACCGGCCAGTGCCCGGTGATGAGCTACAACCGCAACCTCATGATGGCCATCCTGCACGACAAGATTCAGATCGCCAAGGCGGTGAACGTGAGCGTCATCGGCATCGAAGACGCGCCCAGCGGCTACATGGATTTCGACAAGGGCGCAGCCAAGAAGTTCGTCCTCGACCCGCACGGCATTGTGCGCAAGTCGGCTGCGTAAAGCCCGGCTCACGCTACCATAGCCTTTGTGATCATTGGTGATTTTTACGGCCGCGGCACCCCTGTCTTCAGCTTTGAGTTCTTTCCGCCGAAGACAGAGGCCGCGGCCGACGATCTGTTAGCGACCGCGGCGGAGCTGCAGGAACTGCATCAGCCCGACTTTATCTCCGTCACCTACGGCGCAGGCGGCAGCACGCGAGCGCGCACGCTGGAGCTGGTGGCGCACATCCAGAACTCGCTGCGCATTCCCACCATGGCCCACCTGGCCTGCCTCGGCCACACGCGCGATGAGATTGCCGAAATCGCCGGCCGCCTCGTTTCCAGCGGCATCGTGAACATCCTCGCCTTGCGCGGCGACGTGCCCAAGGAGGGGCTGCCCGCTGATGGCGAGTTCCGCCACGCCACCGAGTTGATTGAGTTCCTGCGCGAGCGCTTCGACGTTGGCCTCGGGGCGGCCTGCTACCCGGAAATGCACCCGCAGGCGGTGAATCCCGACGAAGATCTGCGCTGGACGCAGCGCAAAACCGAGCTCGGCGCGCGCTTCCTCATCACGCAGCTTTTCTTCGATAACAACGACTATTTCGCCTACGTGGCCCGCGCCCGCGCCGCCGGCATCACCGCGCCCATCGTGCCGGGCATCATGCCCATCACCAACGTGGCGCAGATCGAACGCTTCACCAAGATGTGCGGGGCTTCCATTCCCAAGGCCCTCCACGCCCGCCTCGACCGCCACCGCGACGACGCAGCCGCCGTGATGGCCATCGGCCTCGAGCACGCCATCACACAGTGCCGCGAACTGCTCGCCCGCGGCGCGCCGGGCCTGCATTTCTACACGCTGAACAAGAGCTTGTCGACACGCGTCATCTTGTCGGCGATCAAATCCTAGGCAACGGAGGGCGCACCCATGGCCCGTTTTCACGCCGGCGCGGCGACGGCTAACATTACGCCGCTTCTCGGCTCGTCGCAGGCCGGGTCGATGTCGGACCACACCGCCACGGAGATCCACGACGAGCTTCACGTGCGCGCGCTTGTGCTCGACAACGGCAACGCGCGCATCGCCCTGGCGACGATCGATTCCTGCGCCGTTGCGCAAGAGGTGCTCGACGCGGCCAAGAAGGAGATCGCCGCCGAGACGAAGATCCCGCCCTCGCACGTGCTGCTTTCGGCCACGCATACACACTCGGCTCCTCCCGGCGCGTTCCTCTTCCAAAGCAAGCCCGATGCGTTCTATCAGCGCTGGATGGGGATGCGCATCGTCGATTGCGTGCGCATGGCCGCCGCACGCCTGCAGCCGTCCAAGATCGGCTGGGGCGTGGGCAGCGAGCCGAGCCTGCTCTTCAATCGCCGCTACCGCATGAAGGCAGGCACGATCCCGCCCGACCCCTTCGGCGGCACTGCCGACAAGGTGCTCATGAATCCGCCCGCCGGCAGCCCGAATATCATCGAACCGTCCGGGCCTATCGATCCCGACATGGGACTGCTCGCCGTACATACGCTTGATGACCGCCCACTCGCCCTCTATGCGAGCTACGCGCTCCACTACGTCGGCGGCGTTCCCGGCACGCATATCAGCGCTGACTACTTCCCGCTGTGGGGCCGTCATCTGCTGCGCCTCGCCGGTGTCACCACGCCCTGCATGGCGGCGCTTGCCAATGCCTGCTCGGGCAATCTAAACAACGTCAATCCGCTGAACCCGCCAGCCAAGCCATATCCGCCGTATCGCCGCATGGACGAGGTGGCTGCCATTCTCGCCGCCGAAAGCTATCGCGTATGGAAGGGCATTGAGTTTCAGGACTGGGTGGAACTCAACGCCGCCCTCGATTCGATCGAATGCGGTGTGCGCCTGCCCTCGGGCGACGCCGTGGCCGCCGCGCAGCGCACGCTGGCCCTGGCCGGGCCCGGACCATATAAGGACCGCTCGCACATCTACGCCCTCGAAACCATGCAGCTTCACAACGGCTACGGGCCGGTGGTGCAGGTGCCGATCCAGGCTCTCCGCATCGGTGCTCTGGGCATCGCCACCTTCCCCGGAGAGGCGTTCACGGAGCTCGGTCTCGAAGTGAAGAAGAAGAGTCCGTTCCCGGCGACGTTTCTCGTTGAGCTTGCCAACGGCTACTACGGCTACATTCCCACCGAGGAGGCATTCCAGGTGGGCGGTTACGAAACCTGGCGCGCCAAGTCGAGCTTCCTCGCCCCCGATTCGGCCCCGCGCATGACGGCGCGCGCGCTGCGGCATCTCGGTTCGCTGGCCTAGCCCAGGGCCCGCATACAATAGGACATGCTTCGTTGCGCACTCGCGCTCTTCGTGTCCGTGGCCGCTCTCCCCGCGGCTGGCATCGCGGATAAGACTGCCGGCATGACGCGTTCCGACGGCCTCTTCCCCTATTACTGGGACGACAAGGCGGGCAAGCTCTGGCTGGAGATTCCACGCTTCGACGAGGAGTTCCTCTACGTCGTTTCGCTGCCCGCGGGGCTGGGCTCGAACGACGTCGGCCTGGATCGCGGCAAGCTTGGTCCCGAGCGCGTCGTGCGCTGGGAACGCGTGGGTCCACGCGTCCTGCTCGTCCAATCCAACTATGGCTACCGCGCCACCACCGACAGCACGGCCGAGCGCGCCGCCGTGGAGCAGGCCTTTGCGCGCAGCGTGTTGTGGGGCGGCAAGGTGGAGGCCGAAGAGGGCGGCCGCGTGCTCGTCGATGCCACCAGCCTCTTTCTCCGCGATGCCTTCGATGCCGCCGGTGCGCTGAAGGCCGCGCGCCAGGGCACATACCGCGCCGATCTCGATCGCTCCGCCTTCTATCTGCCGCGCACGAAGAACTTCCCCCGCAACACGGAGGTTGAGATCACCCTCACGCTGGCCGGCGAACCCGCGGGCGGCTATGTGCGCGAAGTGGCGCCAACGCCTGAAGCGATCACCGTGCGTGAACACCACAGCTTCATCGCGCTGCCCGGCCCTGGCTATCGCCCCCGTGAATTCAACCCGCGCGCGGGCTTCATCGCCATCTCTTTTCTTGACTACGCCGCGCCGATCAGCGAGCCCATTCGCCAGCGCTGGATCACGCGACACCGGCTGACGGCGGACAAACCCATCGTTTACTACCTCGATCGCGGCACGCCCGAACCCATCCGCAGCGCGTTGCTGGAAGGCGCGCGCTGGTGGGCGCAGGCCTTCGCGGCGGCGGGCTTCCCCAACGGCTACCGCGTGGAGATGATGCCCGAGGACGCCGACCCGATGGACGTACGTTACAACCTCATCCAATGGGTCCACCGTTCGACTCGCGGGTGGAGCTATGGCTCGTCCATCATCGATCCGCGCACGGGCGAGATTCTGAAGGGCCACGTGACGCTCGGCTCCTTGCGCGTGCGGCAGGACTTCCTCATCGCCGAGGGCCTGTTGGCGCCGTATGAACAGGGCAAGCCCGCCGACCCGCGCATGGAGCGCATGGCGCTGGCTCGATTGCGCCAGCTTTCCGCGCACGAAGTTGGCCACACGCTCGGGCTGCAGCACAACTACATCTCCTCGACGGCCAATCGCGCCAGCGTGATGGATTACCCGCATCCGCTCGCAACGCTCGACGCGTCGGGTGAGGTGACGCTCGACAACGCCTACGCCGAAGGTATTGGCGAGTGGGACAAGGTGGCCATCCGCTGGGGCTACGGCGATCACGGCGCGGGCGAGGGCGAACGCGCGGCGCTGGCGGGCATCATCAGCGAGGCACAGATGGCCGGGCTCGATTTCCTCACCGACGCCGACGCGAGGCCGGCTGGCAGCGCGCATCCGAAGAACCACCTCTGGGATAACGGCACGAGTGCCGCCGATGAGCTGGAACGCCTGCTGCAACTGCGCGCGAAGGTGATGGCCCGCTTCGGTGAGCGCACCATCCGCGAAGGCCAGCCGCTGGCGACCATCGAGGACGCGCTCGTGCCGGCCTACCTGCTCCATCGCTATCAGACCGAGGCCGCGGCCAAGGTGTTGGGCGGACTCGAATACACGTATGCTCTGCGCGGCGATGGACAGCCCGCCACCACACCCATCAGCGGCGCTGAGCAGCGCAAGGCCCTTGCCGCGTTATTGAAGACCATCGATCCCGCCGCACTCACGCTGCCCGAGTCGCTGCTTCGCGTCATCCCGCCGCGCCCGCCGGGCTACGCGCGCACGCGCGAAAATTTCCGCGGCCGCACCGGCCTCACCTTCGATGCACTCGCTCCGGTGGAAGCCGCCGCCAACCTCACCTTCTCGCTGCTGTTCAACGGCCAGCGCGCCGCGCGGTTGATCGAACAAAATGCACGCGCCAGCGAAGCGCCAAGTCTCGACGCGGTGATCCACGCCATCCTCCGCGCCACCTGGGATGCTCCGCGCCGCGCGGGTCTGCAGGGCGAAGCGCAGCGCGTCATCGACTACTCGGCGCTCCACCATCTGATGCAGCTTGCCGCCGACGAACAGACCACCGCGCAAGCTCGCGCTACGGCCCGTGCCGCGCTCGACCGCCTCAGCCGCAAGTGGAAAACCCAGGCCTCCGCCGGCGCCTCCGCCGGCACTGCTGCCAACTGGGCCTTCCGAGCCCAACTCCAGCATGGCGTTGATCTCATCGCCAAATTTCGAGACAATCCCAAAGACTTCTCACCCCGGCCCGCGCTGGAGCCGCCGCCGGGCCAGCCGATAGGAGACATCGCATGCGACTGGGACACGCCGCTCGATTTGTTTGTGCCCTAGCCCTGGCCGCCGCCGCGCGCGCCGAACAACTGCCCACCGTGGCAAACGTCGAACTGCAGCCGCTGGCGGCGCAGGTCGAACGCGTCGTGACCGCGCTCGAAATGCTTGGCGACCCGCTGCCCGCCGCTGACCGCGACGCGCTCAAGGCCGCCAAGAACTCGAGTGCTATTCAAGACATCCTCGACAAACACTGCCTCATCGGCGTGCACATCAATCCTGAGTCGCGCGTGAAAGCGCAGCAGGGCGAAGCGCGCGCTGAACTGATGGAGCAGGGCTGGCGCACCTTTCTCATCAAGGTCCACAACGAGGCCGGCATCACGGCCGTGCTCGCCGTCGATTCGCCCAACGCCGGGCAGCTTGCCAACGCCGGCGCGGGCGTGGTCGGCCGCCGCTGGCTGGACCTGCAGATGTTCAACCGCCAGCCGCTGAAGGGGCATCTCTCCGGCCTTGAAGTTGAATACCGCATCCTGCAGATCTACTCCAAGGACGCTGGCAAGCGCGAAGGCAAACTCTCCTTCGATGTGGGGCAGGGAACGCAGGATCTGGGCTTCCGCAGCGAGGTCGACATCCTCTTCACGGCCAAGGCGGCCACGCGCGTCAGCTTCCGCGTGCTCGATTGGAACGATCAGCCCACCACCGCCGCATTCGAAATCCGCGACGACAAAGCGCGCGTTTATCCGTCGCAAGCCAAGCGCCTTGGCGGCGACTTCTTCTTTCATCCACAGGTCTACCGCGCCAACGGCGAGCATGTGAATCTGCCCGCCGGGCATTACACGGTGAAGTACTCGCGCGGCCCTGAATACCTGCCCAAGACACAGCAACTCGTCGTCGGCGAAAAGCCGATGGAGGCCGTCTTCCACCTCGAGCGGTGGATCGATCCCGCCAAGATGGGCTGGTATTCCGGCGATCACCACATCCACGCCGCCGGCTGCGCGCACTATGAGCGCCCCACAGAGGGCGTCTACCCGCAGGACATGATGCGCCATGTGCTGGGCGAAGATCTCAAGATCGGCAGCGTGCTCACCTGGGGGCCGGGCTGGTATTTCCAGAAGACCTTCTTCGAAGGTAAGGACAACGCGGTTTCCACGAACGACTACAAGATCCGCTACGACGTTGAGGTGAGCGGCCATCCTTCGAGCCACACCGGCCACCTCGTGCTGCTCGGCCTCAAGGAGCAGGACTTCCCCGGCACGCAGCGCATCGAGGACTGGCCCACCTGGGGCGTGCCCATTCTCAAATGGGCCAAGGGACAGAACGCCGTCACAGGCTATGCGCACTCCGGTTGGGGCCTCGTCATTCCCGAGCCACCCGGCGAAGTGAAGCGCCTCAGCTATGAGCCCATGCCCTTTGACGGTATCGGCGCCAACGAGTACATCGTCAGCGTCACGCATGGCGCCACCGATTTCATTTCCACCGTCGATACGCCGTGGCCCTATGAGCTCACCATTTGGTATCACACGTTGAACGCCGGCTACCGCGCCCGCATCAGCGGCGAAACCGACTTCCCCTGCATCTATGGCGAACGCGTCGGCCTGGGCCGCAGCTATGTGAAGCAGAAAGCGCTCGACTACGCCGACTGGGTGATGGGCATCCGCGAAGGACGCAACTACGTGAGCGACGGCAAGAGCCACATCCTCGACTTCCGCGCCGGCAGCATCGAAATGGGCATGGCGGGTAGCGAGCTGAAGATGGCCAAGTCAGGCGGTGTGCGCGTGCGCGCCAAGGTGGCGGCCATGCTCGACCCCGAACCCGACGCCGCCATCCGCGGCCTGCGCGTCGACCAAAAGCCCTTCTGGCACATCGAGCGCGCCCGCCTCGGCCACACCCGCAAGGTGCCCGTGGAGGTGATTGTGAACGGCGAACCGGTGGCGCGCCGTGAGATCGAAGCCGACGGCAAGCTGCAGGACGTTGTCTTCGACGTGCAGGTGGATCGCAGCTCCTGGATCGCCCTGCGCGTCCTGCCCAGCTCGCACACCAACCCCATCTGGGTCACTGTCGGCGATAAGCCTGTGCGCGAACGCCGCAGCATCGAATGGGCGCTGGACGCGGTGGACCGCTGCTACAAGCAGAAGATCGGCCGCATCCGTCTCGCCGAGCAAGGCGACATGACGCGAGCCTACGACTTCGCCCGCGAGCAGTACAAAGCGCGCCTGGGTGAGGCGCGGCAGTAAGCGCCCGGCCTCCGAATCACGTCCCGGCGCTACTTCTTCGGCCCGCGCTGCAGGTAGGCGATCAGGTTGCTCACCTGGTTCATGCCGTAGGGCGTGAGCAGGTTCTCCGGCATGATGGAGATCTGCGACGGCCGAATGCTGCGCACGTTTGACCGCGCGATCTCGATGGGCCGCTCCACTTCGGCCGTCTTCACCACCACGCGCTTGTCGTCTTCGCTCACGATGAGGCCGTTGATGATGTCGCCGTCCTTGGTGGTCACGATCTTGGAGCCGTATTGATCCGAAATCGTCTTCGACGGCCAGAGGATCGCTTCGAGAATATCCTTCTTCTTGAAGCGCGAATTCAGCGTCGTCAGGTCGGGGCCGAAGTCCTTGCCAATGCCGCCGAAGCGGTGGCAGGTGGCGCATTCCTTTTCGAAGAGTTGCGCGCCGTCGTCGGCCTTGGCCTTGAGCGTCATCGGGTCGAACATCTGGAACTCCATGATCTCCTGCGCCGACACCGACTCCAGGCCCTTCCGACGCGCCAGCACATTCGGCCGCGCCGTCTGGCCGGGACGCAGCAACCGCAATGCCTCCTCGCCCTGCGGCAAAGGCGCAAACTCCGGCACGCGCTCGTAGGCGATCTTCTTCTCGGCCTCATCGAACACCTTCAGGTTGCTTTCAAACAGCAGGTTGATGAACCCGGTGAAGCTCGAACCGCCGCGCCACTGCGCCGCCTTGGGATACCAGTTCAGCACCTGCATCTTCTGCTCTTTCGTCCAGCCGTTGGTGATCGAGCGCAAGCAGTAGGCGTAGTGAATCTGCAACTGCTGGTTGTGATCATCCTTGGGCATGGCGGCGAGGATCTTGCCGATCGCCTCGGGCTGGTTGCAGTAGGCCAGTGTGCGCGCCAGTTCGCGGCTGAGGCGTTCGTCCTGGGCCGGGAAGCGGCCGATCAGCGCTTCGTGCAATTCGCGCCGAAGCTCCGGCTTCAACCCATCTTTGTAGCCCATCGACACGAGGCCGATCAGTCGCAGCGCGCGCAACTGGTCCTCGGTCGAAAGGTCGCCGCGCTTGGCCCATTCCATCGAACGCGCCAGCACCGGCTCCAGGTCCGCCTCATTCGCCGCCGTGCGCACCAGCCCGTAGAGACCGTCGAGCGCGCCGTTCCCGTTGCTCTCGTGCAGTACGCGGTCCTTCCAGGCGTTGCGGTCACCGCGCTCCAGCGCCAGGCGCGCCGCGTAGCGGACAAACCGGTCTGAATCATCCAGCAGCGGATACAACTGCTCCACCGGCGAGAAGCCCATCCGCACCACCGCCTCGGCGGCGCGGCGCCGCACCAGCGCGTCCTTGTCGGCCAGCGCTTCGGTGGCGATCGCCTTGGCGCGGTCGCTCTTGTGCAGGCCGACGACATACACGGCCGCCGCACGCACGCCCGCATCACGATCCTTGCTCAATGGCCGCAGCAACTCCGCGCGCGGCGAGGGCCCGAAGCGCTGCAACAGGAACAACGCCTGCACGCGGTCCGCCGATGTGGCGTTTCCGTCGCGCGCCAGCGCGTCCAACTGCTTGCCCCATGCCTCGCCCATCTTTTCCTTGGCCTGCCGCTGCCGCTCATAGCCCCAACTGGAAAGCGGCTGCGGCTGGCGTACCACAGCGAGAATTCCCTCCGCCTTTGCGGGGCGGTTGAACAGCGATTCCAAATAGCCCGGCTCGTAGCGCACGCGATACAATCCGCCCTCGGTGTCGCGACCTCCCGTCGTGAACCACAGGAAGCCGTCCGGACCGACCTCGATGTCGGTCACATTCAACGGCTCACCGTGCAGGAACTCGCGCGCCGTGGCTTCGCCCTGGTAGGTGGCGCCCTTCTTCTTCAGGTTCGAGATGAGAATGCGTCCGCGCGACCAATCGGCCTCCAACAGCGCATCGCGGTACGACGGCGGATACGCCGTGTGCTGATAGAACTCCACGCCCACCGGCGAACCACGCCCCACCTCGCGCGTCGGCGGCAGCGAATCGAGGAAGTAGCCGGGGAATTTGCCCGAACCGGTGCGCCAGCCATAGTCGGCGCCCGGCACGCCGTGCACCGTGCGCACGTCGCGGTACCACGGCAGGTTGATGTCCCACTCCATGTCGGAGTCGAACACGAAAGCCTCGCCATCGAGGTTATACGCATGGTCGTAGGCATTGCGGAAGCCGCCGTAGAGCTGCGTGTAGAGCGGCGCTTGCGAAGGAACCTGCTTCGGCGTCATCGGCGTGCGCATGTCTTCTTCCGTGCGCGTCACGGCTACCTTCATCGCCGCATCAATCTGGTTCATGTTGATGCGCGACACCGTGCCGCCTGGCGCCGTGATGTTGGCCGCATGGCCGCGCGCGTCGTTGTAGCGCTCAATCAACTGGCTCTCGTTGTATTGCCGGAAGGGCGACTGCGGATCGAGCAACTCAGCCGGTACACCCGAATGGTTGCCGATGATGATCGTCGGCGCGCCGTCGGGCCCGCGCCGGATGGCGTGCGGGCCATGCTCGCCGATGCGCCGTTCGAGAATGCTCACGCGGTCAAACGTGTCGGCCGCGTCGTCGCCGTTGGTGTCGCTCATGCGGTAGAGGCCGATCTGCCCGCCCTCGTCGTTGCACGAGCCATACAGCGTGCGCCCGTCAAACCACAGCCCCTGGCACGACTTCACCTTGTTCGAAAACGCCTTCTCGGTTTCGTACTTGCCGTCGCCGTCCTTGTCGCTCATGATGGTCGGCCCGCCGCGCTCCTTGCTCACCACCGGACGGCCGAGGGAATCGAACGTCAGGGCGATCAGCGAGCCCGTTTGCGAGGCAGGCGCGATGGTCTCCACGACGAACTTCGGCGGCGCCTGGTAGCGCTCCGCCTCGGAGGAGGATTTCTGGCAGCCGGCGGCGAAGACAGCGGCGGCACACAACACGATCAGTCGGCGATCAAGCATAGGGATTCGGTTAACCAGACTACTACAGGGGATGCGGGCCGCGCGGGTGTTCCCCAATAAGGAACGGGGGCTCCGAAGAGCCCCCGTTGCCGTGTCACTCAGGTTTGACCCTGTGTTTGGTACTTCTTGGTCCCCTTCTGTTCGGGGTCTCTTCCAGAGTAGCAGAAGAGCCGCGGAAGCTGCGCCCTAAGCGGTACGCTCCGCGATCGACTTCGCCTGCAAAAACTGCAGCAGGTAGTCCGGGCCGCCGGCCTTGGAATCGGTGCCCGACATATTGAAGCCGCCGAAGGGATGGCAACCCACCATCGCCCCCGTGCACTTGCGGTTCAGATACAGGTTGCCGACGAAGAACTCCTCCTCGGCCATGCGCAGCCGCGCCGGGTCGGAGGAATACACCGCGCCCGTGAGTCCGTATTCGCTGTCGTTGGCCAGGGCCAGCGCATGTTGGAAATCGCGCGCCTTCGTCACGGCCAGCACGGGACCAAAGATCTCTTCGCGGAAGATCACCGCCGCCGGTTCGATGCCGGCGAGGATCGTCGGCTGAATGAAATGGCCGTCCAGCCCCGCCACCGCGCCGCCGCCCGCAATCAGCCGCCCTTCCCGCTTGCCCTGTTCGATGTAGTCGAGAATCGTCTTCTTCGCGCCGGCGTTGATCACCGGGCCCATGTAATGGGCTGGGTTCTCCGCCGGACCCACCGTCAGCTTGGCCGCGCCCGCCGCCAGCCGTTCCACCACCGCGTCATACACACGCGCATCGACGATGGCCCGCGAACAGGCCGAGCACTTTTGCCCCTGGTAGCCGAAGGCCGACGCGAGAATGCCCGCCGCCGCGGCGTCGAGGTCAGCGTCGTCGGCCACCACGATGGCGTCCTTGCCGCCCATCTCGGCGATCACGCGCTTGATCCAGATCTGTCCCGGTTGCGTGCGCGCCGCCAGTTCATTGATGTGCAGCCCCACGGCTTTTGAGCCGGTGAAGCTGATGAAGCGCGTCTTGGGGTGGGCCACCAGCGTGTCGCCCACGGCCGCGCCCGAACCAGGCAGGAACTGGTAGACGCTCTCCGGAAAACCCGCCTCGGCCAGCACCTCAACGAACTTCGCGGCGATGGTCGGCGTATCCGAACTCGGCTTGATCACCACGGTGTTGCCGGCCACCAGCGACGCCACCGTCATGCCCGCCATGATCGCCAAGGGGAAATTCCAGGGCGGAATGACGACGCCCACGCCCAGTGGCAGATAGCGCAGGTGGCCATGCTCGCCCGGCATCTGCGTGAGCGGTTCGGGCGAAGCGTGCTTCAGCATGAGCCGCGCGTAGTAGTCGCAGAAATCGATCGCTTCGCTCGTGTCGGCTTCGGCTTCGATCCAGCTCTTGCCGGCCTCAAACACCAGCCAGGCGTTGAACTCATTCTTGCGCCGCTTGAGGATCTCCACGCAGCGGAACAGCATCTCGACACGGACTTCCGGCCGCGTCCGCGCCCACGAGGGAAACGCCGCGAACGCAGCCTCCACCGCGTCGTGCGCATCGTTGGCCGATCCCTTGCCGTGCCGGCCCACGGTCTCATCAGGATGCGACGGATTGCGCGAATCGAACGTTGCCGTTAACTCGCGCCGCCGCCCGGCGATCCACGGCATGTAGGCGTGGCCGAACCGCGCCCGCACCGCATCCAGCGCCACTTGCATCGCCCCGCGCGCCGCGGGTTGTGAAAAGTCCGAGTACGGCTCGTTCCGGAACGGCGGCAGTTGTGTCGGTTTCACGGCCTTGGCGGTTAGCCCTCCACCATGCGCCGGCCGCGGTCAAACAGATCGGCCGCTTCGTCGGCGATCTGCCGGCCCTTGTCGTAGAGATGTTTGCCTTGATCCATCAGGTCGCGGCCCTTCCCGCTCAGCTTCTCGCGGCCTTCGCCCGCCTTCTCGCGGATCATGCGCCGAGTCTCTTCGCCCGATGCCGGAGCAAACAAAAGCGAGATCGTCGCCCCCAGGGCCACCCCGGCCGTAAACCAGACCAGCTTGGAATTATCCGATGCCATGTTGTGAGTCCTCCTTGCGCTTCCCTGTTCGGTTCGTCGCCAACCACCTTCCCCGGCCTGATTTGGCAACCGCGCTCCATCCGACGCGCGGCCTGGACCAGAGAATTGTCCGGCGCTCACCTCAATTGTAGTTCCGACGGCGCGGGTTGACAGGGGGGCCTCCCGCGTCCATTCCCACCCGTGCCGCCGCGGGGTGTTCATCCACCGGCAATTGGGCTATGGTGAAGGCATGAGTAACCATGCTGAGTGGGCTGTGGTGTTCCGGTCCATGGATTCGTCAGCGCTGCAAGATGCTCAGGACGCGCAGGCGGCTCTGCTCGATGCCGGATTCACCGCTGAGTTGTTGGACGATTCCGATGCCGACGCGCCTCCGGGCAGTTATGCCGTGCGCGTGCCGGCCGCCGATGAAGCCGCCGCGCTCGCCGCACTCCAGGCGGACCTGGCCGAGTCGGCCCCTGTTGTACCGGGCGACCCCTCCGCGGCCATGGACCTGGAGCCGATCTTTGAAGGCCAAGGCACCACGGCCGAACTGGAGGCCATGTCCATCGAGGCGGTCCTCAAAGCCAATGGCATTCCCTGCGTGGTGCAAAGCGCCTCGGAGATTCCCACCCTCCCCTTCGCCGTCCTCGTCCCTCAACGCGACGTCGAACAGGCGCGGGCACTGCTCGCCGAAGCCCTCGCTTCCGGCGCCGAAGCGGCCGAAGCCGCCCAGGCCGACGCCGTTTAGAACCGCTCAGAAGGGCAGGGCCGGCAGGTATCCCTCTGCTGGCGACAGCGGCCACAAGTAGGTTTCCGCCTGCAGCCGCCCGCCATCGGTGCGCAGCGTCACCAGCCCCTGCTCGTCTGTGCGCAACACGCGCACGCCATACCCGGCCAGCCTCTCCATCACGTCGGGATGAGGGTGCCGGAAGGGATTGCCGCGCCCCGCCGAAATGAGCGCATAGGCCGGACGCACCGCTTCGAGCAAGCTCACCGTCGTTGAGGTCCGGCTGCCATGGTGGCCCAGCTTCAACACCGCCGCCCGGAGCGCCTCCGGGTTGTCCACCAGCCTCCGCTCCACCTGCCGCTCGGCATCGCCGGTGAGCAGAAAAGCATGGCCGCCGAAACTGGCCTTCAATACCAGCGAGTCGTTGTTCTCCGGCGCACCGCCCTGCCGTGTTGTCTCCGGCGACAACGCCTCCACCCGCGCCCCCGACCACTCCACGCGATGACCCGCCCGCACGGCCACAACCCGCGCGCCTACCTCGTGTGCTGCCCGCAATAACCGCTGCGTCGGCTCATGGTCGGGAAACGCCGAGACCCACAACTCGCGCGGCTGGAAGTTCCGCACCACAGCTTCGAGCCCACCCATGTGGTCCTGGTCGGCGTGCGTCATCACCACCACGTTCAAACGCCGCAACCCGCGCCGCCACAGGTACGGCGACACCACGCCCTCGCCCGTGTCCAGCCGCGGCGGCTTGCCGTTCACGAATGGCAGCCCGCCGCCATCCACCAGCATCGTCTCGCCGCCCGGCGCCACCAGCAACAGGCTGTCGCCTTGCGCCACATCGATCGCCGTCAACTCGAGCGTCCCCCGCTCCAGTTGGGGCGCAAAGGGATGCACGAGCACGCAGCCCATCGCCAGCCCTGCCGCCAGCGCCGCCGCTGGCCATCGCCCGCCCCGCCGTCGCTGCAACTCCCACGCCAGCCAACCCAGGCACGCCCCGGCTGCCAGCACCAGCCACGCCGGCGCATCCGGCACACGGAAGGCCGGGTCCCAGTCGGCCATCCAACTCGTCAACAAATGCGAGACGCGCACCAGTGCTTCGGTGAGCCACACCAGCGGCGGCAGGCCTGTGAGCAGCGCCGCCGCGCCCACCGGCACGGCCCACGTCATCAGCGGCGTCACAATCAGGTTGGCCAGGAACCCCGAGAGCGGCGCGCGATGAAAGAACACCACCATAGGCAACGTCAGCGCCGCCTGCATGAGCACACTCACCACGGCCAGTTCGGCCACCAGCGCTCCCAATCGGCCGGCCAGCGAGGCCACGCGCAGCGTGCGCTCCCGCGCCCAGCCGAAGCGCAGATCCAACACCCGCGCCGTCTGCCGCAACTCCAGCCACAGCCGCGAAGCTTCGGGCGGCCACGTGAAGTCCACGCTGCTTCCCGTGAGGCGCGCAAACACCTGGCGGGAGGGCCGGATCTTCAACTCCGTCACCGGCGCGGCCACCAATCCCAGAATGCCCACAGCGAGAAACGACAGCTGAAAGCTTGCCTCAAACAATTGGCCCGGATCGGCGCAGAGAAACACGAACCCAGTCACCGCCAGCAGGTTCACCACGCTCGACCGCCGGTAAAATACCCCTCCCAGCAGAAACAACGTCGCGCCGCCGGCGGCCCGCATTACCGGCGCGCCTCCGCCGCACAGCAGCGCATAGAACCACACCACCAGCGACGTAACGACGAATCGCGTTACCGGATGCGCCGGCAACAGCCGGAAACAGAACAGCACCACCGCGCACAGCGTTGTGATGTGCAAGCCCGAGATCACCAGCACGTGATAGGTCGACGTGCGCCGGAACTCCTCGCTCCACACCGGATCAAGCCCCGTGGCGTCGCCCAGCAGCGCCGCCCGCAGCACGCCCTGAATCGCTCCATCGCTGCTGAACCGCTTGGCCAGCAGTCCCATCGCCGCTTCGCGCAGCCTGACGATGCCGCCCAGCCACCGCGAACCGCACTCGCCCGGCAACACCCGCAACCCGCCTGCCCCGGAAATCGTCCCCAGCCAGTGCACATCGCGCCGCGCCAGATAGCCGGCATAATCGAACGAACCGGGATTGGCGAAGTTGCGCGGCGGGCGGAACCGCGCCTCCACCTCCACGCGCTGCCCGTAGCGCACCGCCAACGGCTGCTCGCCCCTCTTCACATAAAGGTTCAGGCGCGCCCGTGCCCGCGGCCCTAACTCGACCACAAGCTGCGCCCGGTCCTCAAACCACGACGGCGGCTCCACCACACAGCCCCGCGAGATCACCGTCTCCTCGGGGCCTGCATCCAGAAACGGCGCCGGCGGCGCGCGCCGAGCCACCTCCACCACCGCCCCCAGCCAGAGGAACACACCCGCCACCGCCAGCCGGCGCACACGCGGCGCCCGCCACCAGGCAGCCAGGGCCACGGCCACGCTCGCACCCAACGCCAGCGCCGCCGGCGTCAACTCCACCTGCACCATCCTCGAGAAAATGATGCCCGCCGCCAGGGCGAGGAACGGAATGAGCATCGGCGCGGGCACTCGGAGATCTCCTGCCAACACTGTGCGCCGCACGGCCCCGCGCTCTCATGCCAGCCGCGCCGGAAGACCCGCGACCCCGTGCTAGCCTGACAATATGCAGCTGTTCCGTCTCGCCGCCCTTGGTGTGCTCGGCGTCGCCTCTCTCTTTGCCGCCGAGAGCCTGAATAATCGCCGCGCCCCCGGCTTCTCGCTCATGGACATCAACTACAACCAGCACGATCTGGCCGACTATCGCGGTAAAGTCGTGCTCGTCGAGTTCATGCGCACCGATTGCCCGGTCTGCCAGGGCTTCACCACCATCATCGACAAGATCCGCACCCGCTTCGGCGACAAGGTCGAAGTGCTCACCATCGTCAACACCCCTCCCGATTCCCAACCCGCCGTGCTCAGCTTCATCAACACCTACAAGGTTCGCAATCCGGTCCTCTTCGATTGCGGCCAGGTGACCGCTTCGTTCCTGCGCCTCACGCCGCAAAACCCGCGCATCGCCCTGCCCCACTTCTTCCTCATCGATCAACGCGGCACCATCCGCTCCAACTACGAGTACGGCCAGGCCACCGAAGCCTACTTTACCGGTGACGCCACGCCGCTCATGAGCGAAATCGAGGCCCTCGTTACGGGCATGCCCGCTCCCGCCGCCAAACCCGCGGCAGGTGGCCGCTAGCGCCGCCCCCTCCAGACAGGGTTGCGGTCCGATGAACCGGACAAGATAAGATGGTTGCGGCCGATCTACCTGTCGCAGCCGCACTTCTGAGGAATCTTCATGCCTAGCGATACGCTCACGATTACAGACAATCGAACCGGAAAAACCATCGAGGTCCCCATCGAACACGGCACCGTGCGTGCCACGGATCTGCGCCAGTTGCGTCTGGACGCCCAGGACTTCGGCATCATCACCTACGATCCCGGCTACATGAACACCGGCTCCTGCCGCAGCCGCATCACCTTTATCGATGGAGATCAGGGGATTCTCCGCTATCGCGGCTACCCCATTGAGCAACTCGCCGAGCAGTCCACTCACCTCGAGTGCAGCTGGCTCATCCTCAACGGCGAACTCCCGGTCCGCTCCGACCTCACCGCCTGGGAGAACGACATCGTCAACAACATGGCCGTGAACGAGGCCTTCAAGCCCTTCTTCAACAGCCTCTGGCACGACGCTCACCCCATGGGCATGCTCCAGGCCGCCATTGCCGCCCTGGGCACCTTCCACGCCCCCTCTAAAAAGGTGCACGACCGCGGCGAGCGCGCCAAGCACATCCGCAACCTTATCGCACAGGTCCCCACGCTGGCCGCCTACGCCTACCGCCACAACGCCGGCCTGCCCTTTGTCGGCCCCGACAGCATGTTGAGCTACACCGGCAACTTCCTCAATATGATGTTCAGCCGCGGCGATACGCGCCACCGTCCGCACCAGGTTCTGGAGCGCGCCCTCGACGTCCTCTTCATCCTCCACGCCGACCACGAACAGAACTGCTCCACCTCCACCATGCGCATGGTGGGCAGCGCGCAAACCGATCCCTACGCCGCCCTCTCGGCCGCCTCGGCCGCCCTCTACGGCCCGCTCCACGGCGGCGCCAATGAAGCCGTGCTCAGCATGCTCCGCGAAATCGGCAACAAGGAGAACATCCCCGACTTCATCAAGGGCGTCAAGGAAGGCCAGGGCCGCCTGATGGGCTTCGGCCACCGCGTCTACAAGAACTACGACCCGCGCGCCCGCATCGTGAAGAAGTGCGCCGAAGAGGTCTTCGAGGTCACCGGCCGTAACCCGCTCATCGAGGTCGCCGCCGAACTGGAACGCATCGCTCTCGAAGATGAGTACTTCATCCGCCGCAAGCTCTATCCCAACGTCGATTTCTACTCCGGCGTCATCTATGAAGCCATGGGCTTCCCCACGGAGATGTTCACTGTGCTGTTTGCCGTCGCCCGCACCGTCGGCTGGCTCGCGCAATGGGAAGAGCTGATTACCGACAGCGATCAGAAGATCGCCCGCCCGCGCCAGGTCTATCTCGGCGAAGAGATCCGCGACTATGTGGCCATCGACAAGCGCGGCTAAGCGCTCACCCGCATCCCATCACACGAGGAGGCTCGCCATTCCGGCGGGCCTCTTCGCTTTGATGTCGCTCCTCGCCGTCGCCCCCCTATCGGCGCAGGATTTCGACCTCATCCTGCGCGGAGGCCGCATCGTCGACGGCACCGGCAACCCCTGGTTCCGCGGCGACGTCGCCATCCGCAACGGCTCCATCGCCGCTATCGGCGACCTCAAGTCGAAGTCCGCCACCCGCGTCATCGAAGCCGCCGGACTCGTCGTCGCCCCCGGCTTCATCGACATCCACAACCACTCCGACGACACCCTGCTTGTAGACGGCAACGCCGAAAGCATGGTCCGCCAGGGCGTCACCTCGATGATCTTCGGCGAAGGAGGCTCGGCCGCGCCGTCCAAGGAATTCCCCCGCCTGCGCGACTACTTCGCCGCCCTGCTCGCCAAGGGCATCTCCACCAACATCGGCACCTACGTCGGCTCCTCGCAGGTGTGGATGCACGTCCGCGGCGCCAAACCCGCTCCGCCCGAACCGGCTGAACTCGAACGCATGCGCGCCGTCGTCCGCGAAGCCATGGCCGACGGCGCCCTCGGCGTGGCCAGCTCGCTCAGCGGCCCGCCCGGCGCCTGGATCGACACCAACTCCATGGTCGAAATGTGCAAGCAGGCCGCCCCCCACGGCGGCATTTACTCGACGCACATGCGCACCGAAGGCCATGGCGTCTTTGCCGCCGTCGCCGAAGCGCTCGATATCGGCAAGCAGGCCGGCCTGCCCGTCGACATCATTCACCTCAAGATCGCCGAGCACAAACTCTGGGGCCGCATGCCCGAACTCGTGGCCACCATCCAGAACGCGCGCAACCAGGGCCAGCAAGTCACCGCCAACGTCTACCCCTACCGCGCCGGACAGAACAACCTCTCCAGCATCGTCCCGCCGTGGGCCCACGAAGGCGGCCGCGAGGCCCTGCTGACGCGCCTCGCCGACGCCACTCTCCGCCCCCGCCTGCAAAAAGAGATCCGCGAGGGCATCCCCGGTTCGGACTGGTACAACCACTACACCGCCACCGGAAGCTGGGAAGGCATGCTGCTCGTCAACTTCTCCAGCCCCGCCTACAAGCAGTTCGAGGGCAAGCGCATGAACCAGGTCATCGCCGCCCTGCTGCCCGAAATGCAGAAGGCCAATCCCCAGGCCAACGACATCGACATCCTCTTCCGCGTCCTGCGCGACAACTCAGGCTCGGTGCCCACCGTCTACTTCCACCACTCCGAGCAGGACATGCGCCACGCCCTCTCACAGCCCTTTGTCAGCATCGGCTCTGACGGCACCGCCGTGGCCACCCAGGGACCGCTCGCCCGTGGCAACCCCCACCCGCGTTACTACGGCACCTTCCCGCGCGTTCTCGGCCGTTACGTGCGCGAAGAGAAGGTTCTCAGCCTGGAAGAGGCCATCCGCAAGATGACCTCCGCCAACGCCGCCAAAATCAACCTCTGGAACCGCGGCGTCCTCCGCCCCGGCATGGCCGCCGACGTCGCCATCTTCGACGCCGACCTTATCATCGACCGCGCCACCTTCGAACAGCCCCACCAGTACGCCCAGGGCGTCGAATACCTGGTCGTCAACGGCAACGTCGTCCTTGAACGCGGCCAGCACACCGGCGCCCGCCCCGGCGTCATCCTCTATGGTCAGGGCCACCAGCGCTAGCCTTTTTTTCGCTCTCCTGCCCGCCCTCGCGCAACAGCCTGAGGCGCCGGGACTGGCCACGGCCGTGCGTTCCGGCGACACCGCCGCCGTCGGCGCTCTGCTCAAAAAGGGCGCCAACCCCAACGAACGCGACTCCCTCGGCGGCACGCCCCTCCACGACGCCGCCTGGGCCGGCGACACCGCCATGGCTACCCTCCTGCTCGATTTCAAGGCCGACCCCAACATCCGCCACCGCGAAGGCGGCTCAGCCCCCCTCCACTACGCCGTCATCACCAACCACGAAGAGCTCTCCGCGCTGCTGCTCAAGCGCGGCGCTAATCCGCGCCTCGCCTCGGCCGCCGGAGCCACACCCCTCCACCTGGCCGCCAACCGCGGCTTCACCGGATTACTGAAGCTTCTCCTCGATGCCGGCATAGAGGTCGACCTCCCCGACGCCTCCGGCGCCACTGCTCTCGCCGAAGCCGCCTGGAAGGGCCAGTCCGACGCCGTGGAACTGCTCCTGGCCCGCGGCGCCAAGCCCAACGTCCGCACCCCCACTACGCAATCCACACCCCTCCACGAAGCTGCCGCCAAGGACCATGAGGACACCGTGCGCCTCCTCCTCAGCAAAGGCGCCGACCCCGCCCTGCGCAACGCCGAGGGCCAGACGCCGCTGGAAATCGCCCTCCGCCAGCGGCAGGTGAAGGCCGCCCGTGCCCTGCTCACCGCGGGCGTCAAGCCCGGTCCCGAGGCCAACGCCATCCTCGCCGACTCTGTCATGCGCGGCCAGGTCGACATGGTCACCCTCCTGCTCGACTTCGGCGCTTCAGCCGCCATGGCCACCCCCTCCGGCTCCACCCTCCTCCACGACGCCGCCCTCAAGGGCCACCTCGACCTGGCCCGCCTCCTGCTCGCCCGTGGCGCCACCACCCAGGCCCGCAGCAAACAAGGCACTACCCCCCTTCACGACGCCGCCCTCGGGGGCAGCCTCGCCATGGTCGAGCTTCTGCTTGCAAAGGGTGCCGACCTCCAGGCCGCCGAGACCGGCACCAACGCCACCCCCCTCCACGTGGCCGCCGCCTGGGGACGCCTCGAAGTGGTCCAACTCCTTCTGGAGAAAGGCGCAAACCCCAACCTCAAGAACGCCCAGGGCCAAACTCCCGCCGATGCCGCCGCCGCCAACCAGCAGGATGAGGTCGTCCAACTCCTACGCTCCAAACCATCACAGGATTAATCCGAACCACCTGAGAGGAGATTCCCTCATACTTCCGCTAAAGAGTCCTCCTCGCCACCCCGATAGTAAGGTTAGTGCCTGGTAAGAAAGCTCCTCCGGTGCTCGCCGAAGCGGCCGGTACGCTGAGTGAGCAGCTGTTAACCTTCCTCGAACGCCTCGCTGTTCTCCTGCAGCCTGAGAGCGGACGCCTTGAAGTTCGTTTCCTCAAACGGTTGGAAGAGATGGGCTTTGAGCCCCGCCAGCGGGGTGCGCTGGTCTACCTCACCGCCGGTGCCGCAGCCCGCGTGCTGGGCACTGGGGGCGGACCCTCGCACTTCCTCGAACAGGTGGAATACCACGGCCGCCGCCTGGCCAAATTGAACCTCTCGCCCGGCGATATCGTACTGGCTCTGCGCGAATTCGACACGCTTTTGACCCCACTGCTCAAGCGCAAAATCCCTGAGCAGTTCGAAAACTTCCACTGGGTGCGCGAACAGCTTCAGTTCTATGTGATGCTGGCCCTGAACAACTCCTACTACCAGGTGCGCGAAGAGGAGACTCAGGCCTTTTACGAGATGTTCTGGGCCGAACTGGAAGCCGAAGGCCTCGATAACCTGCTCGACCGCTTTCTCTCCATCCTGGCCCGCTTCAGCCGCGCCAACGCCGCCCACTGGTATCTGGCTGACCCCAAGACGGGCGTCATGCAGCGCCGCGCCACCCTCGATTGGGAATCGGCCAGCGGGGGCACACTGTTCGGTCCGGTCCGCAATGCTTTCCCCCTGGACGGGCGCGAAACCCTGCTCCGCCAGCCGATCTGCTTCGGCCTCCACCGCAGCGACCCCAGCGGCAACCTGGCCGCCCTGATGGATCCCAGTTGGACCAACCGTTTCCGCTCCTGCTGGTCGATCCCGCTCATCTCCGGCGACCGTCTGGCCGGCCTCATCCAGTTTGGTTTCTCCAAGCCCTATGAATGGCTGCCGCGCGAGTTGGAACTGCTCACCGCCGCCGCCGAACGCTGCCTGCGCGCCGTCGAAAAGGCCCAGCTCATGGTCGACTTGGCCGAGCGCGAACGCCAGATCCGCCTGCTTGCCGAACGCATGATGCACGTCGAAGAGGTGGAGCGCCGCCGCATCAGCCGCGAACTGCACGACCAGACCGGTCAGGACCTGCTCTGCATCCGCCTGCAAATGGAGATGATCGAGGGCCAACTGCCCGACTCCATGCGCGATTGCAAGGAGCGGCTCAGCGAGGCCCGCGAGATGACCGAGCGCACCATCCTCGAAATCCGCCGCCTCATCGCCGCCCTCTCACCGGCCGTGCTCGAACAACTCGGCCTGGCCGCCGCCATCCGCCAGCTCATCAACCGCTACCGCGAAATGCACCCCTGGCGCATCAAGCTGCAAATGGGCAAGATGGAGCCGCTTCCCAAACAGACAGAGGTGATCCTCTACAGGCTTCTCCAGGAATGTTTCCATAACATCTCCAAGCATTCTCAGTGTCAAACCGTAAACCTTTCCTTAAGGACCGCCGATGGACTACTGCATCTGGTCGTGGAAGACGACGGGATCGGGTTTGACATGCAGGAAGCGCAGCAGAAGACCGGATCGTTCGGCCTGGCCGGCATTCGCGAACGTGTGGCCCTGCTCGGCGGCACCTGCGACATCTTCTCGCGGCGGCGCGTGAAACGCGCCAAAGGCAAACAACCGACCTCTTCCCGCGCGACCGGGAGCAGCCATAAATCAGGAACCCGCATCAAGGTGGAGCTTCCCATCCCGGATGAAGCTCTCTTGCTCGGTCCACACAGGCAGTTGGAATACTCACGGCGTGGAATCGCCGAAACCGTTGGGACGACATCGGCTGGCAAGTAACCGCGGCCCCGGTTCAGACCGTAGGAGCGCCGCGAGGCTAGACCGGACATATGAAGGAGACTTGAAAACGCCATGGCTAAAATCCGCATCTTGCTCGCTGATGACCACACCTTGTTTCGCCAGGGCATCCGCACCCTGATCTCGGCCGAAACCGACATGGAAGTGGTGGGCGAGGCCTCCAACGGCGGTGACTCCGTGGACCGCGCCAACGAAACCCGCCCCGACGTCGTGCTCATGGACATCGGCATGCCCGGCCTGAGCAGCTTCGAGGCCACCCGCCAGATCAAAAAGAACCGCCCCGAAACCAAGGTCCTCTTTCTCACCATGTACGACGACGAGGACTACCTCGTCGAGGGCATGGAGGTCGGCGCCAGCGGTTATGTCCTCAAGGACAGCCCCTCCAATCAGCTCGTCTCGGCCATTCGCGACGCCTTCCGCGGCGGCAGCTACCTCAGCCCGCGCATGCTCTCGCAACTGGTCGACGAC
This sequence comes from Acidobacteriota bacterium, assembly GCA_017304135.1. GTDB lineage: Bacteria > Acidobacteriota > Terriglobia > Bryobacterales > Bryobacteraceae > JAFLBB01. Next base: position 34,146 of record JAFLBB010000019.1, on the reverse strand, counting down.
TTCCGCTCGCGCATCAAGTCCGCCAACCGCATGCCGCGCTTTGCCACCCTCACCGGCCGCGAACGCGAAGTCCTGAAAATGCTCGCAGAAGGCAACTCCGTTAAGGAGATCGCCTGCGACCTCAACCTCAGCGTGAAGACTGTCGAGGCCCACAAGTTCAACCTCATGCGCAAGCTCGACATCCACAACAAGGCGCAACTGGTCCAATACGCCATCCAGAAGAAGATCATCAAGATCCCCAACCTGGCCTAGCCCGAGCGCCGGAGCGCACACCGCGAACCGCCGTGCGAAAAGCGCACCGCCGTCCACGTAAGTTGTCACCAGACCTGGCCCGAAGCCCCTTGCGAGCCGAATCCACCCGCATGGCTTCGGGCCAGGTTTCTAGCTTCAGCGCCGCCTTCCAACCGGCGCGATACAATCGGCTCCAGGTACTCACATGAACAGGCGCACCTTCCTTGCCGCCACCGCGGCCACGCAATTGGCCTCCAACCTGCCTCTGGCCCAGGCCGCGACCCTCCCCATCAAGAAAGGCATCCTCTACGGCATGCTCCCCAAGCAGATGCCCTTGCTTGACCGCTTCCAGATGGCCAGGGAGATCGGCTTCGAGCAAATGGAGTGCCCCCAGATTGACGACCCCGCCGAGGCCGAAGCCATCAAAAAGGCCGCCGACCAGGCGAAACTGCCCATCCACTCCGTGATGAACGGCGACCACTGGCGCTTCCCCCTCAACTCCAATGACCCCGAAGTGGTCGCCAAGAGCATGAAGGCCATGCGCACCAGCCTCGGCAACGCCAAGCTCTGGGGCGCCGAAACGGTCCTGCTTGTGCCCGCTGTGGTCAGCCCCGATCACAGCTACGCTGAAGCCTACAAGCGCTCCCAGGCCCGCATCCGCGAACTGATTCCGCTCGCCGCCGAGTACAAAGTGGTGATCGCCGTCGAAGAGGTCTGGAACAAGTTCCTCCTCTCGCCGCTCGAATTCGCCCGCTACGTCGACGAGTTCAAGAGCCCCTGGGTGAAGGCCTACTTCGATGTCGGCAACATCGTCCTGTTCGCCTACCCCCAGGACTGGATCCGCACGCTCGGCAAGCGCATCGTGAAGCTCCACTTCAAGGACTTCAAGTTCCAGCAGAACCGCGAAACGCGCAAGCGCGAAGCCGAGTTCGTCAACCTAGGCGAAGGCGAAATCGACTGGAAGGCCATCCACGCCGCGCTCGCCGAGATTGGCTACCGCGGCACGGCCACGGTCGAACTCTCGGGCGGCGACCGCACCTACCTTGCCGACGTCAGCAAGCGGGTCGACAAGATCCTTGCGGGCGCATAAGTCATGAAGAAATTCCTCATCGGTCTCATCGCCGGCTTCCTCCTTGCGGGCCTGGCGCTCATCATCGTCGGCTTCGCCATGATGAAGCTCGGCGACCGCAAGCCGGAGATCGCCGCCGGCTCCACGCTCATGCTCAAGCTCCAGGGACCGGTGCTCGAAGTGGCCCAGCCCGAGATTCCGCTGCCCTTTTTCGAAAGCCGCTCGCCCCTCACCGTACTGGAGGTCTGGGACCTGCTCGGCAAGGCCGCCGCCGACAAACGCGTGGCCGCCATTGCCCTTGAACCCGCCGGCCTGGACGCCGGCTGGGCCAAACTCGACGAAATCCGCCGCGCCTTGCTCCACTTCCGCAAGTCCGGCAAGCCCGTTTACTGCTATCTGCGCAATCCCGGCTCGCGCGAATACTACCTCGCCACGGCCGCCGACAAGATCTACATGACCAGCGAGGATGTCCTCTTCATCCGGGGCATCCGCGCCGAACTCATGTACTACAAACAGGGCCTCGATAAGATCGGCGTGCAGATGGAGGTGGAAAACGTCGGCCCGCACAAAGACGCCCTCGACCCTTTCCTCAAATCCGCCCCTTCGCCGGAAACCAAGGCCACCACCGAGGCCATTCTCGACCAGGTCCACACGAGCTTCCTTGCCACCGTCGCCGAAGGCCGCAAGAAGTCCGTCGACGACATCCGCCGCCTGGTCGACGATGGTCCGCTGCTCGGGCCCCAGGCCGTCTCCTCCGGCCTCATCGATGGCCTGATGTACGACAACGAGTATCTCGACGAGCTCAAAAAGCGCCTCAAGCAGGACAAACTCACCCGACTCAGCTACCGCGACTATATGAAGGTGCCCGCTGCCTCGGTCGGCCTTGGCGGCAAGAGCCGCGTCGCCGTCATCTCCGGCTCCGGCTCCATCCTCCGCGGCAGCGCCCCCGGCGGCTTTGACGACTCCGAAGGCATCTACTCCACCAACTTCACCAAACTCCTCCGCGACGCCGCCGAAGACGCACGCATCCGCGCCGTCATCCTCCGCGTCGACTCACCGGGCGGCGATGCCATTGCCAGCGACGAGATTCTGCACGAGGTGAAGCGCCTCAGCGCCAAGAAGCCCCTTGTCGTCTCCATGTCCGACGTGGCTGCCTCGGGCGGCTACTACATCGCCATGTCCGGCGACCCCGTGCTCGCCTACCCCAACACGATCACCGGCTCCATCGGCGTCATCTTCGGAAAGGTGAACCTGGAAAAGCTCTACGAGAAGCTCGGCATCCATGTCGAGATCCTCACCCGCGGCAAGAACGCCGCCCTCGATACCTCGTCGCGCCCGCTCAACGAAGCCGGACGCGCCAAGCTCCACGAAGGCGTGCAGGCCATCTACCGGACCTTCCTGCGGCGCGTCGCCACTGGACGGAAGAAGAAGGTGGAAGAGGTTGAACCGTTTGCCGGCGGACGCGTCTGGATGGGAGCCGCCGCCAAGACCAACGGCCTGGTCGACGAGATGGGCGGACTGGAGCGCGCCATCGCGCTGGTGAAGCAGAAAGCCAAGATCGCCGAATCCGAACAGGTCCAACTGATCGCCTACCCGCTGAAGAAGTCGGTCTTCGAGCAGTTCTTCTCGACGTCGGTGGAGACAATGAGCGAAGGACCCGACGCCTGGCTCGATCAGTATGTGCAGGCCAAAGCCCGCCGCATGCTGGGCGATGTTGCCCCCGGCCTCGATTGGCGTCTCATGCGCGACGGCTCCTACCTGCGCGTGATGCCTTACAGCATCACGATCGAGTAAGGCTCACCGTCAAACCGGGAACGTGGCCCGGGAACGTGGGCAAATCGAAAACACGGGGCGCGCAGCCCCTGTTATTCGGCAAACGCCGAACTGGAGCGAATGCCGCTCTGTTCGAGCACAACGGCCATCTTTTCGAGCGCCGACTTGTGGATCTGCGACACGCGGCTTTCATTGATGCCCAACACGCCGCCGATTTCCTTCATCGTCATCTCGTTGCTGTAGTAGAGCAGAACCACGCGCTGGTAGCGCTCCGGCAGCACCTTCATGGCATCCTTGAGCGCTGAGCGCATCTGCTCGCGCACGCACATCACGTCGGGCTGCGTCTCCGGGCGGCTCGGAAAATCCGGCGCCGGCAGGTCGTCGCCTTCCTGCACACGGCTGCTGGCCGAGATGAGGCCCACGTTGCGCAGGTCCACCATCATCGTCCGCCAGCGCTCTTCCTTCACGCCCATCTTCTCGGCCACTTCGGCTTCGGTCGGGTTGCGCTGCAGGGTTGCCGCCAGGTCGCGCGTTGCTGCTTCCACCTGCTTGTGACGCCGCCGCAAGTCGCGCGAGGCCCAATCCAGTTGCCGCAGGCTGTCCAGAATCGCACCCTTGATGCGATGCTTGGCATAGCTGGAAAACGCCACCTGCTTGTCCGGATCGAATTTGTTCACCGCGTCAAACAGTCCGAGAATGCCCGCATGCACCAGGTCGTCCAGGTCTACATGCACCGGCAAATTCTCATGCACACGCACGGCAATTGCCTTCACCAACGGCAAGTGCTCCAGGATGACGCGGTCCCGATTCGTCGTCTGGACCGGTTCCACCTCCACCTGCCTCACTGCTATGGCGGCGGTTCCACGGCGGGAACTGATTCTCGACGTTGTGCTGACTCTGATTGCAGCGGCACGACTCGCAGGCATTGTGGCTAACCCTCCAGATGGAATGAACCGGCTACCCCCACCGCAAGATCCTGGTCAAATTCGCGGTTTCGATAGTACTCAGGTAGAAACCTGACACACGCCTAGGTGCAATTGGGACGCCAACTCCGGGAGATGGCCCCGCGCCCGTTCATCCGGTACCGTCAGACAAGCTCTCGCGGCCTTTACGGCAACTCGTAAGTGCCTCGGATTGATCCGGTTGGAGGTTTCCTCCCAGACCACCCGCGGCCGCCGGCCCGACCTCACGGAGAACCCTCCACTGCAACGGCACCCTCCGGTGCGCCGCCTCCGGGTTCCAGTTTGATCCTCGCCGTGCCAATTCGGCGTCCCGATTCGGAACGCGTGTTCCAATTCGGTACGTCTCCTCAGGTCACCGTGCCTGACTCTTCTACTCTCTTCGGTTGATTAGACCAGATCCTTAGTGGCAAGTAAGTCGGCTGTTCACCTTAATACCCCAGGTACCGATTACCTCATTTCCCACACGCGTACTGAGGGGAACTCACCCCTACTCCAATGTCTCTTTCTTGTAGGCAATCCAGCTTTTCACCGCTAAACCAGCCAGAAAAATCAACACTACGGTTCGTACATCCCCTCGCAAGACAAGGGCCGCTCCCACCGCCAGCCCCCCTAGCGCCCCCAACGCCCGTACCAATCGTGCGCGCGTCATCTCGTTGTCGGCATGTTGTACATAAAGGTGAACTGCAGCCGCACCTGCTGCCCCTGAAACTCCCCCGGCAACGGCGGAAACGGATTCGACGCGCTGATCGAGGCCACCGCCGCACGGTCCAGCGCATCGGCCCCCGAACCGGCGGCAATCACCAGCTTCGGCACATTGCCATCACGCGCGATCGCAAACTGAATCAACACCCGCCCCTGCCGCCCCAGTCGCACGCTCTCCGGCATCACCGCCTGCCAGTTGCGCTTCACCGTGGCCAGTATGCGGATCAGATACGGTTTGAAATCCACGCCCATCGGGTCGCTCATCAGTTCCAGCGAACTGAGGTTCTTCGGCGCCCCCGTCGGCTGCCCCAACGACGGAGCCACGCCTCCTAGCCCCTCCCCGATGTCGCCCACCACCACGCCCCCGCCGCCACGCCCGCGCGCCGCCGCCCGTGCCGCCTCTTCAATCGTGTTCTTCGGCGCAACCGGAATCCGCCCCGCCGCCGCGCTGCCGCCCGCCCGCATCCCACTGGCTCCGCCCACATTCTCAAAGGCCAGCTTCGGCGGCTGCGCCGCCGGAGTCCGCTCAGCCGGCTGAATCTGCGGCGGGGCCGCCGCCGACCCCACTCCCGGCGGCAATTTTGACGCCACCTCGAATGGCTCCGGATCGCGCACCTCGATCTTCGGCGCTTCGATCGGCTTAGGTTGCGCCGCCGGCGCCGGACCGGGCACGGGAATCCTCACCTGCGGCCGCGCCTGCGCCGTGCTGGGTGGCGCCGGTTGGGGCTTGGGCGTGGGGGTGGCCATCAGCTTGTCCAGCGTCAGGTCGGCAGCCGCACTGGCCGGCGCCGGCGCCCGCGGCTTGATCAACTCCGGCGGCATCACCAGCGGCGTCAGCCGTAGCGTGGTTGACCCGCCCCGCTGGCCCGGTTCGTACGGCCCGGCTTCGGGAATCGACAGCCAAACCGCCAGAAACACGAGGTGCACGGCGAGCGACCCGGCGGCCGAACTGGTCCATCGGGGGCGCTCCAGTTGGGGGGATTCGAGCAGGATGAGGGAATCAGCGCTGCTCGCTGGCCTGGAGTCGGGCATTGACGATGCGCGCGTGCTCCTCAATCTTAACAAGAATGTCAGACGCCACCGCCAGCGCCCGCGTTGCCGCCACCCCGTCCACACGCGGCGCCGTGCGCCCCGCCACCGCATCCAGGAAGTCGTCCAACTGCGCCGCCAGTGGCTCCCGCTTCACCGCCGCCAGAGGCCGGAACGACACCTGCCGCTTCTCACTCACCGCAGTCACCATCCCATCCTGCCGCGCATAGTCGATCGAGATGTACTCGTGCGGCTGGAACAGCCGCAGCTTGCGCACCTTCTCCGTCGACACCCGGCTCGCCGTCAGGTTGGCCACACACCCTCCTGGAAACGCCAGCCGCACGTTGGCAATGTCCACCTTCTCCGACAGGATGCGAATCCCCGCCGCCCGCACCTCGTTCGGCTCCTCGCCCACCAGCGAGAGCACAATGTCCAGGTCGTGAATCATCAGGTCGAGCACCACGTCCACATCCAGGCTCCGCGGCGCAAACACGCTCAGCCGGTGGACCTCGAAGAACAGCGGCACCCGCACCGCTTGGGTCAGCGCCATCACCGCCGGATTGAAGCGCTCCAACTGCCCCACCTGCAAGATGCGCCCGTGCGCCGCCGCCGTGGCCACCAACCGTCCGGCTTCGGCCACCGTCGAGGCGATCGGCTTTTCGATCAACACGTCCAGCCCGGCTTCCATCAACGCGCAGCCGACCTCGGCGTGCAGCGTCGTCGGCACGGCGACAATGGCCGCGTCGGCCTTCCCCCGCAGCGCGGCGATCTCCGTCAACGCCACGCCGCCAAACTCCGCCGCGCCGGTCTCGGCCTTGGCCGCGTCCCTATCCACGGCGGCCACCAGTTGCGCCCGGTCTGAATCGCGCACCACGCGCAGATGATTGCGCCCGAAAGCGCCGCAGCCCACCACCGCTATGCGCGGAACACTCATGACTACTCCTCCGGCGGATACCCGACAATGGCAATCCGCGCCTCGCGCGCCTGCCCGAGCATCTCGTCCTTGTCCAGCAGCAGCGTGCGCCCGGCGTCCACCGCCACCGCCGTCGTATTCGTCTCGCGCAGCACGGCCATGCTTGCCAGCCCCAACACCGGCACATCGAACAACAAGTGCTTGCGCCGCCGCGAACCCTTCACCAGCGTCAACCGCCGTCCGCCCGTCAACGCCGCAGCCCGCCGCAGCATCGCGTCCGTGCCTTCCATCGCCTCCAGAGCCACGCAGGCTTTCTCACAAATCGCCGCGCTCTGGCCCACGTCAAAGCCGCTCAGCGCCGCCGCGATCCGCCGCCCGTAGCGCACGTCAGCCTCTTCTTCGGAAGTCAATTTCCGCCCGCTCAGCGGACCCTCGCCCGCCAGCAGCGGCTTCAGCAGCGCCGTCGAATCCACCACGCGGATGTTTTCCCGCGCCAGTTCTTCAATCACCCCGCCGATGAGCGAATCCGTACTCTTCGTCGCCGCTTTGAACAGCACGCGCGCCAGTCGCCAGTCCGGCGCCAGGCTGCTGAAGATCGATACGTGCTTCACCTGCCCGGCCATCATCAGCTCGACGCAGCCTTCTTTGTGGCAAATGTCGATCAGCTTGCCCAACTCGGCAATCGTCACCCAATGGCAGCGCCCGGCCAGGCTCTCAATCTCCTTCGACGCCTCATCGCGAATGCCGATGGCCACCACGTCGTCGCCCAGCTTGCGCGCTTCTTCCAACGCCAGAATCGGAAAGCGGCCGTTGCCGCAGAGAATCGCGTAGCGCCTCGCCGCCTCGCTCACTTGATCACTCCGCGCTCGGAGCGCTCAATGAAGGCCAGCACCTCCACCACCTCCGGCGTCTGCGCCACCTCGGCGCGGATCTTCTCCAGCGCCTGCGTCGTGTTCAGCGTCTTCGACCCCAACAGCCGGAACGCCTTGTGCAGCGCGTTCACCGTCTCCTCACCGAATCCTCGCCGCTGCAGGCCCACCTTGTTCGCCCCGAACAGCTTGGCCTCGCGCGGGGCCACCGTCATTGAGTACGGCGCCACATCCTGCGTGATGATGCTCCCGCCGCCGACAATCGCGTGGCTCCCGATGCGGCAAAACTGATGCACCGCGCTCAACCCGCTCAACACCACCCAATCGCCCACCACCACGTGCCCGCCCAGCGTCACGCCGTTGGAAAGGATGTTATGGCTGCCCACGATGCAATCGTGCGCCACGTGCGTGTAGGCCAGCAGCAGGTTGTCGTCGCCGAGCGACGTTACCAACCCGCCGCCCTCGGTGCCGCGATGCACCGTCACGAACTCGCGAAACCGGTTCCCGTTGCCGATGCGCGTCTCGCTCCGCTCGCCTTTGAACTTCATGTCCTGCGGCGCCGCCCCAATCGAGCAGTAGGGAAAGAATGTGTTGTCCTCGCCCACTGAAAGCGGGCCTTCCAGGTACGCGTGCGCCATCAGCCGCGTCCGCGCTCCGATGGTCACCTCGCCCTGCACTACGCAGAACGGCCCGATGTCGGCCTCCGGGTGAATGCGCGCCTGCTCGTCGATGATCGCTGTGGGATGGATGGGCATCGAACGCCCCGCCTCGCGCTAGGCCTGCGCAGCCCCGCCTTTGTCCTGCAGCACGCATACCAGCATGGCCTCGGCCACGCACTGGTCTCCCACGAACGCCTTGCCCTGCGCCTTGATGCGCGTCGGCCGCCCGTGGACCACCTTGATCTCAATCCGCAACTGGTCGCCCGGCACCACCGGACGCCGGAACCGCGCCTCGTCCACGCCGGCCAAGAACACGTGCTTGTTGGCGCGGTCTTCAATCTTGCCCAACACCAGCACGCCCGCCGTCTGTGCCATCGCTTCGATGATCAGCACGCCCGGCATGATCGGATAATCGGGGAAATGCCCCGTGAAGTGCGGCTCGTTGGCCGTCACGTTCTTGATCGCCGTGATGTAGTCATCGCCGATGTCCAGCACGCGGTCCACCAGCAGAAACGGGTAGCGGTGCGGCAGCAAGCCGCGGATCGCCATGATGTCAAGTTCAGCCATGTGAGATGAAGCCGCTATTATAGCGTCTGAATGGAAACCACCGCGATCCGAAGCCTGCTCGCCGCCGCCCGCGTCACCCAGCGCGAACAGATAGCCATGCTCAAGGAACTCGTCCAGTGCGAGTCGCCGAGCGAATCCGCCCCCGACATCATCCGCTTCAATGACCTCTTTGCGGAACAGGTGGCCGGGCTGGCTAAGGTGAAGACGATCCCCGCCGGACGCTACGGCCGCCACCTCCAGGTGGAATTCCAACTCCCCGGTCCGAAGCGCAAAACCGGACAGATCCTCGCCCTCGGCCACAGCGACACCGTCTGGCCCCTGGGCACGCTGAAGACCATGCCCTGGCGCGAGGAGAAGGGCCGCCTCTGGGGACCCGGCGTGCTCGACATGAAGGGCGGCATGGCCCAGCTCATCTTCGCCGCCCGCATCCTGCGCGAACTCGACATTCCTGTCGAGAAGAAACTCCTGCTCCAGATCAACTGCGACGAAGAGATCGGCAGCCCCGCCTCGCGCGAACTCACCGAGAAGACCGCCCGCGCCAGCGATGCCGTTCTGGTTCTCGAACCCGGCACCGGGCTTGCCGGCAAATTGAAAACAGCCCGCAAAGGCATCGGCCGCTACGGTCTGCGCGTGGAAGGCGTCGCCGCCCACTCCGGCGTCGACTTTGCCGCCGGCGCCAGCGCCATCCTCGAACTCTCGCGCCAGGTCGAAACCATCTCCGGTTTCACCAATCTGAAGCGCGGCGTCACCGTCAACGTCGGCGTCGTCCGCGGCGGCTCGCGCTCCAATATCATCGCCCCCGAGGCCACCGCCGAGATCGACATCCGCGTGCCCCGCCTCAAGGACTTCGCCGCTCTCGAAACGAAGTTCCGCAAACTGAAGCCCGCCGACAAACGCTGCCGCCTCTTCCTCGAAGGCGGACTCAACCGTCCACCCATGGAGCGCTCCGCCGGCGTCGCCCGTCTGGCCAAACTCGCCATCGTGCTGGCTCATCAATTGGGGATCAAGGCCGAGGAGTCCTCCACCGGCGGGGGCTCCGACGGCAACTTCACCGCCGCCCTCGGCATCCCCACGCTGGATGGATTAGGTTCCGTAGGCGAAGGCGCGCACGCCCCCCACGAGAGCATTCTCATCGATCGCATCGCCGACCGCACGGCCCTGCTCGCAGGCCTGATCGCCAGCGTCTAATCTCGACCGCGCCGCCCCTACGCCCGCCCCAACACCAGCGCCGAGTTCTTGCTCCCAAACGCAATGCAATTGGCCACGGCGTGCTCAATCTGCAGCGGCCGCGCCGTGTTGGCGATGTAATCCAGCGGGCACTCCGGCGCCTGCTCGTCCAGGTTGATCGTCGGATGCACCTTGCCGTCGCGCATCGCCAGCAGCACGGTCGCCATGCCCGCCGCGCCGCACGCGCCCTGCGGATGGCCGATGATGCTCTTCACGCTCGAACCCGGCAGCTTCTCCGCATGATCGCCAAAGGCGATCTGCACCGCCTTAGTCTCAATGCGGTCGTTCAGCTCGGTCGACGTGCCGTGGTACTGGATGTAGTCCACCTGCTTGGTCTCCAACCCGGCTTCCTTCAGCGCCAGATGCATCGCCCGCGCCGGCTCCTCGCCTGACTCCTCCAGCCGCACACGGTGAAACGCTTCGCACGTGGCCCCATAGCCTTCAATGCGGCCGTAGATCTTCGCCCCGCGCGCCCGCGCCTTCTCTTCGTTTTCCAGCACGAAGAACCACGCCCCCTCGCTGAGCACAAACCCGTCGCGGTCCTTGGAAAACGGCCGCGAACCCTTGTGCGGCGCCTCATTCCAACGCTGCGTCATGATCCGCATGAACTGGAAGCCGCGCACAATCAGCGGCGCAATCGGAGCGTCGGTGCCGCCGGCGATCATCGTGTCCATCACGCCGTGCTTGATCGCGCGGTAGGCATAGCCGATGGCGTCGGTCGACGACGTGCAGCCGTTTGAGATCAGGTGGCTGTAGCCGCGGAAACCGAAGTGCATCGAGATCTCGCTCGCCATCGTGCCCGGCGTTGAGCTCGGAATCACGTACACGCTGCACTGCTTCACTTTGCCTTCGTACCACAGCCTGTACTGCTCTTCGCTGAACTCCTGCGCCGCCCCGCCCGAACCGCACGACACGCCGATCTCGCGCAACTCGTCGCGGTTCATTTTCGCCGGCTCCAACCCCGCGTCGATCAGCGCCTCGGCCACCGCCGCCCGCGCCAACGGCACCGCCCGCGGCACGTGAGGACGGTCCCGCGGCTCCACCCACTCCTCCAGGTTCAGATCGTTCACCTCGCCGGCGATCTTCACCATAAAACCGTCGGTGTTGAACCGGCTGATGTTCCGCACACCGGAAACGCCCTCCAGGCAGTTGCGCCAGAACACCTCGCGGCCAACTCCATTGGGCGACACAGCGCCGATTCCCGTGATTGCCACTTGGGCCGTCATTCGTTCTCCTTGAGCTTCGTGCATCCGCACGCCGCCCTCTGGCGGGCGCACCATGCCCCGCAAAATCTTAAAGTTTACACCAGATGACCACCTGCGCCCGCCGGAGGACTCATTTTTTGCGGTAGCCTGTCTAATGCTGTCCGGGGTCCGCCAAGTCCTGATTGTATCCGCTACAATAGGAAGTTTGATCCCGCCGCCTGAGTGTTTCCCCGGATCGGGGGGATGAAATCCACCGAAACCGGGAGACGTTTCCTGACGTCCCTAGACGAGGCGCAGAGTGGAAAGGAACTATCGGTAAATGTTGTTTTGCAGGCGCCACTGCCTGAGCGCGATCCGTCTGTGTCTACTCCTATCCACGGCGGCCTTTCTGCTCACCCTCTCCGCTTTCGCCCAGGCTCAACAGCCGACCCCTGCGCCCAAATCGCAGAATCCGTTTGAGTCCGTCCCCACTGCTCCCGCCGACGCTCCCAAGCCCCAGGCGCCACAACCGCAAGCCCCCAAGCCCGGTTCTCCTTTCGAAGCTCCTAAGCCCGCCGACGCTCCTCCCGCCGCTGAAAAGCTAGAAGACGTCGTCGAATCCATCGAATTCCGCGGCGCCCGCCGCGTCCCCCAGGACACTCTCCGCGCCCTCATCTTTACCAAGAAGGGTGACAAACTCGACAACGAAGCCCTCCACCGCGACTTCCTCGCCCTCTGGAACACCCGCCGTTTCGACGACATCGCCCTTGAAAAAGAACCCGGCCGCACCGGCTGGATCATCCGCTTCCGCGTCTCGGAGCGCCGCATGGTCCGCTCCATCAAGTACGACGGCATGAAGTCGATCACCGTCTCGGAGATCCTCGACCGCTTTAAGGAACGCCGCGTCGGCCTCACCGTCGAAACGCAATACGACCCCAACACCATCCAGCGCGCCGCCGTCGTGCTCAAGGAATACCTCTCTGAGCGAGGCCGCCAGTTTGCCACCGTCGAACCGGAATTGCGCCAGATTCCCCCCAGCTCCCTCGAAGTCAACTTCAAGGTGCAGGAGGGCCCCAAGGTCAAGGTCGGCACCATCGACATCGCCGGCAATCAGGTGTTCAGCGATCGCGTCGCCATCCGCTCCATGCGCGCCCTGCGCCCCATCGGCATCCCGCGCTCCATCCTGTTTGAAAACCTCTTCGCCAAGTCCTTTGACTCCACCAAGCTCGAAATGGATAAGGACATGCTCCGCAACTTCTACCAGGAGCGTGGCTACTTCACCGCCCGCGCCCTCGATCACGAGGTCACCATCAACGACGTCGGCGGCGGCAAGTTCCGCTTCCCGCTGTTCTACCCCAACAAGCCCGGCAAGCGCGCCACCGTCAAGGTCAACATCGAAGAGGGCCGCCAGTACAAGCTGAATAAGATCAACTTCGCCGGCGTCAAACTTTTCCGCACCCCGGAAACGCTCATGGGCCCCGTCTTCAATATGAACGAAGGCGACGTCTTTTCCACCGCCAAGTTGCGCAAGGGCCTGGAAAGCCTGCGCAAGCTCTACGGCCAGTTCGGCTACATCGACTTCGTCCCCGAACCCGGCTTCGACGTCATCCCCAACTCCGATAAAATCGACCTCACCCTCAACGTCGACGAAGGCAAACAGTTCTTCGTCCGCCGCATCGACTTCTCCGGCAACACCACCACCCGCGACAAGGTCATCCGCCGCGAAATCCTCATCGACGAAGGCCAGGTCTTCAACAACCAGTATTGGGAACTCTCCATCCTCCGCTTGAACCAGCTCGGCTACTTCGAGGTGCTCAAGGAAAACGAAGCCGCCGACATCAAGCGCGACACCAAAACCAATACCGTCGACATCACCCTCAAGGTGAAGGAACGCGGCAAGAACAGCGTCCAGTTAAACGGCGGCGTCTCCGGCATCGCCGGCTCCTTCATCGGCTTCGGCTACGCCACCAACAACTTCCTCGGCCTCGGCGAAACCCTCTCCCTCGACGCCCAGTTCGGCGACCGCATCCGCAACGCCACCGTCGGCTTCACCGAGCCCTACCTGTTTGACCGTCCCATCCAGCTCGGCTTCACCGTCTACACCCAGCGCTTCAACTACGACCAGGGCCGTGAAGTCTCCCTGCTCACCGGCCGCAACCTGCTGCCCCTCTATCAACAGCTCGGACAGGAAAACCTGCTCAATTACGTCTCCAACGGCTACGGCGCCACCACCAGCGTGTCCACGCCGTTCCGCATGTTCAAGTCGAGCTCACTCTTCGGCCGCGTCTCACTCACCTACAGCTACGGCGTCCAGAACATCACCACCCTCTCCACCGCCTCCAAGCAATACTTCGAGTACATCAACTTCCAGGGCCTCGACGGTCAGAACTCTCTCACCGGCATCCGCACCAGCGCCATCGTCCCCTCCTACACCTACAACACGGTCGACCACCCCATCACCCCCTCGCGCGGCAAGAGCCTCTTCATCTCCACCCAGTTCGCCGGCCTCGGCGGCAACGTGAAGATGATCGAACCTTCCGTCGACTTCAAGATGTTCCGCGCCGGCTTCAAGAAGGGCCACGTCATCGGCTTCCACCTCCTCGGCCGTTTCGTCACCGGTTACTCCGGCCAGACCGCCCCGCCCTTTAACCGTTTCTACATGGGCGGCGAAAACGACGTCCGCGGCTTCGATATTTGGGGCATCTCGCCGGTTGCCTACATTCCCAGCGCGGCCAATGTGCCCGTGCTCAACGCCGACGGTTCAGCCCGTACGCAGAAGATCATCGTCGACGGTTCTGAACAGTTCGCCGCGGTCACCCAACAGATTCCCGTCTACCAGCTCATCTTCCCCGGCGGCGACACGCAGGGCGTGGGCAACTTCGAATACCGCATTCCCATCGCCGGGCCCGTCACGCTGGCCGCCTTCTTCGATGCCGGCGTGAACCGCCTTTCCCTGCCCGGCCAGTTGCGCCTCAATCCGGGACGTACGGCCGAGCTCAACGGCACCTTCCCGCAAGCCGGCTTCGATGGACGCGCCGTGATCGCCAAAGCGACGCAGGCCGTCCGCAGTTCCACCGGTCTTGAGTTGCAGATCATGATGCCCGTCGTGAACGCGCCGTTCCGGCTGTACTGGGCCTACAACCCCATGATCGTGCGCGAGGTGCTGGTTCCGCCCATCGTCGCTGACCGCGGCTACTTCCCCAACAACGCGACGTTTCTTGAATCACTCCGGTACTCCGGGCAGGCCTACCCGTTCTTTGAACGGCGCAAAACCTTCCGCTTCACCATCAGTCGAACCTTTTAACGAGTCGCCAATTTCCCCAACCCGGCCTCATTCGCTATGCTAGGACCAGTCACTTTCCCAGGAGTTTCCACCGTGAATAAAGCGCTTCTCGCCGTCCTTGTGGCCGGCGCCGCCACCCTTGCCTCTGCCCAATCGCCGTCCAAGGTGGGCATCATCAACATTCAGCAGGCCATCATCGCCACCAAGGACGGCCAGAAGGCCGCCGGCGAACTGCAGACCAAGTTCGACCCCAAAAAGAAGCAGTTGGAAGCCATGCAGGGCTCCATTGCCGCCCTTCAACAGGAACTCGCCAAGGGCTCCAACACCATGGCCGAGGCCAAGCGCACCCAGATCACCCGCGACATCGACCAGAAAACCAAGGAACTCCAGCGCGCCAGCGAAGACGCCCAGGCCGAATTCGAACAGGAGCAGAACAAGCTCCTCAACGACCTCGGCGGCAAACTGATGGTCGTCATCGACAAGTACGCCCGCGATAACGCCTACTCCCTCATCCTCGACGTCAGCTCCCCCCAAACCCCGGTCCTGTTCGCCGCCAACGGCGTCGAAATCACCAAGGAGATCGTCGACCTCTACGACAAGAACTCACCCGCCAGCCTGCCGCCCGCGCCCAAACCGGCCGCCACGCCCGCCCCCAAGCCCGCCGCCGCCAAGCCCCCGGCCGCCGCTAAACCGTAACCGGCCTTCCCTGGCACAGCAGAACCACCTTGACCCGGCCCTCCCCGCGTGGGGTGGCCGGGTATTTCTTTACTGCCCACCCCTCCTCCTGGCGCTTCGCGGATTACACCCCATCTCCGTCCGAATCGTCTTGCCTCTCGCCACCGTTCACGGCTATTCTGTTCACACCAGCCGGGACCTCCTCTACTAGGAGCCCTACAGTGAATTGGACCCAGTTGCTCGTTTCGGAGATCGAGATCAACTACTCCACGACCGACGGCCTCATGGCGAAAGTGCCTGAGGACGCGCTCTCCTGGAAGCCGCCCGGAGGTGACAATTGGATGACCACCGGCCAGTTGCTCCACCACTTGTCCAACGCTTGCGGCGCCGCTTGCCAGGCCTTCCTCACCGGAGACTGGGGCCTGTCACCAGGCAAGACATTCGACGGCCTGACCGACAGTGAACGCCTTCCACCGGCCGCCTCTCTCCCCTCGGCCGCCAGCGTCGCCGAGGCCCGCCGACTCCTGGCTGACGACAAAGAACTCGTCCTCAAAATGATCGGCATGGCCGGCGACCACGACCTCTCCACTCGCACCTTGGCCTCGCCCTGGAAGCCCAGTGATGTCCATCCCCTCGGCTACCACTTCCTGCGGATGGTGCGCCACCTCGACCGCCACAAGAGCCAGCTCTTTTACTATCTGAAGTTGCAGGGCGTCCCCGTTTCCACGCCTGACCTCTGGGGCTGATGCGAACGGGCGGCGATCGCTCACCGCCGCCCTCCGCCAAGCCGCTTACCGGCCGCCCTACCGTCCCGGCGAGAAGCAGTAGAACAACCCCGCCCCGCCCGTGGCCACCAGGTTCTCCTGGCTGCAGCCGCGCGACGGATGCGTCGAGTTCCACGAAATCCCGCCGCCATTGCGGTCATGATGGCCCAGCTGCACCGTACCCTCACCGCCGCTGGTCCAGTTCTTGCACGTGTGGTCGGCGCTGTCGGTATAGGCGCGGCCGTCCGGCGTCGAACCGGTGAGAATGTCGTGCATGTTCGGCTTATCGCCCACGCCGTTCACCAACTCGCCCTTCTCATTCACGCCGTTGTTCTTCGTAATCAGGTTGCCCAGCCGCGCCAACTCCAGCGTGTCGCCGTGCAGGTGCGCCTGGTCGCGCGCCACCATCGTCCCACGGGAGTTGTGCCACGGACCGTTGCCGATCCGGTCGCGCGCATTCACCGCTGGCTTACCGTCAGCTGCCTGCGTGCTCAGGTAGGCGCGCCACGTGCGGTCGCCCGCTCCCGCCGCCGCCGCCAGTTTCTGGCAATGCGCATCGGCCCCTTCCAGGCCCCCCAGGTTGGCCCCGTTGCCCATGCCCACGCTGGTCAAAAAGAAGGTCATCGGCGCGCGCTGCTGTTGCGCCTGCTGCCCGAAAGCCACCGTCCCGCTCGCCACCGTCATGCTGAGTGTAAATAGAAAAATCTTCATAGCCTCTCCGCGATTCATCGGATTGCGGACGCCCCGTCCCAGAACAGGACGCCCTCGGTAGAGACTACTACGTTTCCGCCCGCCAGTGGGCTACTTCCTGCCTCCGGCGGTCCGCTCGGCCCGGTAAACGGTCTCAAACCCATGCGAGGCCGCTCCCAGCGCCGCGCCCAGCCCCGCCCCCAGCGGCGCGCTGATGGCATACCCCACGCCCGCCCCGCCTTCGTTGGAAAACCGCTTGTCCACAGTCGCCCCCACCACCAAACCCACCCCGCCGCCAACGGCCGCCCCAATCAACGCATTCCGCGTCCGCTTTGAATTTTCCCGCACCGTCACCCGCATCACCGCCTCGCGCTTCACAACCAGCGGACCGTTCGCCGTCTGCAGCGACAACTCCTCCGCCCCCGCCGCGCCAAACTCCCCACGGTGCGTTCGCATCTTGTCATCGACAACCTCAATGTTCTGCCCCGGCCGCAGCCGTTCCACGCGGTTCCAATCCGCCTCCGCCCCGGCGGCTTGCGCCAGCAAGGGCAGGGCAAGAGCAATCACAATTCTTTTCACTCGTGTCATAGGGGATCTCCGCGCGAAGGCGGTCACCCAATCACGCGCGGACTCACCTCCGTCCGGCTCACGCCCACCCTCACCCCTTCGGCGGCGGCAACACCCCCGGCCCGCCCCGCCGCAAACTGCGCTGCGTCGCCAGCCCCCGCTGCAGCCACCACCGCGGCAACAGCGACTCCCGGTAATCCCCCCAGTTCGACACAATCATGAACGCCCCAAACCCGATCGCCCCCAACCCCAGCAGCGCCACCGCCGCGATCGCCCCGTTGTGCAGCAGCCCGCCCCCCGCCGCCGGCAGAAAGAACCACTGCTCAAACTGCCCCTGGAAGTTCATCCCAAAGAACCCCGTCGCCACCGCCCCCGCGCCCAGAATCAAGCTCAGCATCGCCAACCGGTTCACCGCTTCCGTGTTCCGGAACTGGTAGTGGTTGTGCAGGCTCTCGTTCAGCTTGTCGATCTCTTCCTCGATCTCCTTCTTCATCTGCTCCACGCGGTACTCCCGGCTATGTAGCGTGAAGTGCTCAATCTCCTCGTCCTTATTCGCCAGCTCCTCGAAATACCAGTAGTTGGAAAAATGCAGGAACTCCGCCCGCAGGTCCGCCGTCAGCCGCACGTTCTCCGTCGCCAGGCGTCCGTCCTCCATGTCCTTGAACAACTGCCGCGACACCAGCGCCGTCCGTTCGGCGAAATCAAGCAGCGTCGCCCGGTAAAACAGCGCCACCATCGCCATCAGGTAATACCGCGTGTTGAACATGCGGTGAACCAGGAAGCCCTCGCGCAGTTCGTGCTCATCGCAATCGAACGCCCCCACCGTGCACGTCACGTTCGAATAGCTCGTGAACCCGTAATACGTCCCCTGGTGGCTCCACCGCCGGTAGAGCTGCCGCGTCATCTGCTGCCGCGTGAAGGCCTCGTCGTAGCGGTAATCCTCGCCATAGCGGTCCACGTAGAGCAGCCGGCTCAGGAACACCTGGTAATCGCGCGTCTCAATGAAATCCTCCGGCACTGACTTGGGATCGATCGCGCAATACGTGTACACGATCATCCGCTCATCCAACACCGGCTCCAACTCCTGCTCCTCGTAATCGGCGAAGTAAAGCAGCGACGTGATCAATCGCGACAACGGCGGCAGAAACCCGTGCATCTCCCCCGTCTGAAACGTCTCCTCCGCCAGCGTCACCGAAACGCCATTGGTCTCCAGCGTGAACGCCGCCCGGTTCGGCACCCGCGACTCCCGCACCTGCCGCCCGCTCGACGGATACACCTTGCGCATGGCCTCGTTGATCCACAGCGCTTCCTTCGCCGTCAGGTCGAATCCCTCCACCCCGATCGACAGAATCCCAATGCCGTTGGCCATCAGGAACAGCCGCAGGTCCGTCGCCTCGCACTTCGCTGACCGCCCCTTCCCATCGCCCGCCTCAAAGTACAGCCGCGACCCCGCAGGCGGCCGCATCGTGTAGCACCGCAGCAGCGATTCCGTGTCGTCGTTGTCCGGGTTCTCATCCCTTGCATCGAAAAACACCCGCCGCACGTAGGGATGGAAAAACACCATGTCCTGGTAGGCCTGCGCATCCATGTCGAACCGCGTGTACGCCGTCCGCCGCCACGTCCCCAGCTTGTCCGTGATCCCGCTGCACCCCGCGCTCTGATGCACCATCAGCCACTCATCCAGCGCATCGATCCAGTAGTGGTACTTGCCGAACACCTCCGGGTGATCCTGCGACACCGCCTGCTTGTCGATCGAAAACGGGAAGAGAAAGTAGGTGTGGAGATGTTGTATGCCTACGCTCATCCGGTTAACCAGTGTAGGGCATGGCGAGGGAGAACGGCAGCGCGAGTTTGGCCCCACGGCGGCCCCACGCCAGCCCTGCGGTATTCTGAGTGCAGGTTCAGAAGGCGTCCTCCCACCATGACCGGCATCCAGTACATCACCGACGAAAAAGGCCGCAAAACCGCCGCCGTCATCGACCTCAAAAAGCATGCCGCCCTCTGGGGAGACATCCAGGACATCCTCGTCTCCCGCTCCCGCCGCAAAGAAAAGCGAATTCCCCTCGCCAAGGTCAAGGCTGAACTTGGCCTAATCGGCAGGTTGCCTGGCTAACTGAGACCAGCATGGCTATTGATGACCCATTAGACCAAGAGTTGACTATTCGAGAGCACGAGGCTCGTCAAAAAGATCCTGGGCTATCCGGGTTGATTGCGGCCTCCCCTTTCATAAAGGCGATTGTAGACTTAGTAACCTCTGTGGTGACCGGAAATCCGTTTCCAGCGGTTGTGTCTATCGCGGAAGGTATCCGGCAAGCCACCGACCAAAGGGCATTGGAAAACTCGGAGATCTTAGTCAATGTCGTCATCTCCGAGCTTCGATAGTTGAGAAAAATGGTCTCAAAACTGAGCGAGGAACACCGAGATTACCTCAAGAGCGAGGAACACCAGGCATTCCTCCGGACGGAATGGCTCGAACTCCTGGTTGAAGGGGACCGGAAGGCGAGGCAGACACGATCGCGGTCCCGCGTAAAGCGAATTGCGGAGATACTTTCTGGGGCCGTTCTCGCTTTCCCCTCACCCACTGCTGACCATGTCGAGGAGATGATGCGAATCGCCACCTTGCTCGATGATGCGGATGTCACGGTGTTGCGCGAGGCGGTCCGCGTTCAAGGACGGGCTATTTCAGGAACCCACACCCAGTCCGTACACCAGGCAAGGACTGCGTGGCTGGCCGGGAGGTGGCGCTCACTCGGGGTTGCCGACGTTGACAGTGTATGCGACAAGCTGTCAAGCCTTGGCCTGCTTCGAAGGCTCGATCAGCCGAGCAACAACAATGACCTAGGTCCGATCGCCAGCGATTTCGTCCTGAGCAGGCGCGCCGTAGATTTCGTGAAATCTATCCGGGACCAATCCGAATCCTGACTCCTCCCGTCCGTGCTACCCTGCCCACATGAAGTACACCGTCATGCTGGAACGCGAGTCCGACGGCGGTTTCGTCGCCACTGTGCCCATGCTGCCCGGATGTGTCTCCCAGGGCGATTCTCGCGAAGAGGCTCTCACCAACATCCGCGAAGCCATGGATCTATTCATCGAAGACATGCTCGCCAACGGGGAGCCTCTACCAGTTGAGGACCAGCGCGAACTCGTCGAGGTCCAAGCCGGCCCGTACCAGTGAAACTGCCCAGAGGCCTGTCGGGTCGCGACCTCCGCCGGGCACTCGAACGCGCCGGCTTCGAGTTCCTCCGCCAGCGCGGCAGCCACATGTTTCTGAAGCGCAATCACCCGCCCGCGCGTGTCTCGATCCCCGACCACCCTTCGCTTCGCCCGGGGACCCTGCGCCAAATCCTGCACGAATCAGGACTCACGGTCGAATCCCTGATCCGTCCTCTCTAACCGCCCCCCTACTTCTTCCCCTTCCCCTTCTTCTCCTCCTCCCCCGCCTTCTTCCCCTCCTCCTCCGTCCCCTCAAACGTCACCGTCGACTCCGTCGTCATGATCGTCGATTCGCTCGCAAACTGCCGGTAGTTCCGATACTCCGTCTGGTTGTTCACGCAAATCAGCGTCCCCCGCTTGCACCCCAGGCTCCCGCTCTTCACCGGCATCAAATGCTCCCGCTGCCCGATCTTCACCTTCCCGTACTCCACCATCATCTCTACCTTGTCCATCGGATAGTCCGCCGGCAACAGCCGCCCCTGCATCTCCAGCCGCAACACCCGGTGCGTCTCCTCGTCAATCCAAATCGAGCCCTTGTATGCCGGATAGATCGTCTGCCCCTCGAACGTCACCTTCCAATGCGAATTCGCCTGCTCCACCGTGTAGTCGTACCACTTCGCCATCCGCGACCCCACCGTCTCCGAACCCCGCTTCTCAAACTTCGTCCCCGACGCCGGATTCAACACATCCGCCGCCATCGAACCAAACTCGCCCACGCTCCACGTGCCCGACTCCTCGGGCGAGCCCTTCTTCAACTTCTTCCCGTTGATCTCCAAATTCCGGAACTCGTCCTTCGCTCCCTCATGCGCCAGCTCCGCCGTCACCCGGTCCTTCATCTTGAAGTCCGCCGGCTTCGTGTCGCTCTGGAAGCGGTAGGTGATCTGCTGGCAGAAGAAGTTCGGCAGCGAATCCACCCAGTCAAACGCCACCTGGCGCGCCTTCTCAATCACCGGGTCCAATTTCGGACCCGCCGCTCCCGCTTTCTCCTCCACCACCCGCCCCTCGGCGTCGGTCACGATTTCCTTGTACACCGCCGGCCCCGTCGACGGCGTCATCTCCGGCCGCGCCGTCGTGCTCTGCTCACCCGCCCCCTGCTTCGGCACCCCCCGCTTCAGCTTCGGCGGACCCTCCGCCTCCGGCTCCTGGGCCAACAGCGCCAAGCCCATCGCCGTCGCCAGCGCCAACCCGCTCATCCACTTCATCGCGGCGGCCACTCTTCCTTCCTCCACGCCATGTCCCAGAACATCCACTCATACCGCGCCCCCAGCGTAAACAACGCCACGCAACGCTCCCGCTGCGCCGCCGTCATCTCGCCCGCCATCGCGTCCATCATCGCCAGCACCTCACGCACCGTCTTGCCATACTCCGCGCTCGCATACTGATCGATCCACTGCTGGTACTCGCGGTTCTTCGAGCCCCGTTTCTCCAACACCTTGCCCACTTCCCAATAAATCCAGTAACACGGCAGCATCGCCGCCAGGCCCTCGGCAAACGTCCCGCGCTCCACCGTCACCAGCAGGTGATTCGTGTAGGCCGCGTTCGTCGGAGCCATCACGGCGCGCACCGCGCCACTCCGTTGGACGCCGAACTTCCCCAGGATGGTTTCATGTAACGCGCGCTCCACCTCGATTGCATCCACCGCATGCCGGTTCAGCGTCCGCGCCCACTCCTCGCGCGGCGCCTTCGACGCCAGCACGCTCAGAGCCTGCCCGAACACCCGCAGATACTCCGCGTCCTGCTCCAAATAGAACTGAAATTTGTCTCTCGGCAGGCTCCCGTCGGTGAGCCCCTGCAAGAACGGATGCTCCAGCGTCTTCTCATGCACGGGGCGCGCCCGCTCCCACATCTCCCCCGTCAACGTCGTCGAAGCCAGCAGCAGCAGCGCCAGCATCGCCGTTTACCCGAACACCTGTTGGATCACTTTGCCGCCAAAATCGGTGAGCTTCTCCTGCCGCCCGTTGTGCAGATACCACAGCCGGTTCTGCTCCAGTCCGCAGGCCTGCAAGATGGTCGCGTGGAAATCGCGCATGTGATAGCCGTCGATCGCCCGCAGCCCGAACTCATCGGTTGCCCCGATCGTCTGCCCGCCCTTCACGCCGCCGCCCGCGAACCACATCGTGAACCCGTGCGGATTGTGGTCGCGCCCGTTCCCGCTCTGCGACATCGGCAGCCGCCCGAACTCGCTCCCCCAAATCACCAGCGTCGAATCGAGCAACCCGCGCGACTTCAAATCCTCGAGCAGCGCCGCAATCGGCTGGTCCGTCAGCCCGCACATCTTCTCGTGGTTCTCCACAATGTGGCTGTGCGCATCCCACTGAATGCTCACCGGGCCGCCGCCCGAATACAACTGCACGAACCGCACACCGCGCTCCACCAACCGCCGCGCCAGCAAACAGCGCGTGCCAAACTCCGCCGTCCGCTTGTCCTCCAGTCCATACATCTTCCGCGTCGCCGGGCTCTCCTTGGTCAGATCCACCGCCTCCGGTGCATGGGCCTGCATGCGGAACGCCAGCTCATAGCTCGCAATCCGCGCCGCCATCTCCTCGTCCTCTTGCGGTGCGTCGTGCTCGTTCATCTTCTGCAGCAGATCGAGTGTCCGCCGCTGCCGCTCCACCGTCACGCCCTCGGGCGACTTCAAATGCAGAATCGGATTCGCCCCCGGACGGAACAAATTCCCCTGATACACCGCCGGCAAGAAGCCCGAACCCCACATCGGCGTCCCGCCCTCCGGCGTCCCCTCCGGTTGCGGCATCACCACATACGCCGGCAGGTTCTCACTCAATGAACCCAGCCCGTACGTCACCCACGAACCCACGCTCGGATAGCCCATCAGGATGCGCCCCGACATCACCTGGTACATCGCCGGAGCATGCACGACGCTTTCCGTAAAGAAGTTCCGCACGAAGCAGATGTCGTCCACGCGCTTGGCCAGGTGCGGCATCAGCGTGCTCACCCACGCCCCGCTCTGCCCGTGTTGTTTGAACTCCCACGGCGAGGCCAGAATCGGCGTCGAACCGTCGGTGAACTGGCTCACAATCTTCCCAAAGCTCTCCGGCAGCCGCTGCCCCTGAAACTTCTGCAGCTCCGGCTTCGGGTCAAACGTGTCAATCTGGCTCGGCGCTCCCACCATGAACAGGAAGATCACCGACTTTACCTTCGACGGCAGATGCGCCGGCTTGGCCGCCAGCGGATTCCCCTTCGTTGCCGCGAAGCCCTCCCGCGCCAGCAGCGATTCAAGAGCAATCGCTCCGAAACCATGCGCCGCCGTGCGCAAAACATCCCGCCGCGTCGTGTTCCGTCCGCAACCCTTGTCCATCGCTACGCCCCCTTACGGCACATACACAAACTCATTCCGGTTCACCATCGCCAGCGCGAAATCTTCCCACGCCCCGCCGCCGCCAACAAACGCCCGCGCCTCCTCCAACTCCGCCGCCTCCGGCTCGCGCGCCAGCGCCAGCACATACGCCCGCCTCACCCGGCACGCCGCATCGCCGCCGCACTCCTTCTCCAGCCGCGCCGCCAACTGCCGCCCCGCCCCGCGCATCGTGTCACTGTTCAACAGCGACAGCGCCTGCAGCGCATGCGTGCTCACCGGCCTCACCGGGCACGACGTCATCGCATCCGGCTGGTCGAAATTCGCCATCATCGGCAGCCGCACCGTCCGCTTGTTCAGCAGATACAAACTCCGCCGGAAATGATCCTTCTCCTCCAACTCCACCGGCCACAAGTTATCCGGCTCGCCTTCCGTGAAAATCAGGTCGTAGACCTCCGGCTCAATCGGCACCTTCATCGGCCGGCCGAACATCCGCGTGTTCAACACGCCCGCCACCGCCAGCGCCCCATCGCGCAGGAACTCCGCGTCGAGCCGCCGCCGGTTCATCCGCCACATCAGCTTGTTCTGCGGATCCACCTCCGCCTTCTTTGCATCATGCGCCGTCGCCTGCCGGTACACGCTCGACGTCACCAGCATCCGGTCCATCGTCCGCACGCTCCAGCCTTTCGCCACAAACTCAGTCGCCAGCCAGTCCAACAGCTTCTGGTTCGACGGCCGCTGCCCCAACACGCCAAAATCGTTCGGTGTAGCCACAATCCCCACGCCCATCCGCGCCTGCCAGATGCGATTCACCATCACCCGCGCCGCCAGCGGATTCTCCTCGCTCACCAGCCACTTCGCCAGCGCTGACCGCCTTCCCACAGGCTCCACCGGCGCCCCGGCGTCATTCACCACGCGCAGGAAGCCCGGCAACACCGGCTGCTGCTTCATCTTGTAGTCGCCGACCTTGAGCACGAACGACACCGGCGCCATCGCCGCATTCTTCACCGCATACGCATGCGCCGGCGGCTCCGGCTCCTCGCGCTCCAGCGCGTGCAGCTTCTTCCGCCATCCCGCTCGCGTCGCCCTGTCCTCCGGCGTCAGCACGGCCAGCACCTCATCCCAACTCACGCTCAACTGCGCGTTCGCCTCCTTGGCCAGCCGCTCCTGTTCCTCGTTGCGCTTGTCTTTCGCAACTTCCAGCGCCGCCACAAACTCCGCCCCCAACTTCGCCTTCTTCTCCGCCTTCAACCGCTCGCGATACGGCTTCTCAATCGCCGCAATCGCCTCCTTCACCGGCTTCACTCTCTCCGCATGCGCCATCACCGCCGCATCGTACTTCGCATGTTCTTCCTTCGACGCAATACTGATCTCGTCAAACTCCGTCGCCGCCAACACCGCCTGCAGCTTGTAGTAATCCGCCTGCGGAATCGGATCGAACTTGTGGTTATGGCAACGCGCGCACCCCACCGACATGCCCAGGAACACATTCCCCAGCGCCCCGGTCATCTCCGTCAACACCTCCTGACGGTTCATCTCCTCATCCTGGTTGCCGCCCACCAGGTGAATCGGCCCGGCGCGGTGAAAGCCCGTCGCCACCAGCGCGTCCTTGTCCCCCGGCCATAGCTCATCGCCGGCGATCTGCTCCATTACAAACCTGTCATACGGTTTGTCCGTCTGAAACGCCCGGATCACATAATCCCGGTACCGCCACGCATGAGTCCGCTCGGCGTCCAGCTCATAGCCGTTCGTATCCGCATACCGCACCACGTCCAGCCACTTCGTCGCCCAACGCTCGGCATACCGCGGTGAGGCCAGCAGCCGCTCCACCACGCGCTCATACGCCCCCGGCTTGGTGTCCTTGAGAAACGCATCCAAATCTTCCGGCGTCGGCGGCAACCCTGTCAAATCCAGCGTCACCCGCCGCAGTAACTTAGCTTTTTCCAGCGGCTGCGATGGCTCCAGCCCCTTCGCCCGCAGCGCCTCCAGCACAAACGCATCCACCGGCGTCTTCACCCACGCCTTCCCCGCCGCATCGTCAAATACCGGCGCCTCGGCCCGCACCGGTGCCTTGAACGCCCAGTAGTTCTTCCGGGGCGCAACCCAGGCATCGTCCTTGTCCAGCGTCGCCGCCAGACAGACCATTCCCAGCAGCGGTACCAGCGGTTTGAGCAGCCTCATGCGATTGCCATTATTATAAGGGGGAATCCACTAAGGAGTCCCCCAAGTGACCAATCGCAGAACCTTCGTCCAATTCGCCTCAGCCGCCGCCATCGCCACCCAGGCCCGCCCCATCCTCGGCGCCAATGATCGTGTCAACGTCGGCATCATCGGCCTTGGCGGACGCGGCACCGCTCACCTCCGCGGCTACCTCTCGCTCCCCAACGCCGCCATCACCGGCCTCTGCGACGTCAACCAGGCCGCCCGCGAAGTCGCCCAGGGCTCCCTTTCCAAGGCCGAACGTCCCAAGGCCGCTGAGTTCGAAGACATGCGCAAGATGTTCGACGACAAGAACATCGACGCCGTCTCCATCGCCACCCCCAACCACTGGCACGCCCTCTCGGCCATCTGGGCCGCCCAGGCCGGCAAGGACGTATACGTTGAAAAGCCCGCCAGCCACAACATCTTCGAAGGCCACCAGATGGTCGCCGCCGCGCGCAAGTACAAGCGCATGATGCAGGTCGGCTCCCAGTCCCGCTCCACACCCCTCAAGATGGAGGCCATGAAGCTCCTCCAGGAAGGCGTCATCGGCAAGGTCTACCTCGCCAAAGCCCTCTGCTTCAAGCGCCGCAAGTCCATCGGCGTCACCCCCGCCGAACCCGTCCCGCCCGGCGTCAACTGGGACATCTTCCTCGGCCCCGCCCCCATGCGCCCCTTCACCAAGAACCGCTTCAAATACAACTGGCACTGGTTCTGGGACACCGGCAACGGCGACATCGGCAACCAGGGCGTCCACGAAATGGACATCGCCCGCTGGGGCCTCGGACTCCCCGACAACCGCCACGAAGGCCTGAAATCCATCTACTGCACTGGCGGCAAGTTCGCCTACGTCGACGACCAGGAGACCCCCAACACCCAGCTCGCCACCTTCGACTACGGCGACAAACAGATCGTCTTTGAGGTCCGCGGCATCCTCACCAACGGCGAATCCGGCATGACGGGCAAGGGCAACGTCGTCGGCAATCTCTTCCTCGGCTCGGATGGCGTCCTCGAAGTCGAAGACTCCTACTACCGCGTCTACAAAGGCGAAGACCGCGCCGTCGTCATGGAGAAGAAGCGCGAGCGTGGCGGCGCCGACACCACCGCCCTCCACATGGCCAACTTCCTCGCCGCCGTCAAATCGCGCGACTACAAGTCGATCAACGCCGAAATCGAAATCGGCGCCAACTCCGCCGCCCTCTGCCACATGGCCAACATCGCCTACCGCACCGGCCGCCAGCTCCGCTGGGACGTCGCCAAGGAACAGTTCATCGGCGATTCCGACGCCAACAAAATGCTCACCCGCGACTACCGGAGGCCGCCCGCACCAAGGGCGGCTTCCCCCCTATTGCACCCCCCGCCGGCAGCCGATGAACCGATCAGGATGCCCATCCCGTACGTCTGGCTCTGCGCCTTCTCGGTCACCCTCAGCGCCCTGCTCCTCTTCTCCGTTCAGCCAGTCCTGGCCAAGCTCATCCTCCCCTGGTTCGGCGGAACCGCCGCCGTCTGGTCGGTCTGCATCTTCTTCTTCCAGGGCATGCTCCTCGCCGGATACGGCTACGCCCACCTGCTGGCCCGCTATCTCTCCCCCCGCCGCCAGGCCCTCGTCCACTCCGCGCTCCTTGCACTCAGCCTCCTCGCCCTCCCCATCCTCCCCAACGCCTCCTGGAAACCCGCCGGCGCGGAAGACCCTCTCACCCGCATCCTTGGCCTCCTCGTCGCCTCCATCGGCGGCCCTTACTTCCTGCTCTCCGCCACCAGCCCGCTGGTCCAATCCTGGTACGCCCGCCGCGAAGGCGGAGCCCTCCCGTACCGCCTCTTCGCTCTCTCCAACCTCGCCTCGCTCGCCGCCCTGCTCGCCTACCCCGTTCTCATCGAACCCCGCTCCACTGCCCGCGAACAGGCCACCCTCTGGACCGCCCTCTACATCCTCTGCGCCCTCGCCCTCTCCCTCACCGCCTGGCTCGGCCAAGCCTCCCTCTCCACCTCCGCCGCCCCCGCCGCCAACTCCCAGCGCTCTTCCGCTCCCCCCTGGCGCGACCGCCTCCAATGGCTCCTCCTCTCCGCCCTCCCCTCGGCCCTCCTCCTCGCCGTCACCAATCACCTCTGCCAGAACGTCGCCGCCATCCCCTTCCTCTGGCTCCTCCCCCTTGTCCTCTACCTCGCCACGTTCATCCTCTGTTTTGACAGCGAACGCCTCCACCGCTGGCCCCTCTGGACCTTCCTCGCCGCCGCCGCCCTCGCCGCCCTCTCCTGGGCCGAACTGCAAGCCCAACTCCCCGTCCGCGCCGCCATCCCCCTCTTCCTCTCCGGACTCTTCGCCGCCTGTATGTACTGCCACGGGCAACTCGCCGCACGCAAGCCCGCCCCCGCGCACCTCACCTACTTCTACCTGATGATCTCCCTCGGTGGCGCTCTCGGCTCTCTCGCCGTCGGCATGCTCGCCCCGCGCCTCCTCCGCGGCTACTTCGAACTCCCCCTTGCCCTCGCTCTCTGCGCCTTCACGCTCCTCTTCCTGGAATACCGCAAACACATCGTCACCGATCTCGCCTACACCGGAGTCGCCATTGCCGCCGTCGTCGGCGCCGGAGCCACCATCCTCAGCTTCGAAGGCAGCGCCCTCGCCTCAGGCCGCAACTTTTACGGTGTCCTCCGCGTCGCCCCTTCGGAAACCCCGCGCGGCCCCGCCCTCACTCTCGTTCACGGCTCGGTCAACCACGGCTCGCAGTATGTGAACCACCCCCGGGACACCACCGCTTACTACACGGCCCACTCCGGCGCCGCCCTCGCCCTCGCCAGCCTCGATAGCCCCAGCCGCCGCATCGGCCTCATCGGCCTCGGTGTCGGCGTTCTGGCCGCCTACGCCAAACCGGATGATGCGCTCCGTTTCTACGAAATCAACCCCCTCGTCGTCGACTACGCCCGCACACGCTTCCGCTTCCTCGCCGATTGCCCCGCCCCCTACGACATCGTCCTCGGCGACGGCCGTATGGCCCTCGAACGCGAACGCCCCAACCAGTTCGACCTGCTCGTCGTCGACGCCTTCTCCGGCGACTCCATCCCCGTCCACCTGCTCTCCCGCGAAGCGCTTCAGCTCTACCTCACCCACCTTCAGCCCGGCGGCATCCTCGCCATGCACGTCTCCAACCTCCACCTCCGCCTCGCC
Organism: Acidobacteriota bacterium; assembly: GCA_017304135.1. GTDB lineage: Bacteria > Acidobacteriota > Terriglobia > Bryobacterales > Bryobacteraceae > JAFLBB01. The sequence continues at coordinate 5,091 of JAFLBB010000019.1, read as the reverse complement.
CCCGTCGTCGAAGGCGTCGGCCGCACCCTCGGCCTCCACTCCCGCCTCATCGCCGACCCGCGCAGCGGCGACCCGCTGCAATCTCCTTCCGAATGGGTCCTTCTCTCCCGCGACGAAGAGGTCTTCTCCCGCCCAGCCCTCCGCGCCACTGCCCGCACCCTCTTCGCCTCCACGCACCGCCCCTGGACCGACGACTACAACAACCTCCTCCAGGTGCTTCGCTGACCTGCAGTTCTCAGCCACACCCGGCCTGACGTGCGCTCAGCGAGCGTCTCGCATCTACACCCTTCCCACTGCCACGCCTCAAGGCTGGATCGTCAGCATTGGCCCGCGCGTGAGAGGGGCCAGGCGTAACGCGGTTGGTGTGTTGCCTCCCCGCAAGGACGACCAGCCTTCAGGTCATCCTCGCCCCGGTTCTGCGGCCTCGCGGAAGCGTGCCAGAATGTCCTTGGCCAAGGTCATCTCGGCGGGTTTCCCCCGACCCGTCGCCTCGGCAAGCCAGCCGTCAAGCAGCCGGCCCTCGGCCTCATCCAGCAGCCGGCCGCGTTTCAGGATCACCTTGATCAGCGCCTTCGGCGGTTTTGCGTCCTGCCAGTAGTCGCGGCCCGTCCGCTCCCGGTAGGCGGCAAGGGCCTGCTCGGCTTTCGCGGGGTCGTCCCTGAGCTGGCTGACCAGTTCAGCCGAGGTATCGTTGATTGCCTGAAGCGTGCCCAGGACGATCTCGCCGGGCGGGAACTCTCCCTTCACCACGCGCTCAAGCTGCGCAGCGCGGCTGCGGACCAGGCGGCCGAACCCGGTCGTCCAGTAAGCGCCGTCCTGGTTGTGAAGGCAGTCCTCGATGGTTTCGAAGATCGTGTAGAGCCGGTGGAACTCGGCGATCATCTCTTCCCGCGTACGTTTCATCGGCATCCCTGGCCCCCAGCAGAGCCCTACGCCAACCGCGGCAATTCCACCGACACCGTCACCCCGCGCGGCTCGCTCAACTCCACCCCCGCCCGCCCGCCGCTGGCCTCCGCAATCCGCCGCACGCTCGCAAACGCCAACCCCGTCCCCGCCGGCGCATGCGGCCGGAACGGCTCAAAGATCAGCGACGCATCCGCACTCTGAATCCGCAACTGCGGCGCCGACACCCGCACATGCACCTCGCTGCCCACAAACTGCGTGCTCACCCGCACCTCGCCGTGCGCCCACTTCCGCACCAGCCCAATCAGGCTCTGCACGCAATGCCGCGCCTGTAGCGGGTCCATCTCCACCAGCGCCGGGCGCTCGCTCAAGTTCACCTGCACCGGTTGCTTCCCGCCCTGCTCCCCGCTCACCGCCTCCGTGATCAGCTCGTTCAAATCCACCCGTTGCGGGTTCGGCGGCGTCGCTTGAAAGAAGTGCACCGCGTCGGCCAGCACCCAGTTCATCTGCTCCACCAGCCGCTGCATCTTCTCCACCTGCTGCCTCACGCGCAGGTCGTGCCCCGGCACCACCATCGACAGATAATAGGCCACCGACTCCATCGTGCTCAACGGCTGGCGCAGCTCATGCGACAGTTGGCGCACCACTTCGGTGATCTCAAACTCTGCTCGAACTTGTGAGGGATCGGTCGAAACTTCAGGCCCAGTGTGTACTTCATTCATGACAACAGCAACAGTCCCGACATTATAGCGTCCCGGCCTCCCGCCGCAATTGTCAGCGCGCATACACTGCCCCTACATGCTGCGCGCATGGCAGCTTCGACAACCACGTTCCCTCGCCCAGCGCAACGGGATACGCCCCGCAGCCAATCTCCGCCACTTCGCCCTCCTCAAGCGCGTTCGTCGAATCCGCGCACACATCTGCCGCCACCGTCGTCACCAGCGGAACCCCATCGTCGCCGCTTCCATTACCCTCTCGTCACAACGGACGAAGGGAACCTCATCGCCCGATCCGCCCACGCAGCCCCAGCAGCGCCAGGCATCCCGCCCCCAGCAGCCACCCTGTCGCAGGCTCCGGAATCGCCAGCCCCGTCAACTGGTAATTGTTCGTTCCCTGCGGCTGAAAGAGGCACCCCAGAGACTCCGAGCAATTCCCGAGGTTCTCCCCGCCATACGTGGCATACCCCATCGTCGGACCTCCGCCTTCCAGGGCACTCACTATGGTGTCGGAGTAGAAGTAGTACAAGGTGAGCGGGTCCAATCTCAGCTCACTGCCGAAAATCCAGCGCTCGTCCACCATCGTGGAAGAGACACCCAGGTAGCCGGGAGTTGCCGGCGAAAGGCCCCACATGTCACCGAGGTATTCCTCGGTAAGCACGAAGAGCTGTCCAGGAGACCACTCAGGGTAGCGGGGATCGTTCTCGAAATTCGCCCAACACCGGGGTTCCGCCGGATTGCCGGAGTAGTCCGTGTCACTGGTTGTGAAGCAGAACGTGATGTTCGTCCACGGCCCGCCCGCGGGCGTCAGCACGGACTGTCCCCGCCCGTAGGTCCCAAGAGTGAGATTCGGTCCGCTCGTATAGCTGGAAATCACCTCGGCCCCAACCAAATTAGTAAGGATTAAAAACGACAAAGCAAAGCGTCTCAAGATACCTCCTTGTCGAGAGCCAATGCGACGCGAGTATGCGCCCGCCGCTCCCCCGGGTCAAGGGGAATTCAGCGCGCAAACAGCGCTGCCACATGCTGCCCGCGCGGCAGCTCCAACAACCACGCTCCCTCGCCCAGCGCAACCGCGCGCGCCTCATGCGCCGCCCCATCCACCTCCACCCGCGCCGGCTTGCGGTCCACCACCACCCACGCCCGCGCCTGCGCCTCATAGCCAATCTCCACCACCTCGCCCTCCACGCTCGCGCTCGTTAACTCCGCGCTCACATCCACCACCGACAGTGGCGGCTTCACCGCCGACGCCTCCACCGTGTGCCTCCCCGAAGGCACCCGCACCACGCCGCCCCCCGCCACAGGCCACACCCGCCCATCCACCCTTGCCGCCCCCGTCCAACGCACCGCATGCGCCCCCCGCACCTCCACCGTCAACCGCTCCCCCGCCGCCGGCCCCTCCGCTCGTCCCGCCCAGGCCACCGTTTTCACCGCCGCCTGCGCCTCGTTCCCCGCCGCTGCCGCCCCCCGCTCCGCGCTCACCACGCGCGCCCCCGAGGCCGCCAGCAACGGCAAATCACGCCCCACGAGCGAACTCTCGAAATACAAGGCAACTCTCTCAAACGCCCCCGCCGCCAGGTGCACCAGTTGAAACAATTCCCCGCCGGTTTGTTTCTTCGTCGGATACACATCCTGATACCGCTCCACAATGTTGATATCAATGGCCAGCTTCTCCGGCCGCTCCGTGATCGGCCCGTACCGCCGCGCAATCTCCGGATACCGCTCCGGCCCCAGGTTCCACACCGTCGCCGGATCTTCAATCAAAAACGTCGCCTCGCGCCGCTCCAACACCGGCAGCAACCGCTCCGCATCGGCCCCGATCAAATCCCGCATCCGCGTATCGAACCGGTCGTCCACATGCGTCAACACCAGGTCCAGATGCGGCTTCCCGGCGCGAATCCGCTCCAGCTCATCCAACCACTCCACCTGCATCCGGTGCGCCAGCGACGCCCGGTACTCCAGCAGCTTCCGCATCCCCTCGCCGTTCTTCGCGTGGTGCAGCGCCCCGCCCTCGCGAAACAACTCCGCCGGGTCAAACCCGTGCCGCGCCGTGAACTCCGCCCGCGCATTCTCATTCATCGGCGTGAACCGCGCCGCGTTCCCATACCCCTCGAGCGACTCAAAGTACAGCTCCGCCAGGTTCATCCCATCCCAATCGAACCGCCCCGCCAACCCCCGCAGCCCTTCCGCAATCGCCAGCTTCGCCGCCGGATTCTGCAGGTTCATCAACCGCCGCCAGTCCAGGTGCGCATCCTGCCCGATCGCCGTCTTCTCGCGCCACTCCGGATGGTCATCCCAAAACCGCTGGCTCACATGCGGAAACTCGATCCACGCATACACGTGAATCGCCCGCTTGTGGCAGGCCTCAATCAATCGCTTCAGATACGCATCCCGCTCCGCATCCGGCTCCCAGAAATGCCACGCCGCCACATGCAGCGCCCCGATGCCCGCCTCGCGCCACCGCCGCGCAAAGAAATCCAGGTCCACCCGGCTCCTGTAGCTCGCATCGAAAAATGCCCACAACGCCCGCGTCTCGGCCACCGGCGTTACCCCCAACTCCCGCAGCGCCTGCGGCAAATACGGAAACCGCTCATACCCCCGCCGCCCCGGACTCACCGCCGTCCACAACACCGCCCCCGCCCCCTGCCGCCAACCCACCACCAGCGGCGCGCCGCTCCACCGCTCCCGCGCAAACACCCGCGCCCGCTCCGGCACCGCAAACACCGCCGCCTCGATCGCCTCTTCCCAAATGATGTCCAACTCCGGCGCGCCCGCATCCAGCACACTCCGCGTCTGCGCCCGCTTCCCCGTCGCCACAATCCCAAACCCAGCCGCCGCCTCCGACGCCCCTTCCAGAATCACCAACGCCCCGGCCTCCACCCTTGACCGCCACTCTCCCGCCGCCCCCGCGCCCACCACCACCACCTCGCCTTCGCCCGCCGCCCTCGGCACGCCCATCGACTCCAACACCCTTGGCCACGCCCCCCCATCGCCGCCCGCCACCGAATAATTCACCGCGCCCCACACCGGCACGGCCAACAGCATCGCCATCCCCAGCAGCTTCACGTGCGCTCCCCTACCGCGTAATCGCATACCAGAACCCCACCCTCACATCCGTGTAATTCGGCCGCCGCGGATTCGCCGTGTTCGTCGTATGCGCCCCGCGCAGCACATCCACCGTGAACACCACCGGCGGCGGCAGCGAATCCCACCGGAACCGCAGCCCCGGCCCCGTCTCCACATAGTTCGCCCAATACTGCCCCTTCGGGTCCGCCGTCACATTCGCACTCCACGTCAACTGTGCCCGCAGCCCCCCCGGCCTCAACGTGTACCCCACCCGGTTCTGCGCATACACGATGAGGCTTTTGTTGAAGCGGTGCACATACACCCCGTCGCTGTGATGTTCGGCAAACCAACCCGGCTCGTTCGACCCAATCAGCCGTCCCCACCCCCGCCCCAGCGACACCCCGCC
>JAFLBB010000180.1 GCA_017304135.1 Acidobacteriota bacterium | reverse complement strand
GCCGCCCGCACCGCGGCATCCGGCGAGCCGAGCAACGCACGCAGCACAACGCCCGCGGGCGCGCCTCCGACAACCGACAGGGCAGGGAAGCGGCCACCGTGGGCGGCGGGCGACTTCTGCGTCTTCTCAAGCAGTGCTTTCTCCTCGGCCGAGAGCGGCATCGTCTTGTGGCGCAGACGCGTCGCCCAGGCGATGGCGTCGTCGTTGCTCGGCTGATGATAGGTGCGCGCGCCCAGGTCGGCGAACTCGCGGAAGATGATGTGATAGCCCTTGGCGAAGGTGCGCGAGTATGCATCGCGCACGTTGGTGAGGTGATAGGAGAGGTCGCGCAGGCCGAGCACCATGTAGACCTCGGGCATCGTTTTGGCCGCGTTCAGCGGTTCGGTCAACTCCGGCGTCATGCGCCACCAGCCCCAGCTATAGCTGATGGAGCCGGCGGTGAGGTTCGGGTAGAGCATCGAAAATTCGCCGGAGATCTTGCCGCCTTCGCCCTTGCCGTACATGTAGACACGGCGCGGATTGATCGGGTAGGTCTTCAGAGCCCAGGCGATGAGTTTCTGGATCGGCTCGTGGTCTTTCGGTCCGAACTTGCGCTCTTGCGGGCCGCCCGCAAGCAGCACGTAGCCATCGAGACGCCCCTGCCGCTGCAGCGCTTCGCGCACCGGGTAGAGCTCGTCGCCCACGGGGCGGTCGTGCTCGGGAAAACACAAAAACAGGCCGAGTTGTTTTGAGGGATCGCGTTCGCCCGCGCGCGCTTCGGCGCCTTCGGGCGCTTCCACTACGTACTGAATGATCCGTGCGCCGCCTGCATCCTTTAACTCGCCCTCGGCCGCGGCGAACGCCGCCGCACCCGTCAATACCCATGCCCAGATGAACTTCTTCATGACGCCTCTTCCGCGCCGTAGGCCTGATCCAACAACTCGATCACGTGGTAAACAGGTTGCCCAGTGTTCCGCATCCGTGCCCCGGCGGCTAGCTGAATCATACATCCTGGATTCGCCGTCGCAATCGCATCGGCGCCGGTGGCCGCCACCGAGTCCATCTTCTTTTCCAAAAGCCCCATCGCCATTTCGTTTTGCACGACGTTGTATATGCCCGCTGAACCGCAGCAGATGTCCGAGCCCGCCATCTCCACCAGCGTCAAACCGGGAATCGCGTTCAACACCTTGCGGGGCGCGGTGCGGATCTTCTGGCCGTGCGCGAGGTGGCAGGAGTCCTGATAGGTGACGCGCAGGGTCAGCGGACGCGTGGGCGCGCGCATCTCGATGGAGGCGAGGAATTCGTTGATGTCCTTCACTTGCGCCGTGAAGCGTTTGGCCGCCTCGGTGCCGAGCAGGTGATCGTACTCCTTCAACGTCGACCCGCAGCCAGCGGCATTGGTGATGATGGCGTCAAAGCCCGCGCCCGCCAGCGCCTCCACGTTCTTCGTGGCCAGCCGCCGCGCTGTCGACCGCACGCCCGCGTGCAGCGCCAGCGCACCGCAGCAGGTTTGGTCGTCCGGCACGTGGACCTCGCAACCGTTGGCCTGCAGCACGCGCACGGTGGCTTCGTTCAGCCGCGCGAAGCTGACGTTGGCGATGCAGCCGCCGAGCAAGACCACCTTGTAACGCCGTTCGCCGCGCGCCGGAAACACTTTGCCGTATTGAGAGAAAAAGGTGGGAAATTGCGCTTCGGGCGAGAGCGCGTCGAGCTTGTCCAAGCCCAGCGTCTTCAGGAAGCCCGTGGAGCGCATGAGCTGCTGCAGGCCGCTCTTCTGGTAGACGGCGAGATTCAACGCCGCCAGTTTGAGCAGTGTGCGCGAGGGCAGCAGCGTGTCGAACACAAACCTGCGCAGCCATCGGATGTGCGCCGGGCGCGGGCGCTTCACTTCGAGCTCGGCGCGCGCGTCCTCAATCAGACGGCCATACTGCACGCCTGATGGGCATGCCGATTCGCAGCCGCGGCAGGCCAGACACAACTCGAGATGCTCCACGTAGCTATCGGTCACCGGCGCGCCCGCGGCCACCATGTTCATCTGATAGACGCGCCCGCGTGGCGAATCCATCTCCAGGCCCAGTTCGCGATAGGTGGGGCAGGAGTTCAGACACAACCCGCAGTGGACGCACTTGTCCAGGTCAAACTGCTGCGGCTTGTCGGTGAGAATCTCAAATCCTTCCATACAGCCGCCCCCGGTTCAGCAATGCGCCCTCATCGAACATGCCTTTCAACTTCTCCATCAACGCGAAGTCCTTGCCTACATGCGGCCAGCGCTCAGCGGCGGGAAAGCTCGCCGGCGCGGCCTCGACGACGGGCTCGAAGCCCTGGGCGGCGCGCTGTTTCATCCAGGCTTGTGCTTCCTCACCAGTCGCGAACGCGCCGTAGACAATGCCATTGCCGGCCCGCGCCACACCGGCGCCGGGAAGCGTGGCCAGCAATTCCGCGGTTTGCGTGAGCGTGCAGGCGGTCCGCACGAGCACGCCGTCCGCGTGGGCATCGAGGAAGCGCGGGCCAAACTCGCGCACCTCCTCCCACAACGACTGCTCGGCCTCGCCATCGATCCACTCCGCGCCGGCCAGCTCGCGCGCGCAGCGTTCGATGACGGCCTCCGTTCCCGCGCATTGCACCAAGAGCTTTGCCTCCGCGCCCGGCTGCTTCCAAAGGTCGTAGGCAACCGGCTGCAGCAGTCCGCGCTGCGCGCCATCAAGACGCGAGGCGGGCAGCAGGAAGGTTCGCGTCCGCGGCGGTGTGGGCGTGAGCTTGAAGTTCACGCTGACGATGGCGGCCAGTGTTCCCCAGGAGCCGATCATGAGCTTGCCCATGTCGAGCCCCGCAACGTTCTTCACCACCATGCCGCCGGTTTGGATGAGCTTGCCTTCGAGCGTGGCAAACGTCATGCCGATCACCAGGTCGCGCACGGCGCCCGATTTCAAACGGCGCGGACCGCTCATGCCGGCTGCGACGACACCGCCCACGGTCGCTTGCGCGGCACAAGGCGGATCGATGGGAACGGCCTGCCCGTTGGCGGCGAGCGTCGCTTCGAACTCGGCCCACGGCATGCCCGCCTGCACCGACACCGTCAAATCATGCGGCTCATATTGCAGCAGGCGGTTCAGGCCCGTGGTATGCAAGGCAACCTCGGCCTCGCCCACCACACCGCCGAAACGGCGCTTGGAGCCCGCCCCTTCGAGCGTGATGCGGCGGCCCGCCGCCCGCGCCTCGGCCAGCGCCTGTGCCATCTCTTCCGGTTCTCGTGGGGTCAAGCGAATATTATGGCGCACCGCGCGTGCAACGCGGCGCTACTTCTTCTTCACCATCGGCGTCAGCGTGATTTTGCGGAACTCTACCGGCCCGTGGTCGCCCTGCAGCGCCAGCGGCCCCGGCGCGGCTTCGTCGGCATCCGTGGCCATCGCCGTCAGACCCTCCACTTCGATGTGGTCATGCAGCGTCTTACCGTTGAGCACGACAGTCAGCTCGCGGCCGATGAATGTGATGTCGTAGGTCTGCCATTGGTCCGGCGGCAGCGTGGCGTTGATCTTCGGGATCACGCGCGAATAGAGCGCGCCGTTGCCGTGCATCGACGGCGGCTCCCCATAGTCGCCGTAGATCTGCACCTCATAGCGCGCGCGCAGTCCGACGCCGGAGTTCGACTTCTGCGCCACTTTGAACTCGAGGTGGAGTTTGAAGTTCCCGAACTTGGCCGTGGTGGCGATATCGGAGGCGCGCGGCTTGTTTTTCATGACGCCGTTTTCGACGAACCACTCCATCGGGCGTCCGGGAAAGCGCGGCACCCAGCCCGTCATATCCTTGCCGTTGAATAGCTCCACGGGCTTGCCGGGCACCCATGTACCGTCGTCTTTGTCACGCATCACCGGCGCGCGGCGGCCTACAAACTTCAGCGCCTCCGTTTCCCCTTCGCGCTGAAATGCGCCTTCGATCGTCCCTGCCGTTGTCGTCTTCGCGCGGTAGATCAGCTTCTTGCCGCCGCGCTCAAAGACCCACACCAACTCCTCGCCTTCCACGCGCATCTCCGGGATCACATCCATCTGTCCTCCCGGCGCGCCGACGAACTTGCCGCGCATGGCTCGCGTACCCGCGGCTTCCACCTCCAACCACCAGGCGCGCCCGCGCGGCTCCTTCTCCACCGTGATGTTCCATCGACCGTTGAAATCGCCCGCTTCAGCCAGAAGCGGAGCGGCCATGAGAGCCAGTGCGGCCACAAGTCCACGACGCATGTTCATGCGTGCAGTATACTTTGCCCATGCCAGCCCCGGTTGCCTCGCGTCGCGCACGACTGCTTACCCCCTTCGCTCTACAAAACAGCGCCGCGCAAGACCCGCTGGCCATCACCAATGTTCGCCTCTATGCCGCGCCAGCGCGCTTGTATGCACGCATCGAGACTCGCTCGGGAATCAAGGGCTGGGGCGACTGCGCGCCGGCCGGCGCGGAGGCTGTCAGCCGCGCTCGGCAACAGTTGTTGAACCAACCGGCGAGCGCCTACACGGCTCTTGAGGGCGCGCTGCCCGCCGAGGTTGCGTCCGCCGCCGTTTTGGCCATGCTTGACTGCCTGGGCCAGCACACGAAGGCTCCTGTCTATCAACTTCTCGGTGGCCCCACGCGCTTTAAGGTCCGCGTGATGGCGCATGTCGCCGGCGCCGCCGAGGTGCGCGCCGCGCGTGCGGCCGGCCACCGCGCGTTTGCCCTCGCCATTCCCGCGCCGCCATTTCCCAATAGTGGCAAGCTCTATGTGAACCGCATCCGCGCGCTGTTTGATGAAGCTCGCGCCACCGCCGGCGAGGGCTGCGACTTTGTGCTGAACGCCAATGGCCAGCTCACCGCCGGCGATGCCGCGCAGTTGGCCGCTGAGTTCGAACGCGCGCACCTGCTGTGGCTTGAGGAACCCTGCCGCCACGGCAATCATGCCGCACTGCGCAAGCTGGGCGAGGAAGCCGTCACGCCCATCGGACTCGGTCGCGACTGCCGCCACGCCTCCGAGTTTCAAGACATCCTGCGTGAAGAGACGGCCGACCTGCTGCGCCCCTCGCTCGACCACTTTCCGCTCACGCGCATTCGCAAGATCGCCGCGCTCGCCGAAACCTACTACATCGCCGTCGCTCCCACCCACACCGGCGGCACGCTCACCACCGCCGCCGCCCTGCACGCCGCTGCCTCGATGCCGAACTTCTTCCTCACGCATCTACCCGCCCGAGCGCCCGACGACCCCGTGCGCGGGCTCGACCTCACCGTGCGCGACGGCTACGTCACGCTTCCCACCGCGCCCGGCCTCGGCATCACGGTGGACGAAGCCGCGCTGGCACGCTACGAGGTGCGCTCATGAGACGCCGCAGTTTCCTCGGCGGCATCGCCGCCACGCCCGCCCTCGCCAGCGCCGCCGACGTTTGCGCCTGCGCGCCCATGCCGCAACTCATCCTGCCTGAAGGCTTCGCCGCCGTTGGCTCGAAGTGCCGCATCACGGGCGTGAAGGTGTTCGGCGTTTCGCTCACGCCGCAATCGGACCGCCCCTATGTGTTCGTCAAGCTGGAAACCAACCAGGGCGTCATCGGTTGGGGCGAGGCCACGCTTGAAGGCAAAGCCGGAGCCGTCATCGCCTGCGTGAACGACTTCCGCGACTTCCTCATCGGCGCCGACCCGATGCAGGTGGAGCACATCTGGCAATCGATGTACGTGCATAGCTTCTATCGCGCTGGTCCTGTGATGGGCTCAGCGATCTCCGGCATCGATCAGGCGCTGTGGGACATCCGTGGCAAGCTGCTCCATCAGCCCGTCTACAAACTGCTCGGCGGGCCGCATCATCCCGATGGCGTGCGCGGTTACTATCATCTGCGCGCCCGCGGTCCCGAGGATTACCCGCGCCTGCGCGAAACCGCCGCCCGCGAAGGCATCACCTGCTTCAAGACCGGCATTCCCGGCTACTACGAGTGGATCGAGACGAACGCCAAAATCAGCCGCGCCATCGACGGCCTGGCCAAGCTGCGCGAAGGCATCGGTCCCACCATCGACATCGGCGTCGACTTCCATGCCAAGACCTCGCCCGCCGTGGCCAGCATCATCATCAAGGAAGTGGAGCCGCTCAACCTGCTTTTCGTGGAAGAACCCTGCCCGCCCGAAAACGTGAAGATGATGCGCAAGATTGCGCGCCGCTCCACCACGCCCATCGCCACCGGCGAGCGGCTCGTCGCCTCCTACTCCTGCCGCGAGTTGATCGAGATGGGCGTCATCGACATCCTGCAGTGCGACATCAACCACGTCGGCGGCATCACGGCGTTGTGGAAGGCCGCCGCCGCCGCTGAGTTGAGCGGCGTCTCGATGGCTCCGCATGCCTGCGAAGGCCCCATCGGCGGACTGGCCACGGTTCATGTTGACGCCGCCATGCCCAATTTCCTTGTGCAGGAGATCTGCTCGGGTGTCGAGATCGGGCCCACGGAAAAGGTGTGGCACGAGTGGCTCGGCTTCCCCGCCATGCGCATGGTGAACGGCCGCTTCCCGCTGCCGCAAAAGCCCGGCCTCGGCTTCGATCTCACCGAAGACGCGTTGAAGAAGTATCCCTTCGGCGGCACGCGTCCCATGGCCCGCGTCTTTCACGACGACGGCTCCGTGGCTGAGTGGTAGCGCACCACTGCGCCGAGCCGCGATATCGTGTAGAGGCCATCATGCTTCGATTCGCCTTCCTCTCTCTTCTCGCCATCACGCTCTCTGCGCAGGAGCGCATCGGCACCGTCCAGGTGCGCGTCACCACCGACCGTTCCGATTGGCGCTACTCGCCTGGCCAGCCGGTGCGCTTCCACGTCGCCGCCATACAGGACGGCCACCCGCTCACCGGCGCACAGGTGACCGTGCGCATTGGTCCGGAGATGCTCGCCCCCACCATCACCCGCACGGCTACCCTCACCGCCGAAGGCCTCACCCTCGACGGCGGCACAATGAAGGAGCCCGGCTTCTTGCGCGCCATCGCCACAGTGGAGCACAACGGCCGCACCTATCGGGGACTGGCCACGGCCGCCTTCCAGCCTGAGGCGATCAAGCCCACACAGCAGGACCCCGCCGGCTTTGATGCCTTCTGGGCCGAGGGCAAAGCCGCGCTGGCCAAACTGCCCATCGACGCCAAGATCACACCGCTGCCCGACTATGGCAATGCGCTGGCCGATTGCTTCCATGTGAACCTGCAGAACGTCGGCGTGGGCGCCGCGGCTTCGCGCTTCTATGGCGTGCTCTGTGAACCCAAGGCCCCCGGCAAATATCCGGCGTTGCTCAGCGTTCCCGGCGCGGGCGTGCGGCCCTATCGCGGCATGGCCGACATCGCCGCCAAGGGCGTCATCACGCTGCAGGTGGGCATTCACGGAATTCCCGTCACGATGGATCAGTCCGTCTATGACTCGCTCGGCGCCGGCGCGCTCTCCGGTTACAACACATTCGGGCTCGACAACCGCGACCGCTATTACTACCGCCGCGTCTATCTCGGCTGCGTGCGCGCCAACGACTTCCTCACCAGCCATCCCAAGTGGGACGGCGCCACGCTCGCCGTCACCGGCGGCAGCCAGGGCGGCGCGCTCTCCATCGTCACCGCCGGACTCGATCCCCGCGTAAAGGGTCTGGCCGCGCTCTACCCCGCGCTGGCCGACGTCACCGGCTACCTGCACAGTCGCGCCGGAGGCTGGCCGCACATGTTCCGCGCCACCGAAGGCCCGCTCGCCCACCGCTCGCCCGACAAGATCGACACCTCGGCCTACTACGACGTCGTCAATTTCGCCCGCCGCGTGAAGGTGCCGGGCTTCTACACGTGGGGTTTCAACGACGAAACCTGTCCGCCGACCTCGATGTACTCCGCCTACAATGTGATTCCCGGCGAGAAGAAACTGCTGCTGGCGCTGGAGACCGGCCACAACACCGTCCCTGAGCAAGTGGTCGAGGTGCAGACCTGGCTGCTGAAGTTCCTCGGCGCGGGCGGGGCTCGCTGAACCGCGTCCGCCGCGCCGCGTCCAGTCCCGCCGTGACGTAAGCTGTTCTCTGGCGGAGCCGCAGACCCTTGATCCAGACGCGCGAACAACTCCTCGCCACAATCCGTGAAAGGATGGTCGCCTACGCGTCATCTCACTTAGGGAAGGAGTGGGCCGAAGACATGGCCCAGGAAACCCTTCTCGTGCTGGAGACGAGGTATGCCGACAAGGACCGCCCCGAGGATCTGCTGCCTATCGCCTTTCAGGTGTTGCGCTACAAGCTCAGCGAGTTCCGCCGCAAGGCCACCCGACGCGGCGAATGGGACACGGCGCAGGTGGACGAACTGCCTATCGCCGACACGCGCGATGACCAGGCCCTCATCTTTGAGCGCAAGGAGTTGCAGGGCCGCCTCGAAGAGGCCATTGCCCAGCTCGACGGCCGCTGCCGCGACCTGTTCCGCCTCAAGCTCGAAGACAAGACCTTTGAAGAGATCCGCCGCGAAATGGGAGCGGCGGCGATCAACACCGTCTACACCTGGGACCACCGCTGCCGCCAGCGCCTGCTCGAACTGATGGGCGGAGAATGGGTGAAGGGGCGCGCGCCCGGAAAGGAGAAAGCGAGATGAACGCACGCGAAGTCGAACGCCTGCTCGGCGGCTATGCCGCCGGTACGCTCACTGACTCCGAACACAGCGCCCTCATGCGCGCCGCCCTTGACGACCAGCAACTCTTCGACGCCCTCGCCGATGAAGAGGCCCTGCGCGATGCGCTCGCCGATCCCGTGTTCCGCGCCCGCCTCCGCGCACGGCTTGCGCCTGATGCCCCGCCCGCGCGCGGTCTGCGCTGGATGTGGTGGCTCGCTCCGGCGCTCGCCGCCGGGCTGGCACTGTTGTTTGTCATCAATCGCCCGGACTCGCCCAAGACGATGGAGATGGCCTCGGCGAAACTGCCCGCGCCCGAAGCGAGCGCGCCGGCTCAGACTCCCGCGCCCGCCCCCCAGCCTGCGCCCACCGCGCAGGCCCGCAAGGCCGCGCCGGCGTTGTCGGGACGCCTGGATCGCGACCTCTCACCGCGCGCGAATGAGGCCGCCCCGGCGGAGCTCCGACAAGAACAGCCGCTTCCAGCCGC
>JAFLBB010000179.1 GCA_017304135.1 Acidobacteriota bacterium | reverse complement strand
GAGCTGTGGGGCGCGGCCTTTGATGCGATGGCCGTGCTGGCCGCCACGCTGCCCGGCATGCCGCTGATCTACAGCGGGCAGGAGGCCGGCCTGGCCAAGCGCCTGGCCTTCTTCGAGAAGGACACCATCGACTTCAGCCGCCTGCCGCGCGAGGCGCTCTACACCCGGCTGTTGTCGCTCAAGCGCCGTCATCCGGCGCTGGCCAATGGCCAGTACGGCGCGCCCCTCATCCAACGGCCGGTCAAGCGCGTCCTCAATCGGCAGGTGCAATGCCCCCGCTCCGCGCTTGCCCGCCGACCGCTGCCGCGCCAGGTCCACCAGGATCCGCCGCATCATCTTTGCCGCAATCCCAAAAAACTGTTCCCGGTCCCGCCACTGCGCCCGCTTCTGGTCCACCAGCCTGAGATACAACTCATGCACCAGCGCCGTCGGCTGCAGCGTCACCTGATCCCCTTCGCGACGGAAGAATCCCTCCGCCATCTGGCGCAACTCGCCGTACACGATCGGAACCAGTTGATCGAAGGCCTGCTGATCGCCCTCTGACCACTGCTGCAGCAATCCCGTGATGTCATCCGCCGGCAACATGGAAGTCCCCTCATCCTATCGCGCGGTCGGGTACTGGTACCGGAAAACTCGCCCACCCGGTCCATGTGAGCCTGTTCGCACGCGGAGCAGACAGGAGGAATTCTTCATCATGATAGAAACGACCATACCGAGTCCCGGAGCTGCGCCTCCCAGGCGTCGCCACATAATCGCGGCCGCACTGGCGCTGCTCGCACTCGCCCTTCCCGCCCACGCCAACCTCATCGAGGCCGAGATCACTTTCGATCTGCGCGAAACGCTGCGTACCGCCAACTTCATCGCTAGCAACACACTCAGCATCACGCCCTTCACCGTGCAACAGGGTGACTCGCTCGACCTCACCTTCAATTTCGCCCGCGGGGAAGCCCTGCGCTTTGACTCCTCCTCACTGGCCGCCAACACCCTCTACGGCGGCCAGGAATACCTCAGCCTCGTCTTTACCAGCTCGCTGAACGCGGCGCCCGGTCTCATCCTCACCGACGGCCTCCTGCAGGTGTTGCCCTACGACGGCGACTTCGTGGCCACCAGTGTCGCCAGCACAGGGGAAGACTGCGTCAGCTGCCTTCAGGTTGGCGGCAATGGCAACATCACCGATGGCACGGCCACCATCACCGGTGGACGAGTCACGGCCGAGGTAACTCAAATGCCGGGCGCCTATACATACGACCGGGCGTTTCTGCTTTCCTACGTCGACAACCCACGCATCCTGGTCCACCGTGACTTCGAGTTCGACCTCAGTACGGGTCTTTTTCAGCCGAAGTTCTACAGCTCCAATAACCTCGACATCGATCCCCTCATCCTCGAACCCGGCGACGAATACGACTTCCGCTTCTCGTTCGCCAACAATCAGTCGCTCGAAGTTGCTTCGTCCACATTGGATCCCAACAACATTAGCGGGGGGCAGGAGTATGTCAGCCTCGTATTGCTCAACAGCGGCGGTGGGCTGGCCAAAACCACAAGCCAGCTCGACTTTTCCGGACTCACCGGCGACGCATTGGTGCAATCCCTCTTCAGCGCAGAGGAAGACTGTGCCAACTGCGTTGAGGTCTCGGGAAAGGGGAATCTGACCGATGGCACCGTCCGTTTCGCCGGCGGCCGCTATCGCGGCGTTGTCGATAGCATGACCCAACCGGCCAACTACTCTCGGGCCTACCTCCAGGTGTTCGCGGACAATCCTGTCGCCCGCGACGCTGACGCGGTCCCCGAACCATCCACCCTGCTGCTTGCCGCCGCTGGGCTGGCCGGCCTGGCAGTGCTGCGCCGCCGCCAAGCCTAAGTTACTCGCCGGATCTGATGTCGCCCAGCCGCTCCGGCCGGAACGCAATCTCCTCAAACCGTACCCGGCACCCCACGCCCGTCGGCGACTGCACGAGGAATCCTACCCTCACCGGATGGTCCTGCAGCGTGAACGCCCGCACCATGTGCCACATCACGCCGTCCAACGAATAGTGGAACGCGAAGCCGCGCCCCCGCCGCGCAATGCGCAGGTACGCCGAGTTGCCCGCCAGCACGGCCGCGTTGCAGTCGTCGGACACGCCGCGGTTCACCACCGAAACGATCATCGGCTGGCCCTGCGGCGAATACTCGAAGCACAGCTTCGCCCAATGATCGTAATCTTCCATCACCAGCAATACGCCCGCATCAAACGTCGACGCGAAGTCCACCGTCACACGCGCCTGCAGCAGGAAGTCGCCATGCGCCGGAAACAGGAACGTCGGCGCCGAATCGTACCGCTTCGCCTCGAATGGATCGGCAAACAGATCCGTGCGCCCCGGCGCAATGCCCGTTAGTTGCTCCTCATCCAACAGCCAGCAGGAGGGCGGCACGGCTTCGGGCGGATGCGGAAAGAGGCTCATCGCCTTCTATGATCGGCGAACTCGAAGTCGAATTCCAGCGTTTCCCCGGAGGCCTTATGCCTCAGGCCCGGCTACAATGTCTCTTAGCCCAACGCCCGGAGACTCATTTCATGGAACTCACCCGCCGCACCGTACTGCAAACCGCCGCCGCCGCGGCCACCGCCTCGCGCGCCTTCGCCGCCAACAGCAAAATCCAGGCCGGCTTCATCGGCTGTGGCGCCCGCGCCCATGAACTCATGGCCGCCCTCGGCGCGCAACCCGGCTGCGCCATCACCAAGGTCTGCGACGCCTACTCCGGCCGCCGCGAACGCGCCCAGGAACGTCTCAAATCCCTCGGCCACACCGCCGCCGCAACCGCCGACTGGCGCGAGATCATCAACGATAAATCGCTCGACGCTGTCGTCATCGCCAGCCCCGATCACTGGCACAAGACCCACGTCCTGGCCGCCCTCAACGCAGGCAAGGACATCTACTGCGAAAAGCCCCTCACCTACACCGTCGAAGACGGTCTCGAAATTCTCGCCGCCACGAAACGCACCGGCAAGATCGTCCAGGTCGGCAGCCAGGGCGTCTCCACCCAGACCCAGCAGAAGGCCCGCGAGATGATCCAGGCCGGCAAACTCGGCAAGGTCACCATGATCCGCGCCGCCTATAACCGCAACACCGCCTCCGGAGCCTGGATCTACCCCATCCCGCCCGATGCCTCGCCCACCACCGTCGACTGGGCCGCCTTCGAAGGCCCTGCCTCGAAGAAGTATCCCTTCTCCCTCGAACGTTTCTTCCGCTGGCGCTGTTACTCGGAATACTCAGGTGGCATCGCCACTGACTTATTCGTCCACCTCTGCACCACCATCCATTTCCTGATGGGCGCCGAAGCCCCCTCGCGCGTCGTCGCCATGGGCAACTTATACCGCTGGAAAGAATCCCGCGACGTGCCCGACACACTAAACGCCATCCTCGAATATCCGCAGGGCTTCACCGTCAACCTCAGCTCCACCTTCAATAACCAGAGCTCCGCCGAATCCAACTTCGTCTTCCTCGGCACCGAAGGCACCATCTCCCTCGGCTGGGGCGACATGGTCTTTTCCCCCGAAACCTCCAACGAAGACAACGCCTGGATCGTCGCCAGTTGGCCCTCCAAGCTGGAAGCCGCCTACTGGGCCGACCCCAAGGTCCGCGCCGCCGAACGCCCCGGCCTCGCCAAACCCTCGCTCAAAAAGGGTTCCGAAACCTACCAGGGCCAAGGCCTCGACGCCACCTTCACCCACTTCGCCTCCTGGCTCGAATCAATCCGTACCCGCAAACCCCACTGGGAAAACGCCGAACGCGGCCACCGCGCCGCCGCCTGCGCCCACATGGTCAACCGCTCCGTCCGCGAACGCCGCCAGGTCGAATGGGACGCCGCGGGAGATAGAATGAAAGGGTAAGTTCGAGGCTGCCTCAATGAATCCAGATCGATTGAAGCGCATCACCATCAACGACGCCCAGTGCGGCGGCCGTCCCTGCATCCGAGGCATGCGCATCCGCGTCACCGACATCCTGGAACTCATCAGCCACGGCGCGAGCTTTGAGGAAATCCTCCAAGACTACCCGTCACTCGAACGTGAGGATATCCTCGCCGCCATCGACTACGCGGCACACCAGGCCGACCACACCGTCCTCCTATCCGCGTGACGTTCCTTGTCGATAACCAACTACCGCCCGCACTGGCCCGGTTCATCGAACAGGACCTCGGTACAGCCGCGTTGCATGTGCAAGACCTCAACATGCAGGGCTACTCCGACCTCCAACTCTGGACACACGCCGCCCAGCATGACCTGATCCTAATCAGCAAGGACGAGGATTTCGCCGTTCTGTACTCGCAGTCACCCAACGCCCGCCTGCTCTGGGTAAGGCTGGCCAATTGCCGCAAGACCGAACTGCTTCATTCCTTCAAGCAAGTATGGCCACGGGTCCTGGAGGCCTTTCAACGCGGCGAGCGGTTCATTGAATTGCGGTAGCCAAGAATCGTCAGCCGGATGTAGACTCATAGCGAGGATACTTCCTCCTGGAGGTGAAACATGGCTAAGATAACATCTTGGCTCGTGCCTATCTTCCGGCTCCGAATGTGCAGGTAGTGGCACGGAAGCATACAGCCCGCGTTAGGCTACGGGCCAAGACCGCTACTTGCCGGTGTGCTCATGAGGCACCGCACTTCTAAGGAGGCATCCAAGGAAGCCATGAGGGTACCTAACCGTCGGAACATCTTGTGAGTGGCCATATCAGGATGGGCTGGGTAAGCCGTAGTCGGCAGAACGCTGGCTTTCGACATTTCCAGTTCCGCCGAGAAGTGGGTGGTTCGGCAAGAATCGCTTGGTCCAGCGCGCTGACCCGAGGCTAGCAAGCCAAGGCTCGGCAGAATGGCTCCGAATCACCCTGAAACCTCACCCCAACCCCCCCAGCAAAACCGCCCGCACCCGCCCCCAATACACCGACCGCGGATCAATCACATCAAAATGCGTCGCCCCCGCCAGCCGCACCAACCGTGCCTCCGACCCCGCCGCCCGCGCCGCCTCCACATACCGCTCCGCCAACTCCATCGGACACACATTATCCGCATCCCCATGCACTAAGTGCTGCCGCGCCCGCACCGGCAACCGCTCCACCGGCGACGCCCACTGATACCGCTCGCCCACCTCCCCAGGACCGCCCCCGAGTAAGTCGCGCACCACGCAGTTACTCAGCCCTAACTCAAACGCCCGCCGCAAATCCACCACCCCCGCCAGCGACACCGCCGAACGAAACTCCAACACCTCCTCCGCCGCCGCCCACAACGCCAACTGCCCGCCCGCCGAAAAGCCGCACACCGCCACGCGGTCCAACCGCAACGGATACGTCTCCGCCAACGCCCGCGCAAACCCGCACCCCGCGCTCACATCCTCAAACGTCCCCGGCCACCCGCCGCCCTCCTCGCCCAAACGCCGGTACTCAATCGACCACGTCGCCACGCCCTCGCGCGCCAACTCCGCCCCCATGTGCCCCATATGCTCCAACCCAAATTGGTTCCGCCAGAAGCCCCCGTGAATCAACACCACCAGTGGAAACGGCTGCGCGCCCGAATGCGGCCCCTCACCCTCCGGCAGCCGCAACTCCCCAAACTGCTGCTCCAGCGGCCCATACGCCACACGCACCGCCCCCGCCGGCGGCTCCAGAAAGAGAATTTCGCGGCCCACGCATGCACCTCGCACATACAATGGTAGGGTGGTTTCGCTCCCAGTCGATGAACAAATCCTCTACCTCAAGAAGGGTCTCGCCGAACTCATCCGCGAAGAAGACCTCCGCGAGCGCCTGAAACAGGCCGCCGCCAAAGGCACGCCCCTCCGCGTCAAAGCCGGCTTTGACCCCACCGCGCCCGACCTCCACCTCGGCCACACCGTCCTGCTCCGCAAAATGAAGCATTTCCAGGACCTCGGCCACCAGGTCATCTTCCTCATCGGCGACATGACCGGCCTCATCGGCGACCCCACCGGCCGCAACATCACCCGCCCTCCCATGACGCGCGAGATGATCAACGACAACGCTGAAACCTACAAGGCGCAGGTCTTCAAAATCCTCGACCCCGAAAAAACCGTCGTCGACTTCAACTCCCGCTGGCTCGAACCCATGCGCTGGGAAGACCTCATCCGCCTCTGCTCCAAGTACACCGTCGCCCGCCTCCTCGAACGCGACGACTTCGCCAAACGCTACCGCGACAACACCCCCATCAGCGTCCACGAACTCCTCTACCCGCTCGCCCAAGGCTACGACTCCGTCGCCCTCAAATGCGATGTCGAAATGGGCGGCACCGATCAAAAGTTCAACCTCCTCGTCGGCCGCGAACTCCAGCGCGATTGGGGCCAGCCCCCGCAAATCGTCGCCACCGTCCCGCTGCTCGAAGGCCTCGACGGCGTCGACAAGATGTCGAAGTCGAAGGGCAACTACGTCGGCATCACCGAAACCGCCGCCGAGATGGTGAAGAAGCTCATGTCGATCTCTGACGACCTCATGCCGCGCTACTGGGAACTGCTCACCGATCGCAGCCTCGCCCAGATCGCCGCCATGAAGGACCGCCACCCGCGCGAAGCCAAGCTCGAACTCGCCGAAACCATCGTCCGCGATTTCCACGGCCCCGCCGCCGCCCGCGAAGCCTGCGAAGAGTGGATGCGCGTCGTCAGCCAGGGGCAGATTCCGTCCGACATTCAAGAAGTCGCCCTCGATGGCGCCGTCCGCGTCGACAAGGCCCTCGTCCGCTCCGGCCTCGCCGATTCCGGCGCCGACGCCCAGCGCAAAGTGAAGTCCGGCGCGGTCGAAGTCGATGGCGCGCGCATCGCCGACTTCGTCACCCTCAACGCTCCCGGCGAATACGTCCTCCGCGTCGGTAAAGGCTGGCGGAAAGTGATCCTCCGCAATGGAGCCTGAGCTCCTCCAACCCGCTGACCTGCCTGACCTGCTCGCCCTCTGCCGCGCCGCCGCATGGAACCAGACCGAGGCCGACTGGCAGCGCGTCCTCACCCTCGAACCCGAACTCTCGCTCGGCATCCGCGCCGAAGGGCGCATCGTCTCCACTGCCGTCGGCTTCACCTACCCGGCCCTCAACGCCACCGCCGCCGCCGCCCCTCTGCCCCCCCCTCTTGCCTGGATCGGCATGGTCCTCACCCACCCCGATCACCGCGGCCACGGCCACGCCCGCCGCCTCATGCAGCGCCTCGTCGCCGATCTCGACCGCCGTGGCTTCTCCCTCCAAAAGCTCGACGCCACCGCCATGGGCCAGCCCCTCTACGAGCAACTCGGCTTCGTCGCCGAACAGCCCATTGAACGCTGGAAGCGCGACGCTTCGGCCAAACGCGTCCACGCCCTCGGTGTCGTCGAACCCTTCCAGGCCATGCCCGAACTTGACGCCTCCGCCTTCGCCTGGGATCGCGCCCGCGTGCTGCCTTCGCTCCTCGCCGCCGGCGATGGAGCCCTCACCGAAGGCGGTTTTGCCCTCGGCCGCCCCGGCGCCGTGGCCACCTATTTCGGCCCCTGCG
The DNA here is from genome assembly GCA_017304135.1 of Acidobacteriota bacterium. Classification (GTDB taxonomy): domain Bacteria; phylum Acidobacteriota; class Terriglobia; order Bryobacterales; family Bryobacteraceae; genus JAFLBB01. The sequence goes on along the minus strand of JAFLBB010000179.1, from coordinate 1,733 downwards.
TCGCCCGCTACCCCGCAGCCGCCAAACGCCTCGCCTCCTGGTTTCTGGCGCGGCATGGCGGCGAAGACGTATTCTGGGACTTGCTCCCGCACAACCAGGAAGCGCGCGCGCTCGCTCATTCGCTCGGCTTCCGCCCCGTGCGCCAACTGGTGCGCATGGTCCGTCTCTCGCCCGGCGTCGCTGAGCCGCCCCGCCGCGACGACCTCATCTACGCCATCGCCGGCTTCGAATTAGGATAAATGCAAAGAAAACGCCTCGTCTGGAAATTACGCGAAAGCGAACTCGTCTTCGCCGAACAAACTCTTGTTGCCGGGCTCGTCCCCGTCATCCCCGCCCTCGCCCCCGACGGCCAACAGTATGACGACGCCAAGCGCGCCTATGCCCGCGCCATGATGCTCGAAGAGCAAGGCGCCGCCTTCATTGTCCTTGGCGCTGAAATTCTCGCCCCGGGCAAAACGCTGCTCACCGCCGAAGAGCAGATCCGCCGCATCATGCCCGTGCTCAAAAAGCTCCGCCGCCAGATCGGCATCCCTGTCGCCGTGGCCACCACGCGCGCCGAAACCGCCGAGCGCGCCCTGGAAGCCGGAGCCGAAATCATCTTCGACCCCAGCGCCGCCAGCTTTGAACCCACCATCGCCAAGGTCGTCGCCGATGCCTCCGGCGTCCTCATCCTCGGCCACATGCGCGGCACGCCCGACCGCTGGGCCAAACAAGCCCCCACCTCCGATCCCATCGCCAACGTCCTCAGCGACCTCGACGCAGGCATCCACCGCGCCCGCATGGCGCATCTCCTCAACACCCAACTCGCCGTCGAGCCCGGCTTCAACATGGGCAAACGCCGCGATGAAAATGTCGCCGTCGCCGCCCGCGTCTTCCTGCTGAACCGCTTCGAAATCCCTGTCCTCGTCAACGTCGCTACGCCCGGCCTTCTCGCTGAGGATTCCCCCGGCGCCTCGCTCGCCGTCGCCACCGCCTCCGTCCTCGGCGCGGCTCACGCCCTCATCGCCTTCGACGTGCCCGCCACCCTCGCCGCCGCCGCCGTCGCCGACGCCATCGATAAGGTCAAGGCCTACGAAGCCACCGTTCTCCCTAAGGACAGGCCCCGCGAAACGCCCAGCTTCGGCAAACGTCCCCTCGGCCGCGAAAGCCGCCCCCCGCGCGACGATTCTCCCGCCACCATGCCGCGCGACGCCGGTTTCACCGAGGCCCCGCCTCGCGACGACCGCCCTCCCCGCGGCGATGGTCCCCCCCGCCGGCCCTTCGAGCCCCGTGGCGACCGTCCCCCGCGCCGCGATGACCGTCCGCCCCGTGGCGATGGCCCTCCCCGCGGCGACGGTCCTCCGCGCCGCGACTATGCGCCCCGTGGTGACCGTCCGCAGCGCGACGATGGTCCGCCCCGTGGTGACCGCCCTCAGCGTGGTGATGGCCCTCCCCGCCGCGACTACGCGCCTCGCGGTGACCGACCGCCTCGCAGTGATGGACCGCCTCGTGGTGATCGTCCGCCTCGTGGTGACTACGCACCCCGTGGCGATCGTCCTCCCCGCGGCGACTATCCGCCGCGTGGTGATCGTCCTCCCGCCGGAGGTGGCCGCCCTCCCCGCCGCGATGGTCCACCCACAGGTGGCGGCCGCCCCCCGCGCCGTGATGGTCCGCCCACAGGCGGTGGCCGCCCTCCGCGCCGCGACGGTCCGCCCAACCGCTTCGGTCCCCCCAAGGGCCCGCCCAAAGGTCCG
>JAFLBB010000178.1 GCA_017304135.1 Acidobacteriota bacterium | reverse complement strand
TGAGCGAACCCTCCACCTGCGCCCGCAGGTTCGACGGGTTCATGATCGCCCCGCACTCATAGGCCGCGTGAAACTCGATCACCTTCACCGCCGCGCCCGGCGCCTCCGGCACTTCCACCTCGCAACAAGCCGCGATGTACGATCCTTTCTCCGTCCCGCACGCCAGGCCCACGCCTACGTTTGGCCGCCGTTGCTTGCGCCGCGCGTTCCAGTTGAACTTCGCCGCCGCTGCCTGCAACACATCCTTCAATCGCGGATTGTCGATGTGCGCCAGCCGGAACTCCAGCGGATCCACGCCCGCCAGTTGCGCCAGCTCATCCATGAAACATTCCCGCGCGTAGTTGTTTGTCGTCGCCGCAATGCCGCGGTACGAACCTTCGCGCAGCGGCGAATCGCTGTCGTAATAGCGCGTCCGTGTGTGGGCAATATTGTAGGGCGTGGCAATCGCCGCCGTCCCCGGATTGTAGGCCGCGAAATCCCACGCCGTGATGCGCCCCTTCGCATCGAGCGCGGCCTCGATCTCCCACAACCCCGCCGGACGGAACACCGCCCAGGCAAACTCCTCGGCCCGCGTCCAGCGCAGCTTCACCGGCTTGCCGCACTCCTTGGCCAGCCGCGCCGCTTCAATCGCACACTCGCCCGTATGCTTGCCGCCGAAGCCGCCGCCCATATCCGGCACAATCACCCGCGCCTGCCCCGGCGCCAGATGAAACGCCTGCTCCAACTGCTGCTTCACACCAAACGGATTCTGCGTCCCGGTCCACACCGTCAGCTTGCCGTTCACCCACTCCGCCACGGCAGCCCTCGGCTCCATCGGCGCATGTTGGATGAACGGCGCATAGTAGCTCTGCCGCAGCTTTTTCGACGCCGCCGCCAGCGTCTCCACCGGCGAGCCCTTCACCTGGTCGCGCGGCCGCCCCGCCGTGGCCTTCAACACCGCCGCCACCTCCGACGACGCCGGATGCGGCTTGGTCTCCCACTGCGCGCCCGCCGCCAGCGCCTCAATCGCTTTGCGCGCGGCAAACGAAGTCGGCGCCGTCACACCGGCGAAGTTCTTGTCCTGCGCCAGCGTCACGCCCGCCATCTTCGCCACCGCCGCCGCGTCCACCGCGCGCAGCGTGGCGTTGTATGCCGGCGCGCGCAGAATCGCCCCGTACACCATCCCAGGCCGCTTGATGTCGGATGGATACTCATGCGCCCCGGTAACAATCGAACGCCCATGCACATGCCCATGCGGCGTCCCCAGCACATCCCACTCGCCCGCCGGGGTCTCCGCCGCTTTCCCTGCCACGGCCACCGCCGCTTTGCGTACCGCTGGAATGGTCGAAGGCGTCGTCCGCGACCCGGCCGTGATCCCATCATCCGGGCACAGCTCCGTGTCGGCCAGCACCACGCGCACCTTCGCAAGCGGCACGCCCAACTCCTCGGCTACCGCCATGGCGATCTGCGTCCGCGAGCCCTGCCCGCACTCCACCTTGCCCGCATACACCGTCACCGTGCCATCGGCCGCACGCTGCACACGCGCCCCCGGCTTCGTCCCCTGCGCCGGCGCGGGCGATGCGCTCAGCCAGATGATGAGCCCGGCCACTTCGATGAACTCGCGCCGCCGCACCGGAAAGTCATAGGCCGGCCCTTCGCGCAGTTCCTTGCGGTCGGGTTCCTGCAGAATCGGGTCGTCGAAGCGCTCAGCCATTTCGCTTGCCTCCCTTTGCCGAGTTCGCGGGCTTTGCCGCCGACGTGCCAAGCGCCGCCGCCATCCGCACCGCCGCCACGATGCTCGTATACCCGCAGCACCGGCAGAGGCTCCCGTTCAGGCTCTCCACAATCTGCGCCTCGGTCGGCCGCGGCGTCTTCTTCAGCAGCGCCGTGGTGCGTAGCACCATCCCTGGCGTGCAATAGCCGCACTGCATCGCCGTCGCATCCAGAAACGCCTGCTGTACCGGATGCAGCTTGCCGCCCGGCGCGGCCAGCCCTTCGATGGTCGTGATCGCCTTGCCCACCGCCATCCGCACCGGCATCGTGCATGAGGTCACCGGCGCGCCGTCGAGCAACACCGTGCACGCCCGGCACTGCCCCTCGCCGCAGCCATACTTGGCGCCCGTCAGCGCCAGGTCTTCTCGCAACACATCCAACAGCGGCCGCGATGGATCGGTGTCCACCGTGCGCCCGCGTCCATTCACGGTCAGTGTGTATTTGGCCATTCCGGTGCGCCTCGCTTGACCACGCTATCGCACCCGTCCAGGAGGATCAACCCGCGCCGCGTTCCCGCAACGCCTCAGGCCCGCGCGCCCGGCCCTAGCGCCGCCTCTTCCCCCAACTCGCCGCGAATGCGCCCCCGCTCCTCGTCCAACTGCTCCGGCGTCGCCCCCAGTTCGCGCAGAATGCTGCCGGTCATCGCCAGCGCCACCTCGCCCTCGCCGGCAAACACCTCATCGGCCCCCGCCTGCCGCAGCGTGCCCGCCTGCTTCAGGAAGTCCACCCGCGACACCACGAACAGCTTCGGGTTGATCTCCCGCGCTACGCTGATGCCCACGCTCGCATCGGCCGCCCCCGACGAGCTGATGATCAGGCTCGCCGCCGTGGCCACGCCAGCCTGCTCCAACACCTCGCGCTGGTTGAAGTCGCCATACACCGCGCGAATGCCCCGCGCCCGCAGCGCCTTGTGCGTGTCGATGTTCATCTCGATGATCGTCGGCTCAATGCCGCGCTCGCTCAATAGCCGCGTCACAATCCGCCCGATCGGTCCGTAGCCGACAATCACCGCGCGGTGCGACGAGCGGCTGCCGCTCTCCTCCTCCCGCGCCTCGGCCAACCCGCTGGCCGCCCTCCGGTTGAGCAACCGCCACAGCCACGGCCTTCCCGCGATCCACGCCTCCATCCGCGGGATCATCCGGTAGAGCATCGGGTTCACCATGATCGACACGATCGCCGCCGCCACCAGCGGGTTCATCGCCTCCTTCGCCAGCGCCCCCACCTGCGTTCCCAAACTCGCCAGCAGGAACGAGAACTCGCCGATCTGCGCCAGCGCGATGGCCACGCCCAATCCGATGCGCGAGCTGTAGCCCAGCGCAGCCACGATCACCATCGTCGCCAGCGGCTTGCCGATCATCACAATCCCCAACGTGGCCAGAATCAGCAGCGGCGCTTCCGCAACCTGCCCCGGATCAAACAGCATGCCCACCGAGAGAAAGAACATCACCGCGAAGGCGTCGCGCATCGGCAGCGCCTCGGCCCCGGCCCGCGCGCTGAACTCCGACTGCCCCACCACCATCCCCGCCAGAAACGCCCCCAGCGCCATCGACACGCCGAAAAAATACGCCGACCCCACCGCCACGCCCATCGCCACCGCCAGCACACCCAGCGTGAACAGCTCGCGCGAATGTGTCTCGGCGATCTTGCCCAGCAGCCATGGAATCACCTTCCCCGCCGCAAACAGCGTGAAGGCCACAAACACCGCCAGCTTCAACGCCGCCAGCACGAACGACACCGGCAGGCTCAGCGCCCCGGCCTCATGCGGTCCGAAGATCACCGGCAGCATCACCAGCGCGAACACGCTGCGGATGTCCTCCATCACCAGCCAGCCGATGGCGATGCGTCCCGTCGGGCTCCGCAACTGCCCGGTGTCGGCGAGCACGCGCGTCAACACCACCGTGCTCGCCACCGACAGCGCCAGCCCGAACACGATCCCCGGCGTCCAACCCCAACCAAAGAGGTGCAGCACCACCGCCCCCAGCAGCGTCGCCACCGTGCCCTGCCCCACCGCCCCGCCAATGGCCACCACCTTCACGGCCATCAGGTCCTTCAAATGGAAATGCAGCCCCACGCCGAACATGAGCAGAATCACGCCCACCTCGGCCAGTTGGTCAGCCAGCCCCTTGTCGGCCACAAAGCCCGGCGTGTGCGGACCCACCAATATCCCCGCCAGCAGGTAGCCCACAATCGGCGACCACCCCAGCCGGTGCGTCGCATAGCCAAACGTCACCGCCGCCAGAAAACCGGCCGCCAGCGTGAACAATAGGTCGAGGTTATGCATCGTGGTTGGAGGCGGCGCACGCAGGCTGCGCCGGCAGCAGGAGTCCCCACCCCACACACCAGCGGCGCAATCTTTGATCGTATCAATTTACACCGCCCCGACTCCCCGTTTCCCATCCGCTACCATAGAAGAATCCACTCCTTTCCCCGGCCCGCGCCGGGTGAGCGAACCACATGGACCTTTCCACCGTCGACCTGAAAAAGACCGTCAACCTGCCGCAAACCGACTTCCCCATGAAGGCGAACCTGCCGCAGGCCGAACCCAAAGCCCTCGAGCGCTGGAACGCGATCGACCTCTACGGCCAGATCCGCCGCGTTCGCGCCGGGCGCCCCCGCTACGTCCTCCACGATGGCCCGCCCTACGCCAACGGCAACATCCACCTCGGCCACGCCTTCAACAAAATCCTCAAGGACTTCGTCGTCAAGTCGAAATCCATGGCCGGCTTTGACTCCCCCTACGTCCCCGGCTGGGATTGCCACGGCCTGCCCATCGAAATCAAGGTCGACAACGAACTCGGCAAGAAGAAGGCCTCGATGTCCATCGTCGAGATCCGCCAGGAGTGCCGCAAGTACGCCGAAAAGTACGTCGCCCTGCAGATGAAGGACTTCATCCGCCTCGGCGTGCTCGGCGATTGGGGCCACGCCTACCGCACGATGGAAGCCAAATACCAGGCCGCCATCGCCCGCGCGTTTGTCGAGTTCCTGGATCGTGGTTATGTGTACAAAGGGCTGAAGCCCGTCAACTGGTGCATGCGCTGCCGCACCGCCCTGGCCGAAGCCGAGGTGGAATACGAAAACCACCAGTCGCCCTCCATCTGGGTCCGCTTCGCCCTCACCTCCGATGCCGCCGCCCTCGACCCCGCCCTCGCCGGCCGCACCGTCTACGGCGTCATCTGGACCACCACCCCCTGGACCATCCCGGCCAACCTCGCCATCGCCTATCACCCCAAGTTCGAATACTCGGCCGTCGACGTGAATGGCGATGTCTACATCGTCGCCTCTGAACTACTCGCCGCCACCGCCAGCGCCGTCGGCTGGGCTGAACCCAGGGAACTGGCCCGCCTTCAGGGTGCGCGCCTCGAAGGCACGGTCTTCCGCCATCCCTTCCTCGAACGCGACTCCAAGGGCATTCTCGGCGACCACGTCACGCTTGAAGCCGGCACCGGCGCCGTCCACACCGCCCCCGGCCACGGTCACGAAGACTACGTCGTCGGCCTCGACTACGGCCTCCCTGTCTACTGCCCCGTCGATCCCGGCGGGCGTCTCTTCCAGGCCGGCGGCGTCGAAGGCGACCTGCCCGACGAACTCCTCGGCAAGTCCGTGTGGGAAGCCAACCCGCTGGTCATCGACATCCTTGCCCGCCACGGCGCGCTGCTCGGCCAAAAAGTCATCGATCACAGCTACCCCCACTGCTGGCGCTGCCACAAGCCCACCATCTTCCGCGGCACCGAACAGTGGTTCATCAAGATGGATCACGACGGCTTCCGCGACCGCGCCATGGAGGCCATCCGCGCCGTCAAGTGGCTCCCCTCCTGGGGTGAGGACCGCATCGGCAACATGGTCTCCTCGCGCCCCGATTGGTGCATCTCGCGCCAGCGCGTCTGGGGCGTGCCCATCGTCGCCTTCACCTGCGCCGATTGCGGCGAGAAGCTCACCGATCCCAAGGTGCTCCACAAGGTCGTCGACCTCTTTGAGGAACACACCGCCGACGTCTGGTATGCCCGCGAAGCGAACGACCTTGTTCCCGCCGGCACGGCATGCGCCAAGTGCGGCAGCGGCAATTTCACCAAGGAAAACGACATCCTCGACGTCTGGTTCGACTCCGGCTCGAGCCACCTCGCCGTCCTCAACGAAAACTACGGCCTCGAATGGCCCAGCGACTTCTACCTCGAAGGCGGCGACCAGTACCGCGGCTGGTTCCAAAGCTCGCTCCTCATCGGCGTCGGCCTCAAGGGCGCTTCGCCCTACCGCGGCGCGGCAACTAGCGGCTGGACCCTCGATGGCGAAGGCCGCGCCATGTCCAAGTCCCTCGGCAACACCATCGAGCCGCAGGAGATCATCAACAAGTACGGCGCTGAAGTGCTGCGCCTGTGGGTTTCGAGCGTCGAGTTCTGGGTCGACGTCCGCCTCACTGAAACAGTCCTCACGCGCCTCACCGAGGCCTACCGCAAGCTGCGCAACACGTTTCGCTACGCCTTAGGCAACCTCAGCGACTTCGACCCCGTCGCCGACGCCGTGCCCGCCTCCGAGATGCTCGGCATCGACCAGTGGATCCTCACCCGCACCGATGCGCTCGTCGAACAGTGCCGCAAGCATTACGACGACTTCGCCTTCCACCGCGTCTACCAGGCCCTCTATAACTTCGCCACCGTCGACCTGAGCTCCCTCTACTTCGACATCCTGAAGGACCGCCTCTACACCACCGCCCCGCGCTCCCACGCCCGCCGCAGCGCACAAACCGCCCTTTACCGCATCCAGCACGCCCTCATGCGCCTGCTCGCCCCGCTGCTCAGCTTCACCAGCGACGAGGCCTGGGGCCATATGCGCCGCCTCCCCGGCGACCCCGACAGCGTCCACATGGCCGAGTTCCCCAGCGCCGGCGACGTCACCGCCGGCCTCGACGACAAGGGCCGCGCCCTCACCGCTCAATACGAGCGCCTCATGGCAGTGCGCGAAACCGTGTTGAAGTCACTTGAAATCGCCCGCGCCGACAAGTTCATCAAGGCCAGCCTCGAAGCCAGGGTCGTCCTCCGCGCCGGCTCGGAGCTGCTGCCTCTGCTCGAAGAGTTCGAAGCCGAACTGCCCTCGCTCTTCATCACCTCGCAGGTCGATCTGCTCGGCCACTCCGAAGCCGAACTCTCCGTGGAGATCCACAAGGCCGGAGGCGTGAAGTGCGAGCGCTGCTGGAAGTTCACGATGGATGTCGGCGCTCACCACGAGTTGCCCACGGTCTGCGGACCCTGCGCGCAGGCCATTGAGGAGGGCTGGGGCGGTTGAGTTCCTCGCCAGGCATCGTAAGCCGTTCCCTCGGGCCGCTCGCCACGCTGGCCATCGTCGCCCTCGACCGCGTGACCAAACTCTGGGTCGAGTCGTCGCTCGAATTGTGGAGCGCCCACCCGGTCATCCCGGGCTTCTTTGATCTCGTCCATTCGCAGAACCGCGGCATGGCCTTCGGCCTCATGAACGACGGCGCCAACTCCACCACGCGCTGGCTGCTAATCGCCGTCTCCCTCGCCCTGCTCGGCTTCCTCGTCCAACTCACCGTGCGTGCCTGGCGCGACGCCCACCAGGCCGTCCCCATGCCCCTCTTCCTCATCCTCGGCGGCGCCGCCGGCAACCTCTGGGACCGTATCCAGCAGGGCTATGTCGTCGACTTCCTCGACTTCTCCCTCAGCGGCTGGCACTGGCCCGCCTTCAACATCGCCGACTCGGCCATCACCACCGGCGCCCTCTGGCTCATCTGGCAAATGTGGCGTCCCCACCATGCTCCGGCGGGAAAGCAGGCCTGACGTGTTCCCCAAGATTTTCTCGCTTCCCTCCGGCTTCTTCCTGCCCACCTACGGCGTGCTGGTGGCCGCCGCCTTCCTCGCCGCCATCGCCATCACCGCCCGGCTGGCCCGCCGCGCCGGCCTCAACTCCGACGACGTCACCGGACTCGGCATCAACGCCGCCCTGGCCGGCCTCATCGGCGCCAAGCTCTGGATGGTGGCCCAAAACCTCCCGCTCTATCTCCGCCAGCCGGCCGAACTCTTCACCCTCTCCACCCTCCAAAGCGGCGGCGTCTTCTTTGGCGGCCTCCTCGGCGCCGTCGCCGTCACCTGGTGGACCATCCGCTCCAAAAAGCTCCCCATCCGGCCCACGCTGGATGCCTTCGCCCCCGGCATCGCCCTCGGCCACGCCATCGGCCGCCTCGGCTGCTTTGCCGCCGGCTGCTGCTGGGGCCAGTCCTGCGACCGCTCCTGGGCCGTCACCTTCCACAACCGCGACGCCAATGAACTCACCGGCGTCCCCCTCGACCTCCCTCTTCACCCCACGCAGCTCTATGAGGTGGCCAGCCAGCTCGTGCTCTTCACCCTGCTCTGGGCGCTCTATAACCGCCGCATGGCCGGACGCCTCGCCCCCGGCCAGGTCTTCGCCGTCTACCTCGCCGGCACCTCCGCCGCCCGCTTCGTGGTCGACTTCTTCCGCGCCCACGACTCCACGCCCCCCTTCGGCGGACCCCTCTCCATCGCCCAGTGGGTGAGCCTCGCCCTGGCCGCCGCCGGACTCCTCCTCTTCCGGCGTTCCCCCGGTTCCCCGGCATCAGGAAATCCACCTAACCCACCTGCGATTCGTACCTAGCTCAGCACAGGTTTCTGAGGTAAACCGCAGGCCCGCTTCAGGCGTTCCCGAACTCACGCTGCGGTATCTTCCCTGCCCTCTCCAGAACGTATCGTCGATGGGTTTCTCCGCCCGCCGTCCGTAGAATCGAACTGCGGAGGAAAAAAGCGTCACCGGACTCCGCCATCGACCCATGCCCGAGAACGCCGAACAACACGGAAACGACGGTTGCTGCAGGCACTGCGGAGCCCGCCTGAGCCTGGTCAAGCGGATGTCGCGCCAGGAGTTCTGCAGCGCCGAACACCGCGAGGAGTATCTCCATTCCCACGGCGATGCCGCTCTCGGCCGCCTCCAGGAGGCAGGACGAGCGCGCCCCAGCGCCGTGCAGGGCCTCGGCCTTTCGCGCCCGGCCACCGATCCTGGCCCGATCAAGCCCACCGGCTCCATTCTCGGGATTTCCGCCGCCGCGTCCCCTCCGCCGCCCCCGGTTCCGCAGCCGCCGCCGCGTCCAGATCCTCTTCAATAAAATCTTCCAGCGAGGCAGGCAGAGCCCAGAACGATTCCAGCAATCTGCGGCTGCGCTGCACGCCCTGCACCGGATCACCAGGCCCCCGATAATCAATCGCCAGATTGCCGTCATACCCCACCGCCTCGATCGCATCGATCAGTGGCTGCATGTCAAACCCTGCATGCTCAACATCCTCTTCATCAGGCAGAGGATCCACCTTCTTCTTTCCCTTGCCTGCGGGCTTGCTCACGGCTTTGAAATCCATCGTCGAAGCGCTCACCGCCGAGGCATACGGCACAATTCGGCGCAGGAACAGCGAAGGATCCTTCTGTGCCGCCGCCAACTGAAAATCAGGAAACGTGCCAATCCTGAATCCGCCGACCTTCTTGATCAAT
>JAFLBB010000177.1 GCA_017304135.1 Acidobacteriota bacterium | reverse complement strand
AGAAGGAACTGGTCGGCGTCTACAAGAATGCGGGGCGGGAATGGGAGAAGGCCGGTGAGCCGGTCGAAGTCAAGGTGCATGGTCGGCTTCCCCCCGCCCTGCGCCATCTCAATCAAAGTGCCGCGCGTCAGGCTTCCATACTTCGTCTCAAACTCCACAAACCGCGGCAGCACACTGGCCGCGCTCAAATGCTCCGGATCGCCCCCATACACCCCCGACAGCCGCGGCTCCACCAGGTAATCCACCGTCTCCTGCCCGTAATGCTCGCGAATAAACTCCGCCACCGAACGGTCGCCATTCCTCGCCGCCGGCTTGCGGAACCACTCCAGCCCCATCCGCGCCTTGGCCCCCCACCCCAACAGCGAACTCATCGCCATCGGCATCACACGCGTCGGCACCATCATCATCAGCCCGTCCGGCAGCGGAATCATCCGCCCCCCGCGCCGGATGTAGGTCACCCGCCGCTCATCGTTCGAACCGATCACCTCATCGGCCATCCCCAACTCGCGGATCAACTCCATCGCCGCCGGCTTGGCCGCCAGAAAGCTGTCCGGCCCGCCCTCGATCACACACCCCTCCACCGTCTCCGTCGTAATCACCCCGCCCAGCCGTGGAGCCTGCTCAATGAGCGTCACCTCCACGCCCGCGCGGTTCAGGTAATACGCGGCGCTCAGTCCGGTGATGCCGCCTCCCACGACGGCTACGGGTGCATGTTTGTTCAAGAAACCAGTGTCCTACCCAGTAGTTCCAGTCTAACGTCCGGCCCCCGCCTGTCGCTACTGCAACCGCCAACGCGGTGCGATCTGATCCACTTCATCGGCCGTGATCAGCACCTCCAGCAGCCTCTCCCGCATCTCCCGCACCCGCCCCGCCTGCCCCGCATCGGCAATCAGGTTCCGCTCCTCACCCGGATCGGCTTCCAGGTCGTACAACTCGCCGCCATTACCCGCGTAGTGGTTGTATTTCCAACGCTTTGTGCGGATCATCTTCGCGTCTGGATGCCGCACGCCCCCCACGCCCTTCCCGCGCTCAAACGGCAGATCCAGGCTCCGGTTCGTGATCACTTCCGGAATCACGTTCTCGGCAAACACAAACTCGCGCCGCTCATACGCGCCACCCGTCAACAGCCCCGCGAACGAACGCCCCTGCACCCGCTCCGGCACCGCCACTCCGCACAAATCGAGCAGCGTCGGCAGCACATCCACCATCTCGATCAACTCGTCCCTGCGCCCCGTCCTGACACGCCCCGGCAGCGCCACCAGAAACGGTACCCGCACCGACTCCTCGAAGAACACGTTCTTGCCTTCCAACCCATGCGCCAGCAACTGATCCCCGTGATCCGTGCTGAACACCACAATCGTGTTCTCCTCCTGCCCCGTCTCGCGCACCGTCTCCAGCAACCGCCCCACTTCGTCATCGATCATCTTCACCGACGCATAATACGAGCGGTAGATCCACTGCAGTCTCCGCCGGTCCATCCCATACTGCGGACGCCCCCGCAGGATCTGCGTCCGCACCGGCAGCGGCAGCTTCTCAATATCGGCCAGCGTCACCTGCCTCGGCAGCGGAATCTCCACGCCGTCGAACATCGCATCGTAAGGCTCCGGCACCGTGTACGGCGAATGCGGTTTGAAGAAGGAGCTAAACAAAAAGAACGGCTGCTCGCCCCGCGCCAGTTCCCGCAACACCGCCCGCGACTCGCTCCCCACCCAAGCCGTCGGCGTGTACTTGTACTCGATGGCCCCGCGAAACGGATTGCCCCCCGGCTTCGCTTCCGTCGCTTGGTAATGCAGCTTCGCCCTCGGATCGTTGGCATTCCGCCACTTCACATAATCCGAGTAAGGATCGGTGGCCGAAATCCCGTCGTCCAACCGCACCACATCAAACCCCGTCGAGCGCGCATGCTCCGCAGTCGGAGGAAAGTAGTGCAGCTTGCCCACCGAACCAGTGCGATAGCCGGCGTCTCGCAGCATGCGCTGGATCAGCACCTCGCGCTCGTCCAGCGGCGTGTAGTTCACACGGTTCTTGTGGCTGTGCGGATAGCGCCCCGTGAAGAAGCTGACGCGCGACGGCACGCACACCGGCGACTGCACAAACGCCTGGGAACAATTCGCCGACCGCGCCGCCAACCGGTCAATGTTCGGCGTCTGGATCAGCCGGTTGCCATTGGCCCCGACGCAGTCATACCGCAACTGGTCGGCCATGATCCACACGATGTTCGGCCGCCGCTGCGTCTGCGCGCCCGCCGCTCCCAATGCCCCACAGGCACCCGCCGCGCCCGCTAGGAATTCCCGCCGCCGCATCGGGGCCTGCCTCGCTACGGCCTGAACTCGCGCACCATCTGCACCACGGCCTTCACATTCTCCACCGGAGTCTCCGGCATAATGCCGTGGCCCGTGTTGAAGATGTGTCCCGGCCGCGTGCCCGTGCGCTTCAGCAGCTCATGCACGCGCACCTTCAGCTCCGGCAGCGGGGCCATCAACACCGCCGGATCCAGGTTGCCCTGAATCGCCGCGCGGTAGCTCATGTCCATCCACGCCTGGTCGATATTAATCCGCCAGTCGACGCCGATCACATCGCCCCCGGCCGCATGCAACTCGCGGAAATACCCGCCCGTGCCCGTGCCAAAGTGAATCACCGGCACGCCCGCCGAACGGATGCGCTCAATCAGCGCCCGTGAATAGGGCTGCACGTAGCGCACGTAGTCGTCTGAACCGAGCGCTCCCACCCAGCTGTCGAACACCTGGATCACGCGCGCCCCAGCCGCCACCTGCGACAACGCAAACGGGCCCAGCACATCCACCAGCTTGCCCATCAGCCGTCGCCACAGCGTCTCATCGCGGTACATCATCTGCTTCGTGCGCAGAAACGTCTTCGACGGTCCGCCCTCCACCATGTAGCTCGCCATCGTGAACGGCGCACCCACGAAGCCGATCAGCGGCACACGCCCGGCCAGCGCCTTCACCGTCATCTGGATCGCTTCGCCCACATAGCCCAAATCGTCCGTGTTGGAAATCGAAAGCGAGTCGACGTCCGACGACGTCCGCACCGGGTTCTCGATCATCGGACCCTTGCCTTCGACAAACTCCAGCTTCAGGCCCATCGGTTCCACAGGCAGCAGCAGATCGGCGAAAATAATCGCCGCGTCCACATCGAGGATCTCAATCGGCTGCAACGTCACCGTCGCCGCCAGATCGGGCCGCTTGCAGATCTCCAAAATCGAGTGGTGAGCCCTCACCTCGCGGTACTGCTTCATGTACCGTCCGGCCTGCCTCATAAACCACACTGGCCGCACATCGGTCGGCCGCCGCCGGCAAGCATCCAAAAACCGGCTGTTCATCGGAGCCACGCGCATGCTAATTCCGCCTTGTCCTCACACAAAAAGACTTTCAACGACTTCGGCGCGCCGGCCACTGGCCGCCTGCCCTGGATGAAGAACGGCTTCGTCCAGGCTTCGCTATCGATGGTCCGCGCAGCGGTCACCGATACCGAAAGCACGCCCTGCGCCGGATATCCGGTCCGCGGGTCGAATACATGGCTGTAGATCTTCCCTCCGGCCACGAAGAACTTCTCCGACGTGCCCGAAGTCGACATCGACAAGTCACGCAAAACCAACTCGGCCACGCTCTGCTTCGGAGTCCGCGGATGCCGGATTTTAACCGGCCAGCCCGCCTCTCCCGGCGGAGCACCCAGGCCATAGATGCTCGAACCTCCCGCGCTGATCAGCGCCGACCGGATGCCCCTCTCTCTGAGGATCTCCATGACGCGATCCACCGCGTAGCCCTTGCCGATGCCGCCAGGGTCGATCTCCACGCCCGTGCGCGTAAACCGCACCGACTGGTTCGCCTCATCCAGCAGCACCTTCTGATATCCCACACGGGCCAGCGCCCCGCGAATCTCCGCGCGGTGCGGCAGGCGCCCGGTGCCCTTGTAAAAGCCCCAGACCCTCACCAGCGGCCCAACCGTTATGTCAAACGTGCCGCCACTCTGCCGGCTGTACTCTATACATGTGGTGAGGAAGTCAAACAGCTCGGGACTGACCCTCACCGCCCGGTTCGCCGCCTCGCGGTTTACCTGACTCCATTCACTCCGCGGCAAATAATTGGAAATCAACTCGTTGATCCGGCGTACTTCTTCAAATGCCAGATCCACCGCCGTCTCCAACTGCACACGGCTTTCACCATAGGCCACCACCGTGAATGTGGTTCCCATGGCATCCAAACTGGACTCGATCCGTAACGGCTCTGCCGCCCAGCCCGGCGCCAGCCCCAAAAGGGCCGATGCCAACCACAAACGTAGCACAAAGCCTTTGGGTGCAGCGATCATGAGCCCTCTTTTTTTTCCGGCCCCGCCCCCTCTTCCCTCGGCCGCCCGCGCCGGATCCGCCGCAGCAGTTCGCTCTGCCGCTTCCGCGTCTCCGGATCCAAATCGGCAAAGAACTTCAACTCCGGCATGCGGAACATATCGATCCGTTCCGCCACCCGGATCTTAATGAATCCACAGGCGTTCTGGATCGCCTTGAGACACTCGTCCTGCTCCGCCGGCGTGCCCTCAATGGTCAGCCGCACATGCACCTGCCTCGCCCCCGGCGGAAAAAACACCTCCGTCACCGACACAGCCGTAATCCGCCGGTCGTCCAGCTCATAATTGATGATCTCGCCAAGTTCGTCGCGCAGCGCCTCGGCTACGCGTTCACTCCGCCGGGCTTCCATATCTTATTCAATCCACTCCGTCCAGGCCCCTACCAGCGCCCCGCCCGCAATGTGCGCCGCGTCGCGCTCCACGGCCTGCAACACCTGCTCGGCCCGCGTCTTCTCGCCTGACACCGTCACCGCCATCAGCCGCGACCGCTGCCAGGCATCGTGAAAATCCGTCTCCGCCACCGCGACATTGTGCCGCGACCGCAAACGGTCCTTTAAACCCTTCACAAGATGACGCTTATCCTTCAAGGAATGCGCGCCTTCAATGTGCAGTTCGAGCGTCAGTACACCAACAACGGCCATCGTTCCAGGCCCGCGGCCTTCCCCCTAAGTCTATCAGGCAACACCGCATTTCTGCCGCAAATCGAGGAATTCCCCGGCCCGCCAGGCCACCTTCTGACGTATGATGTGTATAGAAGTAGGAAACCGTACACATCATGCGCACCAACATCGTCATCGACGACCAGCTCATGCAGGATACCCTCCGCGCCACCGGAATCCGCACCAAGCGCGAAGCCGTCGAACTCGCCCTGCGCACCCTCCTCAAACTCCACCAGCAGGCCCAAATCCGCCAACTCCGCGGCAAACTGCACTGGACCGGCGACCTCGAATCCCTCCGCACCGACTCATGATCCTCGTCGACTCGAGCGTCTGGATCGGCTACTTCCGCGGCGACACTACCCCCAAAACCGAGCTCCTCGACCGCCTCCTCGGCGCCGAACCCCTCGCCATCGGCGACCTCATCCTCACCGAAGTCCTTCAGGGCTTTGACCGCGACGAAGACTTCGAGCAAGCCCGGGCACTCCTCGAATCCCTCACCGTCATCCCCCTCTGTGGCCCCGCCCTCGCCGTCCAGGCCGCCCGCAACTTCCGCCACCTCCGCCGCCTCGGCATCACCGTCCGCAAAACCATCGACTGCCTCATCGCCACCCGCTGCATCGCCGACGGCCTCCCCCTCCTCCACGACGACCGCGACTTCGACCCCTTCACCACCCACCTCGGCCTCCGCGTCGCCGAATGACCTCCTAGGCCCTTTCTAGGCTCTTTCCTAACTGGGCTGAGATATGATCATACTGAGAGTATGAAATGCCCGCCCTCGAACGTGTAACCGTCACCCTCCCCGCCGACCTCGTCCACGACATCGACCGCCAGGCTACCAACCGCAGCCGTTTCGTGGCCGAGGCCATCCGCCGCGAACTCGACCGCCTACGCCGTGAAGCCCTCCACCTCTCCCTCGCCAACCCCCACCCGGAAACCGCCGGCGCCGCGGCCCACGGTCTTCAAGATTGGGTCGACGGACTGCCGGAAGAAGATGTCGAAGCCCTCCTCAACACCGCCCAGGGCCGACCTCTCCGCTGGGTCGAAGGCCAAGGCTGGATCGAGGAACCGGCGTGAGGCTAGCCCGCGGCACTGTCATCGCCGTCGACCTCGATCCCACCATCGGTCACGAGCAACGCGGCCTCCGCCCCTGCATCGTCGTCAGTGACCCCGACATATCGAGCGATCAGCGCTTCCCCCTTATCGGCATTGTTCCCGTCACGGGCACACCCGGCCAAGGCCTGCTGTATCCCCCGCTCGCCCCCGGCCCCAGCGGCCTGGCCAAGCTCTCCTACGCGTTGATCGACCACATCCGCTCCATCGACAAACGCCGCGTCCACCGTCTGTTTGGGGTCATCCCACCCTCGGAACTGGCCGCCATCGACACCGCCCTCTCCCTCTTCCTCGGCCTCCACCCCTCCCAATAAATTCCCCGCCACCCCTGCCCCTCCGCGCCCCTCTTCGCCCATAATAAGGTCTGGAGCCCGCGCCTCCCCGCGTTCTCTCCCCGGGCCCGCCCCGGCGCCGTTTGGGCCCGCCGTAGCAACATGTCCTCTTACCGATCGTTCCGCGACCTGGACTGGGGCCTCCTGGCCATCGCCCTCACCATCGCCGCCATCGGTATCCTCCAGATCTACTCCGCCACCCACGACATCGCCATCTGGGGCAGCGCCTGGTGGCGGCAGGTCCTCTACGTCGCCATCGGACTCGCCCTCATGTGGTTCATCGCCTCCATCGACTACCACACCCTCCTCGGCCAGGTCCCCATCCTCTACATCATCACCGTCCTCCTCCTGGTCGTCGTCCTGGTCTCCGGCAAATCCATCGCCGGCGCCCGCCGCTGGATTCAATTGCCAGGCTTTTTGTTTCAGGTATCCGAGTTCGCCAAACTGATGATAATATTGCTGGTAGCCCGGTTTCTGACGGAGCTCCGGCGGGATACCCTGGAGGTTCGGGAGTTATTGAAACTAGGGGCGTTAGTGGCCGTTCCTTGGGTCCTCGTCCAACGCGAGCCCGATTTGGGAACCTCGCTGACGTACTTGCCGGTTCTGGCCGTTGGCGTTTTTCTGGCCGGACTCCGGGCGCGCTACATCATAATATCGGCGGTCCTCCTGGTGGGAGTGGCCTGGATTTCCTACCACCATGTGCTGGCTGACTACCAGCGCGATAGGATCGTAAGCTTTCTCAACCCGGAGTCGGATCCCCGTGGATCCGGCTACCAGGTGGTCCAATCCAAGATCGCGATTGGATCCGGCGGCATGTGGGGCCGGGGAGTGACGCAGGGTTCGCAGACCCAGTTGCGCTTCCTTCCCGTACCTCATACGGATTTTGTGTTCGCCACGTTTGGCGAAGAGCACGGTTTTGTAGGAGTTGTCGTAGTCTTGATTTTGTATTTTTGGCTCCTCATGCAGATCGTTCAAAATGCGCAGACAGCGCCTGACCGGGCGGGCATGTACATCTGTATGGGAGTCGCCTCTCTCTTGCTGTTTCACCTCCTGGTGAACATCGGCATGGTCGTCGGATTGATGCCCGTCACGGGCATTCCACTGCCGCTGATGTCCTCCGGCGGCTCCAATATGTTGTCGACTTTTTTGATGCTGGGGCTCGTGAATAATGTCCGGCTCCGGCGATTTGTGAATTAGATGGAAGCGGCTGCACGAAGGCTAGGGCGTATGACACTGCCGTGGGCGGCTCTCCGGAAACAGGATAGGAGGCCGCCGAGGTTTAACCCGCGCGGTCTCGATGATGCATCGGGTTCGTTCGGCGCGCCAGCGTTCGCGCGCCTCTCCGCCGGCTGCTCCGGCCCACTGGTGGCTGCTCCCGTCGTTTGGGACACCCCTCCGGGTTCCCCCTCCCTGTTCCCGCCCCTGTTCCTTCCGCGCTCCGTCTTCCGAACGGAGATTCCTGATGACGAAAGAGCTGGTGATTTCCACCAATCGCCACGAAACCAAACTCGCCCTCCTCGAGGACGGCCAGCTGGTCGAGGTCTATTTTCAACGCGCCAATGAATACTCCCTGGTAGGGAGCATCCATAAAGGCCGCGTCACCCGCGTGCTCCCGGGCATGCAAAGCGCCTTCGTGAACATAGGCCTCGATCGCGATGCCTTCCTCTACGTCTCTGACTTCTTTGAAGAGACCGGCGAGGACTACGAACGCGTCGGCTCCGGCGACGATCACGGCCGCCGTGGCCGCGACCGCGGCGAATCCTCCGAAACCGCCGAACGCGGCGAACGCCCCGAACGCGGCGAACGCCCCGAACGCGGCGAACGTGGAGGCCGCGGCCGCTTCGGCCGCCCCGACCGCTCTGATCGCCCCGACCGCTCTGATCGCCCCGAACGCGGGGATCGCCCTGAGCGCTCCGACCGCCCCGAAGCCGCCGCCGCCGCTCTCCCCGCCCCCGTTCTCATCGAAGGCGAAGCCGCCGCCGTCCCCACCGAAGAGTCCGCCTCCCCGGACGCCCGCGCCGCCCGCCCCGATTCCGGCAATCGCGGCGACTACGGCGACCGCCGCGGTGGCCGCCGCTCCCGCCGCCGCCGCCGTAGCGGCGATGGCCGCGGCTTCCCCGAAACCAAGTTCGCCAGCCCCACTGACACCACCCCCACCCGCGAACCCGAGGAGGGCGCCTTCGACGCCGCTCCCGAAATCGACGACGAGCCGCTCGTGCTCCCCGGTGAGTCCCTCGCCAAATACCGCGGCCGCCCCGCCTCGGCCGACGACGATGACCCCGACGAACCCGTCACCGCCACCCTCGACCCCGAGGTTGTCGCTGAACACGACGAAGACGACGCCACCCCGATGAGCGAAGACGAGGTCACCGAGGCCATCGAAGCCGCCGTCGAAGCCCGCCTCGAAGAATACGGCGAAGACGAGGACGAGGTCGAAGACGCCCAGGACGAAGCCGAAGACAGCGTCGAAGCCCACGTCTCCACCGAGGTCGAGGCCGAATCCGCGCTCGATCCCACCGAAGGCGACATCGCCGAAGAGGTCCTCTCCGCGGCCCAAGACGTCGACGACGACACCGAAGAGCCCTTCGCCAGGCCCACCCACGACCCCTTTGATGAATCCGACTCCGTCGAGACCGTCGAAGCCGGTTCCAGCAGCGACGAGCCCTCCTCCGAAGCTTCCTCTTCCGGCGACGACGGCCCCGACAGCGAAGCCGCCTCCAGCGACGGCGAGCCCTCCGAAGCCTCCGCCGAAGTCCGCGATCAGCCCGCCGCCCGCTACATCCAGCCCCGCTCCGGCCGCATGCGCCGCCGGGGACGCCGTGGCGGACGCGGCGACCGCCCT
>JAFLBB010000176.1 GCA_017304135.1 Acidobacteriota bacterium | reverse complement strand
CACCGCCGCCCCGCCGGCGCCCCCAACAGCCGTTCGCCCCGCCGGCACCCGCGCCGCCGCGCTGTTCGATTTCGTCCGCACCCTCCCGCCGTCCCTTGTCACCTTGCGCGAACGGCACAGCGAATGGGAGTTCCTGCTCTGGTTTTCTCCGCTCGGCGCCGGACCACTGGTCGCGCTGCTGCGCCGCCGCGCGCCGCCCTGGACGTGCCCCTCGATTCGCTCGCGCGCCTCTCGATGTGGTTCGTCATCTCCGTCCACGTCCCGTGACCGCCGTTCTGATCAACGGCTTCGCGCGGCACACCGGCCTCTTCCATCGTCAGCGCCATCGCGCCGGCCGGCTCTCCGGCTCATTCCTCCAGCCAGACCCCGTGGAAGGCTTCCCAGGTGGCACCCCAGTCGCGGTTCTCTCCGCGGGTGTAGGCGCTCCGCGCGCGAGCTCTCTCGAGCGGCTCGAGTACAACAAACGATGCCCCTTCGCCAATTGGGAAACCGTCCCGGTCGCGGGGGAACGGCAGCGAGGCTTTCTCCGGCACGTCGTGCCGGCGCGTCGGCCCCGCCGTTCCCGTGTGAGTTCCCGTTCCTGTTCCCAACCGGTTCCCACTGTCCGCGGAACATCATCATGAGCGAGAACCTAACTCTGGCCTTGACCCTCCCGGCGACCGAACACTCGCGGTCAAGGCCACCGCCATGCTCGATCACTTCCCCACGCACAACGCCATCATCCACCCCAGACGCCGCTCCCTCAGCCGGCACGGCACGGCCCCCCGCCTTCCCCCCCGCTCCCTCAGGCCACGATCCCGCGCAACACCGTGCCATGCACATCCGTCAGCCGGAAATCGCGCCCGCTATAGGGATACGTCAGCCGCGTGTGGTCAAGCCCCATCAGGTGCAGCAGCGTCGCATTCACATCATGCGGATGCACCGGCTTGTCGGCCGCCTTGTAGCCGAAGTCGTCGGTCGCCCCGTACACTGTGCCGCCTTTGACACCGCCCCCGGCCAGCACAATGCTATAGCCATAGGAGTTGTGGTCGCGCCCGTAGTGCAGCTTCGTGCTGGAGCCATTCTCCACCGCCGGTGTGCGCCCAAACTCGGTGCCGAACACCACCACCGTATCGTCCAGCATCCCCCGCTCGCGCAGGTCCTCGATCAGCGAGGCCACCGCCGGGTCCGTCTTCGCAGCCAGCCGCTGGTGCACCAGAATGTCCTCGTGGCTGTCCCACGGCTGCGAGTTGCCGTAGTAGACCTGCACCATGCGCACCCCGCGCTCCAGCAATCGCCGCGCCAGCAGGCAACTGCGGCCAATCTCGCTATCGCCATACCGGGCCAGCGTCTCCGGCTTTTCCCTGCGGATGTCGAACGCCTCCGGCGCTTCGGTCTGCATCCGGTATGCCGTCTCCATGGCCTCAATCGAGGCCTCCAGCTGCGAGTCCGCCCCACGCGCAGCCAGGTGCTCTTCGTTCAGGCTCCGCAGCAAATCCAACTGCCGGCGCTGCACCTCCATCCCCGCCCGTGGCCGGATGTGGGCCACCAGCTTATAGGGGTCAGTCTCCGTGTTCTTTAGAAACGTGCCCTGGAATACCGCAGGCAGAAACGCCGACGACCACAGCGGCGAGCCGACCACCGGCATCCCCGGACACAGCACCACAAAGCCCGGCAGGTTGCGGCTCTCCGAACCCAGCCCGTACATCAGCCAGCTGCCCAGGCTCGGACGCCCCGGCTGGATCGTCCCCGTGTTGAACATAAACAGCGAGGGCTCGTGGTTGGGCACCTCTGTCCACATGGAACGGATCACGCAGCAGTGGTCGATCAGTCCACCCAGCTTGGGAAAGATCTCCGACACCTCGATGCCGCTCTGTCCGCGCCGTTGAAACGCAAAGGGCGACGCAAACAGGCTCCCCGTCGAACGCTCCGTCTTTGGCGCGCCGCCCGGCACCGGCTGTCCGTTGTGCTTCACCAGCAGAGGCTTGGGGTCGAACGTGTCCACATGCGACATGCCGCCGTTCATCACCAGGTAGACAATGCGCTTGGCTTTGGCCGGAAAGTGCGTCGCCTTGGGTGCAAACGGATTCGCTTCGGCAGTCAGCTCCCGCGCCAGTGCAAGCGAACCGAACCCGCCCGCCAACCGGCTCAGCGCCTCGCGCCGCGTCCAGCGCGGATGCACGGCGGCGGCAATGCGATGACCAGGGTTAGTCGACATAGGCGAATTCATTGGAACTGAGCAATACTTGCGCATAGAGCGCCCAGCGCTTCTCCCCGCCGGCCGCCAGGAAGGCCAGCGCCACCTCGCGCTCGCGCGCCGTGGGCGTGCGCTGGAACAGCAAGCGGTACGCCTTGTCCACGCCGCCCGCCGCATCCTCGACGGCAATGCGCTGGGCCAGCGCTTCGGCCCGTGTGGCCAGCGTCTCCGAATTGAGAAAGTAGAGCTTCTGCAGCGGCACATTCGTCACCACCCGCTGCTCGCAGGTCACCGATGCCGACGGCAGGTCAAACAGCGACAGCGTCTCATGCTGCTGGAATCGCCCCGTGCGCGCATACAACGTGCGCCGCGTGAACGCAGGCGTCAGCGCGCTCGACGCCCCGCCCAACTTCGCATCCAGCTCTCCCGAAACAGCCAGCGTCGCGTCGGCCAGCAGCTCGGCCTCCAGCCGGCGCCGGTTCTGCCGCCACCAGTAACGGTTGGCCGTGTCGCTCTTCTCGTTCTCCGCCTGCGGCCCCGACGACCGCTGGTAGGCCTCTGAGCGCACGATCTCGCCAATGAGGTCCTTCAATGAAGCGCGCCCGCCATCGAGCCGCGCCGCCAGCAACTCCACCAACTCCGGCAGCACCGGGCGGTCGCCCGAGCGGCCAAAGTTGGAAGGCGTGCGCACCAGGCCCTGGCCAAAAAGCGTCATCCACACACGGTTGGCGGCCACACGCGCCGCCAGCGGATGCCCCGCTACGGCCTGCGCCAGTTGCAGCCGCCCGCTGCCTTCGCGCAACGGAATCGCCTGTCCCCTAGACAGCGCCACGGGAAACTGCCGCGGCACAACCTCGCCGAGGTCCTCCGGATTTCCGCGCTTGTTCAACTGCAGATCGTGACCCTCAAACTCACCCGCGCCCATCAGATACGGATACTGCGGCGGCAGAGCCTTCTTCAGCTCCTCACGGCGCGCCCGCAACCGT
This sequence comes from Acidobacteriota bacterium, assembly GCA_017304135.1. Taxonomy (GTDB): domain Bacteria; phylum Acidobacteriota; class Terriglobia; order Bryobacterales; family Bryobacteraceae; genus JAFLBB01. The sequence goes on along the minus strand of JAFLBB010000176.1, from coordinate 6,220 downwards.
TCATACTCCGCCCTGCGCGCAACCGGCAGCAATTCCGGCGTGAGTTCGCGGCTGAACTTGAGCGGCGAGCCGGCCTCGCCAAACGTACGGTTATAGGCCACGAAACGATTGCGCTCAAGCGATTCCGAAGGAATGTAGGCGCCAGGGTTGAAGTCCTCTTCCGAGCGATAGCCGCCCGGCAGCACAATCGTCCGCGTCACCTTCGGAGCCAGCCGGTTGGCCTCCTCCACGCGCTTGCGGTTGCGCTCATCCACGCCCCGCTTCTCCTCGCGGATCTCCGTCAGCAGCCGCTCGAACGCCTCGGCCTCCGCGCGCGTGCGCTCTCCTGAAAACCACCGTTTCAGAAACGGATGAAACTCCTCCGGCTTGGCCAGGTACTCCTTCCAGCGCGCCACCACCTTGGGCTCCAGGCCCTCCGTTGAGCCGCCCACAGTGGCCATCATGTAGCCGGCCATCGAACCCGCATAGCGCTCCGCCAGCTCCGCCGCCTGTTCATCCAGGAACCGGTTCAGCGCCTTCTCCGCCTCATCGGACTCCTGCTTGCGCTTCTTCCATGCCTCGGCCTCGGCCGCCGGCACCAGCGGATACTCCTTGTACGCCGTGCTCGCAAACACCCCTCCCAGCGCATAATAATCCCGCGCCGTAATCGGATCGTACTTGTGATCGTGGCAGCGCGCGCAGGCCACCGTCACCCCCAACATCCCCCGCGTCACCGCGTCGATGCGGTCGTTGCGTTCATCGGCCCGCGTCTGCGGCGGCTGCGCGATGCCGTAATACCACGGCCCCGCGCCCAGAAACCCCGTAGCCGCCAGCAGCGAGTCATCGTTCATCAAATCGCCCGCCAGTTGCGCCATCAGGAAGCGGCCATAGGGCATGCCCGCGTTGAAGGCCTCCACCACCCAGTCGCGATAGCGCCAGGCGTTCTCATACGGAATCACCGCCGTACCGCTGAAATCGTCTTCGCCATAGCGCGCCACGTCCAGCCAGTGCCGCGCCCACTTCACGCCGAACTGCGGCGAGCCCAGCAGTTCATCGGCAAGCCGCCCCACCCAGTCAGGACGGCCGTCGGCCTCGGCGCGGGCAAACTGCTCCTCCGTCGGAGGCAGGCCCGTAAGGTCAAAATAGAGCCGCCGGAGGAGCGTGCGTTTGTCCGCCCGCGGGTTGGCCGCAAGGCCTCGCTGCCGCAGCGCCGCGCCGATCAGCGAATCGATCGTCTCGCCCCGCGCAGCCCGCAGCGGTTGAAACGCCCAGTGCTGTTGCGCATCGCTCCACGGCGCTCCGGCGTTGATCCAGTCGCGGATCACCTCTGTCTCGTCCGTGCTGATCGCCGCCCCCGGCGGCATCGCGTTCACCTCACCGCCCGTCCGCGTGATGGCCCGGTAGATCCGGCTCGCCGCCGCATCGCCCGGTGCCAGCGCCGCGCCCGATGCGCCGCCCCGCACCATCGCCTCGCGCGAGTCCAGCCGCAGCCCGCCCATCGCCGTCTGCGCATGGCAGGCCCAGCAGCGGGCAGACAATACCTTTCGCGCCGCCTCTTCCGTCGAAGCGGCCAGCGGTGTCACCAACGCGAGTAGCGAAAGCGCCGTCCAGTTGCGCATCCTGCGATTCCTGCTCAGGCAGCATACCAAAGGCGCATCGCCGCTGATCCGCTTCCTGCGCCCTTCGCGCGTTACGCTATAGTGTCTAAGTCGCGGCGCTGGGCCCGCGGCTTCACTCGAACCAAGCGATTTGGAGGATCACGATCCATGTCTGATGCGACGCTGAGCGGCGCCGATTTCAAAGCGCAATTGCGCGCCGGAGCCCCTAAAATGGGCCTCTTCCTGAATACCCACAGTCCCACCGTGGCCGAACAGTTGGCGCACAGCGGCTATGACTGGCTGCTGGTCGACACACAACACGGCCCCATGGACCCCGAAAAACTCTCCGCCATGCTCTGCGCCATCGCCAGTGGCGGCGCCAAATCCATGGTCCGCGTCGGCGGCTACCATGACCGCAGCGGCATCCAGCAGGCCCTCGACCTCGGCGCCGACGGCGTTCTCGTGCCCTACATCAACAACGCCGAGGAAGCCCGCACCGCTGTCAGTTGCGCCCGCTACCCCACCGCCGGCACGCGCAGCGTCTACTTCCCCCAGCGCAGCACGCACAAAGCCGGCCTGCTCGGCTACGTCCCCAACGCCAACAAGAACATCATCGTCGCCCTGCAGGTGGAAACCGCCAGTTGCATCGAGAATATGGAAGAGATCGCCGCCGTCCCTGGCGTCGACATCCTCTTCCTTGGCCAGAACGACCTCTGCATGTCCATGGGCCTCTTTGAGACCTACGAGTTCCCCCACATGTACACCTCGCCCGAAATCGGCGCGGCCACTGAGAAACTCGTCGCCAACGCCAAGAAGAACGATGTCATCCTCGGCCTCTTCCTCTTCGGCACGGCCCGCGTCGGTGAGTTCCTCGACAAGGGCTTCCGCTTCATCAGCATCGGCAACGACCTGCACCACATCCTCACGCAAACCGCCGCCCACGTCGGCGCCCTCGAAGGCATCGCCAAGGAAAAGGGCCAAACCTGGACCCGCCGCCCCACCAACCTCTACTAATCGCCGCTCGATATGCGAAAGCCCCGCCAGCCTCGCGCTGCCGGGGCTTTTTTCTGAAGGCCCCGCTATGAAGTCTGCAAGAACCCTAAGGACTGGAAAAAACCAAACGTGATCGTTCGGTTTGTGACAATGGCTGCATCCGATAAAGGTTTTGAAAATGAACGGCGGTTAAACAGTGAAGAAACTCGCTAAGCCAATATGTCCTGACGATGTCTCGGACATTTTTCCTGAAGGGGCAATCAAGCTCACGACCAGGCTACTCCCTGCCATTTCGAAGAACGACGTCCCTGTCGTCGAGATCGAAGGAGATGCCTTGAGCCTCGAGTATCTGGCCAAGTTGATTTCAGCCCAAGCTGCGTTTCCACTCGATTGTGGGTACGGAATAGCCCCAAGAGGTGCCGGCAACGTGTTCTTCAAAAAGGGGTCGACGATTGGGATCTACATCCACCGGCTGCCCTGCATGGATGAAGCGGTTGAGACCGGTCGAACTGAGAAGAACAAGAAAGGAACACGGCTAGGCCCGCGTTACCACACCAGCGGCCGCCAGCGCGCATAGGCCGTCTCGCAGCCCGCCACGCCCGTCGCCGGATACTCGTCCTTCGCCGGCCGCACGTAGGTGCCCCCCATCATGTCAAACAGCGGAAACATCTGCGCGAAATTGGCCTGCTCGTGCTGCTTCAACCGGCTGTGGTGGATGCGGTGATACTGCGGACCGACCAAAATGGGAGTAATTGGTCCTAAATTGAGCTTGATGTCGGCGTGCGCCGCATACAGGAAGAACGACACCGCAATCGCCGCATACGTCATCCCCTGCATGTTCATGCCGAGAATCCAGAACATCGGAAAGGTCAGGCACAGATATTGCAGTGCCCGCTCCAGAAAGTGGCTCCGCTTCGAGGTCGTGATGTTCATCGCCGGGTCCGTATGATGCAGCTTGTGGATGTGCCAGAACAGCGGAATGGCGTGCTGCGCGCGATGGTACACGTAGAACAGCGCGTCGATCAGAAACACGGCCACCAGCGCCCACAGGTAGGGGTTCTCCAGCCACTCATGCCGCGGCGCACGCGGGAACTCCGTCAGCTTGCGGCCAACCGGCGTAATGAAAAACATCGTCAACACCACGCCGCCCAAAACGAAGTGAATCAGCATCGCCGCCAGGTTGCCGAACCGCTCGCCCCAACTCACCTTCTGGTGCGAACCGAAGAACGCCTCCAGCGGAACGACAAGCGCGAACACAAGCAGCGACCAGCCCAGTTGCGGCACGCCGGCCAGCGATTGACGCCACACGGCGGCGAGTAATTCCCAGTTGAACATGCGATGCGAGATTCCTTCCCCTGGAGTATCGCGCAGCCCCGGCGCGTGCCACAACAGGCAATCCGGTACACTGTCTCCCGTGACCCCGATCACTCGCCGCCACCTGCCCCTGCTTTTCACCGGCGCCCTCGCCGCCCGCGCCCAGCAACCCGCCACTGAACTCGACTGGCACAACGCCAAGGAGTTCACCGTCGAAGGTTTAGGATTCAACGATCTGAAATCGCCCTACGATCGCCTGCCCGCCCGCGCCGAAGGCGTCGTCCGCCAGGCCGTGTGGGACCTCAGCCGCGATGCCGCTGGCGTCCTCGTCCGCTTCGTCGCCAACACCCCCTCCATCCACGCCCGCTGGACCGTCACCAAGAGGACCCTCACCATTCCCACCATGACCGCCGTGGCTTCCAGTGGCCTCGACCTCTATGCCCGCGACGATGCCCGCCGCTGGCGCTGGCTCAGCATCGGTCGCCCCACCCAGTTCCCTGACAACACCGGCGCGCTCGCCTCCTCGCTCCCTCCCGGCCCGCGCGAGTACATGCTCTACCTGCCCCTCCGCAATGGCCTCGCCTCCCTCGAAATCGGCGTCCCCAAGGGCAGCACCATCCGCAAAGGCCCAGCCCGCCCCGCCGGCGCCAAGCCCATCGTCTTCTACGGCACCTCCATCACCCACGGCGCCGCCGCCTCGCGCGCCGGCATGACTCACGTGGCCCAACTCGGCCGCATGCTGAATCACGAAGTCATCAATCTCGGCTTCGCAGGCAACGGCAAGATGGAGCCCGAAGTCACCAAGTTCGTCGCTGAAATCAACGCCGCCGCCTTCGTCCTTGATTGCCTCCCCAACATGACCGCCGCCGAGGTCCGCCAGCGCGCCGCCGCTTGCGTGAAAACGCTGCGCGCCGCCCATCCCACCACGCCCATTCTCCTCGTCGAAGACCGCAACTACGCCGACAGCTTCCTCAACGCCGCCCGCCTCGAACGCAACGAAACCAACCACGCCGCGCTGCAAGAGGTCTACGTCCAACTCCAGCGCGAGCGCATCGGCGGCCTCGCCTACCTCCGCGCCGATCACCTCCTCGGTGACGACGGCGAAGCCACCATCGATGGCTCGCATCCAACTGACCTCGGCTTCCAGCGCCACGCCGCCGAATTCGCCCGCGCCCTCCGCCCGCTGCTGCCCTAACCACCAGCTCCGCGCACCAACTCCGCGCTCCACTGACCACACACCACCCGCCGTGCTACGCTTCGAATCGTCATGACCCGCCTCGCCGTCCTCGCCCTCCTCTGTGGCCTCGCCTCGTCGCAAACGCCCGCCGGCGAATGGAAATCTCTCTTCGATGGAAAATCGCTCGGCCAGTGGAAGGCCACCCCATTCCCGCGCCAAAAAGGCGTGAAGGTCGAAAACGGAGTGCTCCTCCTCCCCGCCGGCGCGCCTCTCACCGGCGTCACCTGGCAAGGCGAGTTTCCAAAATCAGATTACGAACTCCGATTTGAGGCCGCCCGCACCCTCGGCGGCGACTTCTTCGCCAGCGTCACCCTCCCCGCCGGCGGCAACTACGCCACCTGGGTCCTCGGCGGCTGGGGCGGCGACATCGTCGGCATCTCCTCCATCGACGGCTGGGACGCCTCCGACAACGAAACGCGCAGTTACATGAACTTCGAAACCGGCCGCTGGTACGCCTTCCGCATCCGCGTCACGGACGAATCGATTCAAGCCTGGATCGACGATCGCCGCGTCGTCAACGTGCCCATCGCCGGCCGCACCATCAGCCTCCGCCCCGGCGACATCAACCTCTCCACGCCCCTCGGCTTCGCCTCCTACAACACAACGGGCGGAATCCGAAAGATCGAATACCGCCCGCTTGTTTCGAAGTAACCGCCCGGCGCTTACCCGTCGAGCTTCCAGTTCGGCCTATAGGTCCGCTTCAGCCAGTCATTGGCCTCGGCCATGTTGGTCACACGCCCCGTCGCCGGGTCGTAGTCCAACTTCTTGCCCGCACGATGCGCCACCAGGCCCAGCAACATCTGCTCCATCATGGAGCCCGCATAGTCGAAGTCGCAGTTCGTCTTCGTGCTCGTGCCGTTGACGACGTTGTTGCGCCGTCCCTTGCAGGCCTCAAGCCACTCCTGCTGGAACACGTCCGGCCGTCCCGGCGCCGGCTGCCCGGCCTTTTCCGCGGCCACAATCGCTTCCACCGTCGTGTTCGGCATGCCGACCGCCGGCGGAATGTTGCCCGCCATCATCTGTACTTCAGGGAAGCCGCTCGGCCCCACCTCCGCGCTCGGCAGCCGCATCATGCCGCCCGGAAGCGCCTGCTGCGGCC
>JAFLBB010000175.1 GCA_017304135.1 Acidobacteriota bacterium | reverse complement strand
CCCTCCCCCTGCTATACAATCTCCCCATGCTCCCACGCCGCGCCTTCCTATCCCTCGCCGCCGCCGCCCCGGCCGCCCTCGCCGCCACCCGCATCCCCACCACCATCGCTGACGCCGCCCAACGCATGTTCCCCACCCCAGGCAAAAACCCCAACGGCCTCCAAGCCACCCCCGCCGGCCTCTGGGTCTACGATCAGGGCAACAACCACGCCGCCCTCCTCAACTGGGCCGACGGCAAAGTCCTCCGCGACTTCAACACCGAAACCGACAAAGGCTCCGGCATCACCTTCGACGGCACCCACATCTGGATCGCCTCCACCTACGACTCCCGCATCGTCCGCACCGACCCCACCACCGGCAAAGCCCTCCAGTCCTTCCCCTGTCCCGGCTCCGGCGTCGTCCATTGGGGACCCCGCGGTCCGAAACCCCGCGCCACCGGCGCCCACGGCCTCGAATTCCGCAACGGCGAACTCTGGATCGCCGTCCCCCCCGCCATGACCATCTACGTCGTCAACCCCGCCGACGGCGCCGTCAAACGCTCCTTCCCCGCGCCCGGCGTCCGTCCCCACGGCATCGGCTGGGACCCCGATGGCTCCCTCTGGTGCGCCGAATCCATCTACCGCTCCTTCTTCAAAGTGGACCCCAAATCCGGCGCCCTCAAACACCAGCTCGCCCTCCCCCTCCGCGAACCCCTCGTCGACGACCTCCTCATCGTCCCCCATGGCATGACCGTCCACGACCGCCACATCTGGTTCTCCGTCGCCGAAACCGCCGAGGTCTACCGCCTCCCGCTCCCATAAGTTGCCACCCGCCACACACCCAATCCGCCGTGATAGCATGTCCCTCGCCATGCCCGACTCACGCCGTCTCTTCCTCCAAACCGCCACCGCTGCCGCCGTCGCCGCGGCCGCCCCTAACGGCCTCCCCAAGCGCACCCTCGGCAAAACCGGACTCGAAGTCTCCATCCTCGGCCTCGGTGGCGCACGCATCGGCAACCTCGACGACGGCAAAGCCGCCCGCGACGTCGTCCGCCGCTGTTACGACTTAGGCGTCACTTACTTCGACGCCGCCGCCGCCGGAGCCTACGGCCTCTCCCAATCCCGCTACGGCGCCGCCCTCCACGACGTCCGCGACAAAATCGTCCTCGCCACCAAAACCCGCCACCGCACCGCCCCCCAGGCCCAACTCGACCTCGACCAGTCCCTCTCCAACTTCCGCACCGACCGCATCGACCTCTACCAGGTCCACAACGTCATGACCGACGCCGACATCGACAACGTCTTCCGCCCCGGCGGCCTCATGGAAATGATCGAAAAGGCCAAAAAAGCCGGCAAAATCCGCTTCGTCGGCTTCACCGGCCACACCGACCCCCGCCTCCACAACAAGATCATGGCCCGCTACAACTTCGACACCGTCCTCCTCCCCTTGAGCATCACCGACGGCGGCAACTTCCAAAAGAGTTTTGAATCCGAAACCCTCCCCCTGGCCCGCAAACACAACCTCGGCATCATCGCCATGAAGCTCTTCGGAGCCGGAGCCATCCTCAAACGCAAAGCCGCCACCGTCGCCGAGTGCCTCTCCTACACCTGGTCCCTCCCCATCCACACCGCCATCGTCGGTATCGAACAACTCGACCACGCCGCCGAAGTCGCCTCCCTCGCCGCCTCCCACAAACCTCTCAACGCCGCCGAAATGGACCGCCTCCGCCGCCGCGCCGCCTCTCTCGAACTCGCCCAGCTCGAACCCTGGAAATACAACGACTTTTCCGCCCCCACTGGACCCATCTACAAGGCCGACTAACATGAACTTACTCCACCGCCGTAACTTCCTCAGCCTCGCCGCCGCCGGAGCCGCCGCCGCGCCCGCGCTCCAAACCGCCCTCCGCGCCCAAACCGCCAAGCCCCTCCGCGGCATCTTCCCCATCATCCACACCCCCTTCACCGAAGACGACAAAGTCGACTTCGACGACCTCGTCAAGCACGCCCATTACCTCCACCGCACCGGCGTCCACGGCATGGTCTGGCCCCAACTCGCCAGCGAATGGGCCTCCCTCCGCCCTGAAGAGCGCTTCCGCGGCGCCGAACTCCTCGTCAAAGCCGCCAACGGCCTCAGCCCCGCCCTCGTCCTCGGCATGCAAGCCCCTACCATCGAAGAGGCCGTCGCCTACGCCCGCCACGCCGAAAAGCTCGCCCCCGACGCCATCATCGCCATCCCCCAATCCGGCGTCACCGACAACAACAAACTATTCGATTACTACAAGGCCATCGGCAACGCCTGCAAACGACCCTTCTTTGTTCAGGCCCTCGGCAACATGACCGCCGAGTTCATCGTCGAAATGTCCAAGGCCATCCCCACCCTCCGCTATGTGAAGGACGAAGCCGGCCCCCCGCTCCCCAAACTTACTTTCTACCGCGAAAAACACCCCGAGTTCCATCCCTTCACTGGTAACAACGGCAAGACCCTCTATGAGGAGATGCTCCGTGGCTCCGCCGGCACCATGCCCGGCTCTCAAATGCCCGAACTCTACGTCGACGCCTGGAACCACTTCCAAGCCGGCCGCCACCGCCAGTCCGCCGAAGCCTGCATGCGCACCACCTGGTTCCTCCCCATCTACGAAACCTACGGCATGGTTGCCACCAAATACATCATGACCCTCCGAGGCGTCTTCAAAACCTATCTTTCACGGGGCGGCAAACCCAACATCCCCAAGGGCGGCACCCCCCTCGACGACGAAGCCAAACGCAACATCCAGGACATGCTCGCCCAGTTGAAGCCCTGGCTGCGCGCATAAAAGGCCCGGTTACCCCCGCGCCCCCCTGCGCTACAATCAAGCCGCATGCCCACCATCATCATCGCCGGCGTCGACGGCACCGGCGACGCCAACGACGCTACCTACCGCGCTGACATGGCCAACAGCTACGTCAATGTCCTCGTCCGCCGCGCTCTCGCCCGTGGCGCCAAAGGCGCTTACCACCGCGGCCCCACCCTCCTCGGCAATGAAACCGGACCCCTCGGCGCCTGGGCCCAAAACATCATCCGCAACAACTCAACAGGAGTTTCCGATCCGAAAATCGTTTTAACCGGCTACAGCCGCGGCGGCGCCTCCGCCATCACCGCCGCCCAACTCCTCGGCCTCCGCGGCATCGCCGTCGATGTCCTCGTCCTCTTCGATGCCGTCGACCGCTCCGTCACCGCCATGGCCGACACCATCCCCCCCAACGTCAAAAAGGTCTTCCACGCCCGCCGCTCCTCCCTCTCCCTTTCCCGCCCCTACTTCGGCAATTGTGGCACTTACTCCATCCCCTTCGTCACCTCCTACACCGAAGAGTTCTTCTTCTGCACCCACGGCGGCGTCGGCGGCTGCCCCTGGTGGAATTCCCCCACCCGCCCCGCCACCGTCCGCCTCTCCGACCTCATCTCCGAAGACGGCCTCCCCACCGCCGTCACCTACCAGCAGGATTTAGCCGGCGCCGCCGCCGCCTGGACCTGGATGGCCCCGAAACTGGCGCTCGAAGGCATCATCTAACTCAACACCGCCTTCACTACCCGCCCATGCACATCCGTCAACCGGAAATACCGCCCCTGGAACCGGTACGTCAACTTAGTATGTTCCACCCCCAGGCAATGCATAATCGTCGCCTGTAAGTCGTGCACATGCACCGGGTCTTCCACCACGTTGTACGAAAAATCATCCGTCACCCCCAACGACACCCCCGGCTTCACCCCGCCCCCCGCCATCCACACCGTGAAACACCGCGGATGATGGTCCCGCCCATAACTGTCCGCCGTCAGCCGCCCCTGGCAATACACCGTCCTCCCAAACTCGCCGCCCCACACCACCAGCGTATCCTCCAACATGCCCCGCGCCTCCAGGTCCTGAATCAGCGCCGCCGACGCCTGGTCCGTCTCCTTGCACCGCGCCGGCAAACCCTTCGGCAACCCGCCATGATGATCCCAATCCCGGTGATACAACTGAATGAACCGCACCCCGCGCTCGGCCAGCCGCCGCGCCAGCAGACAGTTATACGCATAAGTCCCCGGCTTCCGCGCTTCCTCCCCATACAACTGAAACGTCGCCTCGCTCTCCTTCGACAAATCCACTAACTCCGGCACCGACGACTGCATCCGGAACGCCATCTCATACTGCGCCATCCGCGTCGCCGTCTCCGGATCCCCAAACTCCTCCCACTTACTCTCGTTCATCTCCTTCAACGCATCCAGAAACACCCGCCGGTTATCCGCCCCAAATCCATCAGGATTCGACAGGTACAACACCGGATCGCCCACTGACCGGAACTTCACCCCCTGATACTTCGTCGGCAAAAATCCCGATCCCCACAACCGGTCATACAGCGGCTGCCCCCCGCCACCCCCCGTCGACAACATCACCACAAACCCCGGCAAATTCTCACTCTCACTCCCCAACCCATACACCGCCCACGCCCCCATCGACGGCCGCCCCGCAATCTGCGAACCCGTCTGGAAAAACGTCACCGCCGGATCATGATTGATCGCCTCCGTATGCATCGACTTGATGAACGTCAACTTGTCCGCAATCTTCGCCGTATGCGGCAGCAACTCGCTCACCCACGCCCCGCTCTGCCCCCGCTGCGCAAAACTGAACTTCGACGGCACCATCGGGAAACTCAACTGCGTCGCCGACATCTGCGTCAGCCGCTGCCCGTTCCGCACCGACTCCGGCAAATCCTTCCCCGCCACGTCCACTAACTTCGGCTTATAGTCGAACAACTCCATCTGCGACGGCCCGCCCGACATAAACAGGTAAATCACCCGCTTCGCCGTCGGCTTATGTGTCGGCAACCCCGGCAGCCCGCCGCTCTTCGCCTCCAGCGTCGCCATCGCTGCCGAACCCAGCGTTCCCAATGTATTTCCAAACCATTGCCGCCGGTTCATCACTTACTCCTTCGTCACCATCTCGTCTAAGTTCAAAATCAGACTCCCCACCGCCGCATACGCCGCCGCATCCGCCAGCGGCACCCCCTCATCCCTCGCTGACTCGCCCACACTCACATACTGCCGCGCTTCCTCCGCATGCGCCCCATAGTGCTGCCGAAACTGCCGCAACGCCTTCCCCGCCGCCGCCAACTCCCGTGCGTTCGGTTCCCGCCCCAGCGCCACCCTCCAACCCGCCTGCAACCGTGCCTCATCCGTCGCCCCTGCCTTCCACATCCGCTCACCCAACTTCCGCGCCGCCTCCACATACGTCACATCGTTCATCAAATTCAGCGCCTGCAGCGGCGTATTCGTCCGCGACTCCCGCACCACGCACGTTTCCCTACTCGGCGAATCGAAATTCATCATCGACGGCGGCGCAATCGTCCGCCTCCAATACTGATACAACGTCCTCCGGTACAACCCCTCGCCCTTGTCCGCCTTGTAATCTTCCCCGCTCGCCAACTCCTTCCACAAACCCTCCGGCTGATACGGCTTCACGCTCGGTCCCCCCACCTTCTCCACTAACAACCCACTTACCTGCAGCGCCTGGTCCCGCACCATCTCCGGCGCCAACCTTTCCCGCGCCCCCCGCGCCAGCAACCGGTTCTCCGGGTCCCGTTCTTCCATCCCCGCCGCCGCTTTTGACTCCTGCTGATAAGTCGCGCTCATCACCATCGTCTTGATAATGCGCTTCACATCCCAACCCGACTCCAGAAACTCCGCCGCCAGCCAGTCCAGTAACTCCGGATGCGACGGCGCCTCCCCTTGCGACCCGAAATCCTCCACCGTCTTCACCAGCCCCACGCCAAACAGCATCTGCCAGAAGCGGTTCACCGTCACCCGCGCCGTCAGCGGATTGTCCCGTGCCACCAGCCACTTCGCCAACCCCAGCCGGTTCCGAGGCCACTCCGGATTCCACGCCCCCAGCGCCGCCGGCACCGCGGGCTCCACCGCCTCACCGGGCGCATCATACGCCCCGCGCTTCAGTAAGTAAGTCGGACGCCGTTCCGCCCGCTCTTCCATCACCATCACCGTCGGAATCGTTTCGTAATACTCATCCCGCGCAATCCGCGCCTGCCCCAGCAGCGCCCGCGCCTCGCGCAACTCCTCCGGCGCACCCCACTCCAAGAACGCCAACCGCAACTTCTCCCGCTCCGCCGCTGTTCGCTCCTTCTTCCGCGCAATCGCCGACACCGGCTCAGCCAGCGCCACCGCCGCCACCTCGCTCGCCGCCATCTCGCGCCGCCACACCCGCACGCCATCGATCTTTCCCGTGAATCGCAACCCGCCTCCCGCGCCCACCCGCCACGGCTCCTTCGGATCCAACGGCCAGATCCCCTGGTCAAACAGGATCTTCATCTTCATCGGCCGGCCATTCACATAAATGCGTGCGTTCCTCGCCTTCATACTCCCGTCGTAAGTTACCGCCACATGCTGCCGCGCCCCCAGTGGAATCGCCTCCTCCGTCTCCACCCGGAACCCCAAATCCGTCCACCGGAACACCACGTGCAACCGCAACTTACCATCCACTAAGTACAACCCATGCCCCGTCCCTTCCCAGTAATCCTCCGCTTTCGAAACAATCGCCCCTTTTCCCTCGCGCGGCTCAATCCACGCCGCAAACGTGAACGGATCGCGGAAATTCAGCCGCACCTCCGTCGACGGAGCAATCTCCAACTCCCGCTTCCCGTCAAACTCCCCACCCCCATCGGCCCGTAACCCCAGCGCCTCCGACGGCACCCAATCCTCTCGCAATTCCCGCGCCCTCTTCTCCCAGCTCCGCTCCGCCTTCCGCGCCACCTCCGCCAGCCCATCCAAGCGCCCCTGCGCCACCCGCACCGCTTCCTCCAACTCCGCCAACCTCCGCGCCTGCTCCGGCAGCGGCGCTTTAATAAACGGCTCCTCGTTCCCGAAGTTATACACAAACCCCTTCTCCGGAACGTTGTTATAGAACGCAAACAGCCGGTAAAAATCCTTCTGCGGAAATGGATCGTACTTATGGTCGTGACACCGCGCGCACCCCAGCGTCGCCCCCAGCCACACCGTCGCCGTAGTCTCCGTCCTGTCCGCCACATACTCCACGCGGAACTCCTCATCCACAATCCCACCCTCGGCGCTCGTCCTGTGATTCCGCTGAAATCCCGTCGCGATCTTCTGGTCCAGCCGCGCCCCCGGAAGTAAGTCCCCCGCAATCTGCTCCACCGTGAATTCATCAAACGGCTTGTTCTTGTGAAATGCCTCAATCACCCAGTCCCGCCACCGCCACATGTCCCGCGGACCATCGCTCTGATACCCGTTCGTATCCGCATACCGCGCCGCCTCCAACCACCGGATCGCCATCCGCTCCGCATAGCGCGGCGAAGCCAGCAACCTCTCCACCACCCGCTCATAAGCCCCCTCCGCCTCATCCGCCACAAACGCCCGCGTCTCCTCCGGCGTCGGCGCCAACCCCGTCAAATCCAGCGTCACCCGCCGCAACAGCCGTGCCTTGTCCGCCCTCCCCGAAGGCGTCAGCCCCTCCTTCTCCAGCCGTGCCAGCACAAACCGGTCCACAGCATTCAGCGCCCACCCCGCATCCCGCACCGCCGGTAACTCCGCCTTCACCGGCGGCACAAACGACCAATGACTCTGATACCGCCCCCCCTCTGCAATCCATCGCTGCAGGATGTCAATCTGCTCCGCCGTCAGCGCCGCATGACCCAGATACGCCGGCGGCATCCGCAGCGTCTTATTGGTCGACACCACCCGCTGCATCACCCCGCTCTTGTCCGGATCCCCCGCCACAATCCCCCGTCGCCCCCCGCCTAAGTCCGCCTTCGCCTCCGCCTCCACATCCAACCGCAACTTACTCTTCCGGTTCCCCGCATCCGGCCCATGGCATGCAAAACACTTATCCGACAAGATCGGCCGGATGTCACGGTTAAATTGCACCTCCGCCCCTGAGGCGCACCCCGCCACCACCCACACCGCTCCCGCCAAAGCCCTGCCCAGAATCACCTTCATCGCCTGCCTTTTCTCCCCTCAACTCACGGAATCGGCGGCGGCGCCGGCGACACCGGCGTCGGCTTCCCATCCACCGTCCGCGGCTCCATCAACTCCGTCCGCGTCCCATCCGGATCAAATAAATTCAGCTGCCGCCTCCGGTTCACCCCCGTCCGAATCTCCATCGCCTGTGTATACCCCGCAGCCTTGGCCCTCGACTGCACCACCTTCAGCCCCTCATCCATATCCGCCACCTCCAGGCAAATATGATGCGCCGACCCCCTCTTCGTCTCCGCCGGCAATTCCTTGTACAACATCAACTCGATATAGTCCTCCCCCTCCGGCACCCGCATATTCACCCAGCTCAACTGCTTCGGATCCCGCGTCCCCCGCCAGAATTCCTGAAATCCCAAGATCTCGTGGTAAAACGCCATCGCCTTACTCAACGAACCCACTAAGATCCCCACATGCATCATCCGCCCCGAAATCCGCTCCTTCGGCATGAACTTACCCTTGTCTCGCACGCTCCACCCCGTTGGCTCATACTGCACAATCTCCACCGTATGCCCGTCCGCGTCCTTCACATTGAAATTCGAATTCCCAATCCGCCCTTTACCCACCTTGTCCGGCACTTTCACACCCTTTGATTGCAAATACAACCGCATCTGCTCGGCATCGGTCGTCTCAATCGAGATATGGTTCAGCCGGTCCGTCCCCCCCGCCCGCTCGGGAAACAGCTCAATATACTGCCGCTCGTTGATCTTGATAAAGGTAAGCGACAGCGACCCATCCGGGTTCTTCAAATCAAAGCACTCTTGATACCCCAGCAGCCCCGTGTAAAACTTCTTGGCTGCCTCCACATCCTTCACAAACAGCGCAATGTGCGCCACCCCCGTAATCGGAGGCCGCCTCACCGGTTGCGCCTGCGCGCACACACCCGCCATCACCGCCAGCGCCAGCAAAATTCGCATGCTGACAGTCTATCCTCCCGGCCCGGCTTGTGCCATCATCAGGGAAATTCGATTCTCATCTGGAGGAACCAGCCATGCCTTCCGTCGAGCCGTCGCCGTCCGCGTCGCCCTCTCCCGCCTCGCCTAATCCCCACGCCGCCGCCGCCAGCCTCCTCATCAGCGTCCGCCTCGGCTCTAACCCCGCCGCCGCCAAGTCCGCCACCACACTCTTCCACGCCATCGTCACCGCCCACGCTACATGGCAGTCAACGGCCACCCTGGTTAATGTCGTCATCTTCGGCCCCGTCGCCACCGCCGGCCTCCTCGTCGGCCCGCCGCTCGACCCCCTCATCCGCGCCCACCTCCCCACCGTGAACAACCGCCCCAGCCCCCTCGACGCCGCCGTCTCCACCGCCATCAGCAACGCATGGCTCGCCTTCTGCGCCTCCGTCCGCGTCCCCGGCCTCCTCTGGTATCCCGCCTTCGCCGCCGTTCCCGCCCCC
>JAFLBB010000174.1 GCA_017304135.1 Acidobacteriota bacterium | reverse complement strand
CCCCGCCATACCCTCCCCCACTCCCTCACCGCCCACGACCTCACCTCCCTCGGCGAGGCCTACGACGCCTTCCCCAACACCGCCGACGCCTTCTCCGGCGCCCTCCACCCCCGCGACTCCTTCGAAGTCCATCTCGTCCACACCCTCGCCGCCCTCCGCCTCCGCCTCGACCGCTGCACCCGCCTCGAAACCGGCCTCTTCGACCTCCAAATCCCCGACCTCTTCTCCTCCGACCCGCCCGAGCGCGTCAACGCCCACATCGCCGGCTCCTTCAAGAACCAATCGGACCACTTCACCACCCTCTCCCGCTACGAAGCCAACCTCTCCCGCGCCTTCGAACGCGCCCACAAGCGCCTCTACACCTTCCGCAACCGCCCCCTCCCTGTTCCCCCTCCGGCCACCTCCCCCAACACACATTTTGACAAAACGAACCCAACCGGCGTTGCAAACAAACGGCCGTTCTCCCGCAAGTCCCCCACCGAACCCAACCAAAACCCCTCTTCCCAAACCCCTCCCATTTGCGGCACAGTAGAGCAATGCGTTCCGCCCTCGCGTTGCTACTCTCCGCCTCCGCCCTCTGCGCCCAATCCGTCTCTGACCAGATCAAACAAGGCCACTCCCACTACGGAGCCGCCTTCGACGAAGGCCCCCGCTCCCGCCCCGTCGAACTCCCCCACATCGGCTCCGCCCCCTTCCCCATCACAACCGCCAACCCCGAAGTCCAAAAGTGGTTCAACCAGGGCAACACCCTTCTCCATTCCTTCTGGGATTACGAAGCCGAACGCGCCTTCCGCTGGGCACTCAAGCTCGAACCCGAAAACGCCATGGTCTATTGGGGACTCGCCCGCTCCACCGGAGGCGACCGCTCCAAGCAGTTCCTCCGCGAAGCCGTTAAGCGCAAAGGCAAACTTCCCGAACGCGAACGCCTCTACATCGAAGCCCTCGAAGCCCAGCTCTCCCTCGACCCCCTGCGCGACCGCGCCGACGGCGACAACCCTTCGAGCCGCGAATACCGCAAAACCCTCGAATCCATCATCGTCAAATACCCCGCCGACCTCGAAGCCAAAGCCCTCCTCGCCTACGCCGGCATGGGCGACAACCGCTACGGCACCGAACGCATCATCCAGGAAATCCTCGCCAAAGCTCCCGATCACCCCGGCGCCCACCACTACCGCATCCACAACTGGAACTACCACGAGCCCGAACAGGCCCTCGATAGCTGCAAGCGCTACGGCAACATCGCCCCCGGCTCCGGCCACGCCCTCCACATGCCCGGCCACGTCTACGCCACCGTCGGCATGTGGCACGAAGCCGCCATCGCCATGGACTCGGCCACCCGCACCGAAAAGCGCCTCATGCGCGAAACCCTCACCTTCCCCTTCAACCACTGGAACTACGGCCACAACCGCAACTACCTCTCCTACATCCAGGAACAGCTCGGCATGGCCGATGCCGCCATCTTCGGCGCGCGCCAGTTAATCGACGCCCCTAAGGACCCCAAAAACAACTCCGACGCCCGCTACTCCTCCCACTCCCAGGGCATCTCCGCCATGCTCCGCGCCCTGGTCAAGTTCCGCCGCTGGAACCAGCTTCTCGATACCCGCACCATCCCCTGGCGCGACATCTTCATGGACAAGATGAACAAGGCCTACGCCGAGACCCGCGCTCACCTCGGCCTCGGCGACCTCTCCAAGGCCGAACTCGCCTTCGCCGCCCATGAAGCCCTGCGCAAGGAACTCGATAAGAACAAGCCCTTCGAGTCCTTCTACAACATCCAGTCCTCTGAGCTGAAAGCCCGCCTCCTGCTCGCCCGCGGCGAACACGTCCGCGGCCTCGCCCTCCTCACCGAAGCCGCCCAGAAGGAACACGACTACCAGCTCCGCGACAACGACCCGCCCTTCTACCCCGAAGTCCCCTACATCGCCCTCGGCGAAGCCTACCTCGCCGCCAAGAGCCCCACACTCGCCGCCGAGGCGTTTGAGAAGGCTCTCAAGCTCACCCGCAACGACATCTTCGCTCTCGCCGGTTTGGTCGAAGCCCGCCAGGCTCTCGGACAGCGCCCTGAAGCCGAAAAGGCTTTCCAACAGCTTCTCTTCACCGCCTCCGGCGCCGACAAAGGCCTCCCCCTCGTCGAACGTGTCCTCGCCACCGGCCTCAAAGTCCAGCCCCACGACTACTCACCCCGCCCCCAACGCAACTACGCCCAAATCTCCCTCGAACGCTTCGGCCCCGCCGCCTGGGAACCCCACGACGCCCCCGCCCTCAACGTCAACGACCCCGACAACAAGCCCGTCCAGCTCTCCGAATACCAGGGCAAAAACGTCATTCTGGTCTTTTATTTAGGCCGCGAGTGCATCCACTGCATGGACCAGCTCAAGAAGATCCAGGGCAAGAAGGACGACTGGTCGCGACTCGACGCCGCCGTCCTCGCCGTCAGCCCCAACCCGCCCGCCGACAACGCCCAGCTCATCAAGGGCGCCGGCTACTCCGCCATCCGCTTTCTCTCTGACTCCGCCGACCGCGCCAACGCCCGCCGCTTCCGCTCCTACGACGATTTCGAGGAGATGGAGGTCCACTCCACGATCCTCATTGACAAAAAAGGTCGCGTACATTGGGGAACCACCGGCGGCGCGCCCTTTGAAGACATGGCCTTTCTCGTCAAACAGCTCGAACGCATGAACCAGTCCGTCGCGCCATCGGCCGGCAAGCTCGCTGAGTGAGGTAGCAACCATGTTCATCTGCAAAGGTGTCGACGGCACCTGTAAGAAACTGACGTCCCTGGACAGCCTCGGCGGCGGCGGCGTCACGCCCCCGCCCGGCCCCACCCCCGGCGGCGGTCCCGTCACCATCAAGTTCCCCGTCGGCATCAACGGCCGCAACGAAGCCCTCGATGTCCTCAACATCCAGGTCGCCCTCATCCAGGTCGGCCCGGCCAACGGTGGACAAACCCCCGACTTCGCCATTGACGGCATCTGCGGCCCCAAGACCAAGGCCGCCATCCAGAAGTTCCAGCTCCAGCACTTCGGCTGGAAGGGCTGCGACGGCCTCATCGAGCCCGGCAAACAAACCCTCGCCAAGCTCAACGAACTCCTCGGTCACGGCGGCGGTCACGGTGGTGGAAGCGGCATCCCCCTCCTCGGCGCCGGACCCGGCGGCGCGGCCAAGCAAGCCCTCGTCCCGGCCACCCCCGCCGCCCCGCCCACCGAGCTGCAAAAAGGCATCGCCCTCGCCCTGAAGTGGATCCTCGCCGCTCAGACCAACGTCCTCTCCGCCATCCCCGTCGTCAACTCCAAGGACACCCCCGGCCCCATCCAGGTCTTCGGCCGCGAGTTCCGCATGCGCCATCTCAATACGCACTTCCAGATCGACAAAACCCCCGCCAAGATGGCCAACACCCGCTTCGTCCTGAAGACCTTCGACCGCATGCGCCAGGTCTTCGAGCGCCCCGGCGGCCTCTGGGGCGAAGCCGCGTTCGAAAAGGACCCCCTCAACGACAACACCGTCTATGCCTACACCTGGTGGGGCGGCTTCTTCAAAGGCGGACAGCACCGCGTCGAGAAGAAGACCAAGATCCGTCTGGATACCGTCTTCCTCAGCCCTCCGTTCACCCCGCTCGTCGAGGAGCGCAAGGCGTTCACCATCATCCACGAACTGGCCCACTTCGTCGGCCATCCCGAGTTCATCGACGACCACGCCTACAACTTCCAGGGCCAGATGAAGAAGATCAACAACCTCCCCCCGCACCTCAAGCTCCTCAACGCCGAGTCCTACTCCAACTTCGCCTACGAAGTCGCCAACGGCAAACCCGCCCCCATCTTCTAATCACGCCCCATAAACAGAACGCCCCGGAGACTGTGAGGTCTCCGGGGCGTTGTAGCGTGTGCTTCGGAGCGCACAGGGCCCGGCGGCGATGTTCAGCCGCCGAGGCTCCGTTGTGCGCGGTTTAGGAATCGCCCGGAGCGCACAGGGCCCGGCGGCGGATTTCGCCGCCGAGGCTCCGTTGCGCGCGGTTTAGAAGTAAATCTTCAAGCCCAGCTGCATGCGCCGGGGCTCATTCAACTGGCTCTGCACGCGCCCGAAGTTCGGGTCCTGCACGTTCGTGCTGCCCGGGTTCGGACGGAACCGGTTGGAGGCGTTAAACATCTCCCAGCGCAAATCGACGCGAGCCGATTCCGTGATGCGGAACGACTTGGCCAGCGAGAAGTTCTCATTCAGGTTCCACGGCTGCCGCGCCTTCGGATTGTGCCGTGTCGTGTTGCCGGCGCGGTCGGTCGGTTGCGCCCCAAAGAACGAGGCCGGCTGGAAGTAGCGGTCCGTGCCGCTCCAGTTCGGGTTGCTGATGTTGGAGAACCATCCGTCGTAGGTGGTCACGGTCGCCGCGCTGCGGCCATTGAACAGAATGCCGCCCAGGGCCGCGCTGTTGGTCAGCGTCAGCGGGTAGCCGCTCGAGTAGAAGTGCGTGCCGGCCAGGCGCCAGCCGCCCAGCACCCACGACGCCGGACCGCCGTTGAGCCACCGCTGGCCCTTGCCGAACGGCAGCTCGTAGATGTAGGTCATCTTCAGGTTGTGCGTCAGGTCAAACTCGCCGATCGACTTCTCCAGCCGGCGGTTGTAGTGGTCCAGCGTGCCGTTGTCCGGGTTGTAGCCGTCGGCGTCGGTCAACAGCTTGGAGAACACGTAGGAGCCCTGCAGCGTCACGCCGGAGGCATAGCGCTTGTCGAGCTTGAGCACGACCGAGTGATAGCTGGAGTGGCCGCTCTTGTCGCCCGCGCCGGAGGCTGTGTTGATGTCGCGGTATTGCGGGAACGGGCGCAGCGCCTGGGCCACGCTCACCGCCGCGCAGGTGGCTGAGAACTGGCAGTTGATGTCCTGGTAGGGACGCCGCAGTCCGGCCGCCGCCGCCGCCGGCGAATCGATGCTGCTCGACAACAGCGAACGGCCGTACCGCTCCAGGGCGCTGAACGGCAGTTGGTTGTAGCGCTTCAAGCCGGCCACCAGGTGAGCCCCGATGGTGGCGCTGTAGTTGCCTTCGAACACCAGCGTTTCGGTCAGCTGCCGCTGCACCGACATCGTCCACTGGTAGTTCTCCGGCAGCCGCACCGCTTCGCCGTCCCAATAGGCCGGGCTGGCGCCGTTGGAAAAGCCCGGGTCAATCACCGGGGGCTTGGTGTAGGGGGGCAGCCCCTGATCGAGTTGGAAGATGGGGGTCACGCCGTTGTCCAGGCTCGAGGCCGAAAACACCAGCGTCGATCCTTCAAAGTGCGCGCTGCCCGTAATCGTCTTGGCCACGCCGAAGCTGCGGCCGATGCTGGCGCGGATCACCGTCTTCGAGTCCATCGCGTAGGCCAGGCCGAAGCGCGGCCCAATGCCGCCATACCAGCCCGGCGTAATCGTACGGCTGTTCTCGCGGCCCGGGCCGAAGCCGGCAAACCGCAGCGCTCCCGGCAGCCCGCCGGCGCGCGCGTTGGCCAGCGTGGGATCGAGGTCGCTCCACTTGTCGGTCTGCTCGGTCGGCGGCAGCGTGAATTCGTAGCGCACGCCCAGGTTCAGGGTCAGCTTGGGTGACACCTTCCAGTCATCCTGGATGTAAAAACCGTGGCTCTTCCACTGCTGTCCGACGAAGCGGTCGTTTTCAGTGCCGCCCGTGAAGCCCTGGCCGAGCAGGAATGAGGCGAAGCCGTTGCCGCCGCCGGTGGCGAGGTTATTGTCGTTGGGAATGCTCGTCGAGCGCCGGTCACCGCGGATCAGGCCGCCGATGGTCTGCTGGCCGAAGCCGTTGTAGTGGATGCGCTCCCAGAGGTAGCCGGCCTTGACGGTGTGCTTGCCCTTCGTCCAGGTGAGGTCGTTGCCGAAAGAGAACGTGAAGTTCTCCGAACCGTCGTAGGCGCGGCCCACCCAGGTGCTGTAATCCGACGACTCCACGATGAGCAGGTTGCGGTTGCAGTCCCAGGCGCGCAGCACGCAGATGCCCTTCTGCTCCCAACCGCCGTCGAGCGACACGGCGCTGTTGCTCTCTTTCCAGAAGTTGACGCCGCCGAACATGTGGTTCACCAGCGTCGGTGTGACCACTTTGTCGTAGGTGCCGCGGTAGACATGGCTCTTCTGATTGGCAATGCGGTTTTCGTTGAGCACGCCGGGCAGGCCAGGGAAGCCTTCGGCGCCGGGGACGCGCTCGTGCAGGCCGTAGTTGTAGAGGAAGTTGACACGGTCGTTCTGGCCGAAGTTGTGGTCGACTTTGATGCTGTACTTGGTCCACGGATCAAGCGCCGTGCCGGAATTGTTGATGTAGTTGTTGCGCACGTAGTCGCTCGTGCCCGGCGTGGCGCCGTTGTTGGGCTTGAGGAAGTCCTTCACCAGGTTGGAGTAGTTGCGGGCGATGGGCGAGAAGCGGGCCAGCGGCACCTGGTTGCCGGAAAACGGGGTGCGGATGAAGCCCGCGCCGTTGGGGTTGGCGCGAGTGGTTGATGGATCGTAGAGCGCCAGCCGGTTGTTGTTGCCGTCCACCCAGTTGCTGAAGTCGCCGTTGTGCATCTCAGGCGTTGGGATGCTGAAGCGGCCGCTGCCGGCGCCGAGGCGGTTGCGGAACCACTCGCCCGAGGTGAAGAAGAAGGTCTTGTTGCGGCCATCGTAGATCTTCGGGATGTAGACCGGGCCGCCGACGCTGTAGCCGAAGTCGTGCTGCTTGTATTTGCCTTTCTGCGCCTCGAAGAAGCGGCGGGCATCAAGCGCGTCGTTGCGCAGAAACTCATAGGCCGTGCCGTGCAATTCGTTCGTGCCGGACTTCGAGGAGAAGGTGATCATGCCGCCCTGGCCGCGGCCGTACTCGGCCTTGAAGCCGTTGGTGTCCACGGAGAACTCCGTGATGGCGTCCACCGAGGGCGTGTTCACGTTGGCCCACTGCACGGAGTTGAAGCGCCCGGTGAGCACCGAGACGCCGTCGAGCGTGGCGCCATACGCGCCGCCCTGCCCGCCGCCGATGTTGAAGTTGTCGTCGCTCGGCTGGTTCACCTGCGGCGTGATGAGCGCCAGGTCAAAGGCCCCGCGCATGGCGCCGCCCACCACCAGCGGCAGTTCGTCCACCATCTTGTTGGACACCGCCGTGGTGACTTTCGCGGTGGAGGTCTGCAGCAGCTCCAACGTCGCCGCCACCTGCACCGACTCAGATACCGCGCCTACCTCCAGCGTCACATTCACGGCAACGGTGGCGCCGGAGTTGAGAATCAGCTCCGAGCGGACCGAGGTCTTGAATCCTTGTTTCTCGACACGCAGCTCGTAGGTGCCCACCAGGAGCGAGGGGATCGTGAAGTCACCGCTCGATGTTGTTTCGGTCGCCGAGGTGACGTTGGTGGCAACGTGCCGCACAACCACCTTCGCCCCCGGCACCGCGGCGCCTGAAGAATCCGCGACGCTTCCCGTCACAACGCCGCGGTCGCTTTGCCCAAAGGCAAGCGAGGCGAGCAGGGAAAACAGAAGAAACTTGGCCAGCCTCATAGAAAACCCCCTTCGTCTGATTCGACTCCTACGTGGGAATCTGAAGTTATTGCGCGTGCCAGTATATATGAAACCGCAACGGATGGGCAGGGCGAGGGGCCAGTTTTTTCCTCTGTAACGGCTTGCATCGGGTCTGCCCTCCCGGGGCGGCTATTTGTGGGTGGAGCCCAACCGTTTCCGCAGGCTATGCGTCTTTTCGTACGAAGATCTTCGTTGACAGTACGAAAGACTTCGTATAAATTGGAGTTGACTATGTCCCCACAAGCTGACTTACCGCGTCCGACCGACGCGGAACTGGAAATATTGAGCGTGCTGTGGCGCCTCGGCCCCTCGACGGTGCGCGAGGTGCACGAGGTGCTCTCGCGGGAGCGCGCCACGCAGTACACCACGACCTTGAAGATGATGCAGATTATGGCAGAAAAGGGTCTGCTCGAGCGGGATGAGAGCTCGCGCTCGCACGTCTATTCGGCATGCCAGCCTCGGGAGCGGACGCAATCGCAGCTGGCCGGACATTTATTGGAGCGGGCTTTTGGCGGTTCGGCGCGTAGTCTTCTGATGGGCGCGTTGTCGGCCAAGAAGGCCTCGCGGGAAGAGCTGGCGGAGATGCGCACACTGCTGGACGAATACGAAATGGGGAGGAAGTCATCATGATGCGGGCAATGGAATGGCTTGCCGCCTACAACGGGCAGGTGGAAACGATCGGACTGACACTGTTGCACTTTCTCTGGCAGGGGGCGCTGGTGGGGGCGCTGACGGCGGCTTTATTGCATACCCTGCGCGGCCGGGCGGCGCAAGTGCGCTACGCGGTGGCCTGCGCGGGGCTGCTCACCATGGCGCTGGCGCCGGTGGCGACCTTTGCCGTGCTGAGCACGGCGGGCGCGAACATTTCGCCGGAGTTCGTGGAGGGAAGCAGCTTCAAGGTGACTTTCGTCGACGCCTCGGCGCCGGCTGCGGCGGGGGGCGGCGGATGGATGGGATATCTGGTGGCGGGTTGGTTTGCGGGGGCCGTGTTGCTGACGCTGCGGCTGGTGGCCGGCTGGGCGTTGACGCTGCGGCTGCGGCGGTCAGGCGTGGTGGCCGCGCCGTTGGCCTGGCTGGGCCACCTGGAGCGGCTGCGCGTGCTGTTGCACGTGGGCCAACGGGTAGGACTGTTGTTTACGGCGCGGGTGAATACACCGGCGGTAAGCGGATGGCTGCGTCCGGTGATTCTGATGCCGCTGCACATGGTGGGACTGACGCCGGAGCAGGCCGAACTGCTATTGGCCCATGAGCTGGCGCATGTGCGGCGGCACGACGCGCTGGTGAACTTCCTGCAGCGGGCGGTGGAAGCGGCGCTGTTCTACCATCCGGCCGTGTGGTGGCTGTCGGCGCGCATCCGCGCCGAGCGCGAGCACTGCTGCGACGACATCGCCGTGTCGTTGAGCGGCGATCCGGTGCGGTACGCACGGACATTGGTGGCGCTCGAGGAGAGCCGGGCAGCGCTGCCGGGGCTGGCCCTGGCGGCCAATGACGGCGACCTGGCCTCACGCATCCGCCGCATTCTGGGGATTCGCGAAGAGGCCAGCGACCCCTGGACGCCGATCGCGGTGACGGTGCTGACGCTGGGCGTGTTGTTCGTGCAAAGCCCGCAATATCAGTCGGCCATGGCCCAGCCGGTGCGCGTGCGGTGGGACTTCGCGCAGCCGGTGGAAACCTGGGCCGCGTCGCGGTTGGACACGCTGCTGGCGTTGGATGAAGCGAGCGGGCCCCAGAGGGTTCCGGTTCGCGCGGCCCGGCTGGGTCCGGGGATGCGGGAGGCGATGTCGATCGTCCAGGTACTGGATGGGGACGACACGCCGTTTGCGGACCCGCCCGAGCCTCCGGCCCCTCCAGCGCCGCCGGCTCCGGCCGGGATGCAAGCGC
>JAFLBB010000173.1 GCA_017304135.1 Acidobacteriota bacterium | reverse complement strand
ACGCCGCGCCAGTCGCGCTCCACGCCCGCGCCGAGCTTCACAATGCGGCCCACGGTTTCATGGCCGAGCACGACCGGAATGGGGATGGGCAACTCGCCCTTCCAGAGGTGAACGTCGGTGCCGCAGATGCCGGCCATCTCGACGCGGACGATGGCCTCGCCGGGACCGGGCTCGTCGGCGACGGGGTAGGTGCGAATTTCGAGCGGCGCGTTGTAGGCGCACAGAACGGCGGCTTGTGAGGTGGTGGGCATGGCAGAGTGGTCAGCGCTGAGTGTATCGAACCGAGTGTACCGAAAATGGTACAGTGTGGGCAGAGCGCCCGATGAAGAGGCTCCCCGTTCGGTTCTACCGCGGCGAATCCGGCGCCGAACCGGTCCGCGATTGGCTCGGGCGGCTTTCGCTTGAGGACAAGCAGGTGATTGGTGAGGACATCAAGGACGTTGAGTATGCATGGCCTATTGGGATGCCACTGGTGAAGTCCCTTGGTGACGGTTTGTGGGAGGTGCACAGCAGCCTTGCTGGTGGCCGTATCGCCCGCGTTCTCTTCTGTGTGGAGGGAGGCGAGATGGTCCTGCTGCACGCCTTCTTCAAGAAATCGCAGGTGGCCCCGCTGCGTGAGATCCAACTTGCCCGCCAGCGCATGAAAGGAGTGAATCGATGAAGAAGAAGCACGTTGGTTCGAGCTTTGACAGCTGGCTCCGGGAAGAGGGCCTGTACGAGCAGGTCACGGCCACGGCAATCAAGCGAGTGCTTGCGAGGCAGATTGAAGCGGCCATGCGCGATCAGCAGATCACTAAGACCGAGATGGCACGGCGCATGCAGACCAGTCGGGCTTCGCTTCACCGCCTATTGGACCCGGATAACTCCGCCGTCACACTGGAAACGCTGCATCGAGCCGCCACCGCGATCGGCCGACAGGTGCGGCTGGAGTTCGTGTAGTGGAACCGCGGATGGCCTGCGCGCCGGGGCGTGGTGAGTTGCTTGCGCGGTTGTTGCCTGAACTAGCCGCCGAGCTTCGTGCTCTACTCCTCGCCAGCGATGACTCCCACCTTGCTGGACAGGTGGAGCACCTGCGGGTGATCGACCGTTGCCGCTGTGGCGACTCGTTCTGCGCGACACTCTACACGGCGCCAATACCAGAAGGCAGCTATGGTCCTACTCACCGCAATGTCGTGCTGGATCCGGCGGCCGGCATGATCGTGCTGGACGTTGTGGAAGAACGGATCGTGTGTGTTGAGATTCTCTACCGGGATGAACTGCGGAGTCAGATACTCCACCTTCTTCCTTGACGGACCGCCGGCTCAGTTCGCCTTCAACACCGCATCGAAGCTGGCCAGCATCTTCTTCACATCCGCCGCCTGTTCGAGGTCAGCGTTGAGGGCGAGCATGTTACGGAAGTGGACGCTGGCGGTGGCGACGTTTTCCAGTTTGCCCGTCTGTTCGGCCATGCGCGCGAAGGTGAGGCCGAGGGCGTAGTGGATGTAGGGGTCCTTGGGATCGTAGCTGAGGGCCTTCTGGCAGAACGGGACGGCCTTGTCATAGTGCGTCTGCTTGCGCTCGGCGTCGCAGAGGCCAAAATAGGCGAGGCTGCGCAGGTCCTTCCAGATGTCGCGTTGCGAGGCGCGCGTTTTGCGGCCGCCGCCGATGAGGAAGCCGCGCACCCAGAAGTTGAGCTGCCCGGCGAGCTTGCTGTCGAAGTCGCTCAATTGCAGGTAGGTGAGATACGACGGAATGCTCTTCGCATACTGGCCGCTGAGGCGCAAGCTATCGGCCAGCCAGAAGTGCGGCTCGGCCGTTTTCGGCGCGAGCTTGATGGCCTGGTTGGCCGCGTCGATGGAAGGCGGATAGGCGTCCTTCATGCGGTAGGCGGCCGCCAGTTGCGTATGCGCCAGGCTGTTGGACGCGTCGCGCTGCACGACGGCGGTCAACTGCCGGATGGCCTCATCCGTTGCGCCAATATCGAGAAGCATGCCGCCGTAGGAAGCGCGGGCCTCGACGTAATCGGGGTCGGTGGCGATGGCCTGGTCGAAGTGCTTGCGGGCGAGATCATACTCCTGCATGGCATGCTCGGCCCGCGCCAGATAAAGCGCCGCCTGACTGTAGGTGGCATCGGCCTGCAACGCCTGCCGGAAGGCTTGCGCGGCCTTCGCATAATTCGAAGCCCCACCATCGCGGTAGGGCTTCAGTCCTTGCTCGAAAAAGTCCAGCGCCGCTTTGGGCCGCTTGCGCTGGAAGCGGATGCGGATGCTCACCGTCGATTCCTGCCCCGGGTACACTGTCTCCTCGCGCGGACCATCGGGCTC
Organism: Acidobacteriota bacterium; assembly: GCA_017304135.1. GTDB lineage: Bacteria > Acidobacteriota > Terriglobia > Bryobacterales > Bryobacteraceae > JAFLBB01. The sequence continues at coordinate 7,140 of JAFLBB010000173.1, read as the reverse complement.
GTAGCCCATCTTCACGCCTTGAATCATGTGCGTCCCCGGCGCCATGCCCGGCAGGCGGAGCGGCGTGCCCTTGTTCAACACGCCCACCGATTTACCATCGACGAACACTTCGACGCCATCCATGTTCGACTCGATGATCAACATGCCCGTCGAAGCTTCCTTCGGCGGATCGATGACGGCGTTGGCCGGGACGTAGGCGAGCAGCATGTTCGGATCGAAGCTGCCGCGGTCGGCCACAGGATTCTGCCTGGCCTTGGTGTCGGCGCGCACGCCGGTGCGCACATAGTCGGCGATCTCGTCGGCGGTGACGATGCCGTCGCGATTCTGGTCGGCCGCGCCTGAGAGTCCGCGCGTCACATAGTAGGTGAACACGCCGTGACCGCCGCCGAAATCAGGGCTCTCAAACGATTGCTCGCGGTCGCGGCTGGCGCTCATCACGAACACCGATTTGCCGAGATCGACCAGCCCGCGGTTGATCGTCTCGGTCGCTTCGGGCGAAATCGCGCCGCTGTGGCAGGCATCGGCGAGCAGCACCTTCCACTTGCCCTTGATCTTTGTGCCGAACACCTCGCCCAGCCGCGTCATCGGGTAGCCTGTGTTGGCGATGTCGGTGAGCTTGATGTCGTAGGGCGCCAGATGCCCTTTGCCAGCAGCCACGAAGCCATGGCCGGCGAAGTAGATGAGGACGCGGTCGCCCTCCCGGCTCACCGACGGAAGCCACTCCTCCAGTTCCCGCCGGATGTTGGCGAGGGTCGCTTTCGCGCCGGTGAGCAGGTGGACGTTTTCGGCGGGGAAGTTCCCGCCTTCGGTGGAGATCAGGATGGAGAACATCGACTCGGCGTCGCGTTCGGCATAGCGGAGTTGTTGTTCCGATTTCAGGTTCTGGTAGTTGCTGATGCCGATGACGAGGGCGTAGCTGCGCGGGATAGAGGGGCGCGGCGCGGGCGGGCGCGCTTCCTCCGTGTAGAGGTCGCGCTTTTGCGGCGCGGCCTTTTTCTGCTGTGCCGCCAGCGGCGGCAGCGCCGCAAACGGCAGCAACACCGCCACGGCCGCCGTGATGAGAATTGCTCGTCTCATTGATGTTCCAGCCGGATCTGATGCACCAGCACCTCGCCGCCTGTGCGCAGTTGGGTCTGCCGGTTTGCTTCGTTCTTCTGCACCTGCACCGGAACGCGATTTTTTTCCAGGAAGAAGGTCAGCGGCTTCACTAGTTCTTCCCTATCCAGCACCGCCGTTTTGCCGCGCAGGGTGGCCCGCTGGATCAACTCGTCCAACTCCGGCAACGGCTTTTTCGACCACACCACGGTGAGCAACTCCGTTCCCGCGGCGTCATCAAACCGGAACCAGTTTTCGCGCGGCACGCGGGCGATTTCCACGTCGGCGATCTCCGGCGTGGCGGTTGCCATGGGATGCAACACCAGCCACGTCCGTCTTCCGCTGGAGGCATCTTCGGCGCCGTTGAGTACGTAGAGGTGGCCATCGTGGACGGGCGAAAACTCGAGCGCGATCTTGTGGCCGTGCTCCACCAGCATCTCGCCCGTGGCCCGGATCACATCGCCATAGTCCTGGCCGTCGCGGCTGCGCTGGATGAGCATCGAATAGTCCAACGCCAGTTGCGGGCCGGTCGCCGCCGTGCCGCCGGTGTTGCGCTTGGCCATCCACAACAAGACCACCGCCACGAGCAGCACTGACGCGAGCGCCAGCCCGGCGACCAGCCACCGCCGCGAAGGCGCTTCCGCCGCCGGAACGGGCGGCAGCGCGGGTTCGGCCACCGGCGGGGGATAGAGCGCCGCCGTCAATTCAGCGGCAAACTCTTTCACCGAACGGTGGCGCGCTTCGGGTTGAAATGAGAGGGCGCGCCGCATCACCGCATCCACGGCCTCCGGAATCTCCGGCCGGCGTGAGCGCAGCGGCGTCACGTGCGACTGCTCGGCGCTGGCCAGGTGCGTGAGCGAATCCTCGGGGAAGGGAATCTCGCCCGACAACATCTCATAGGCGACGATGGCGAGTGCATACAGGTCGCTCGCCGCCGAGGGCTTTCCGGCAAACTGCTCCGGCGCCATGTAGGTAAGGCTGCCGGCGACGTTGGTCTTGCTGCCGGCAAACACCGAATCCTTGATGCCGGCGATGCCGAAATCGATCAGCTTCACATGCTCCTCGCCGCCGGCGAGCGTGCTGATCATGATGTTTTCCGGCTTCAGATCGCGGTGCCACACGCCTTTCTCGTGCGCCGCCGCCAGCGCCTGCCCCACCTGCCGGATCAGGTTCGACGCCCGGCTCATCTCCATGCCGCCCTGGGGAATGGAATCGCGCAGGGTCTTGCCCTCGATGTACTGCATGACGAGATACTGCGTGCCGTTGGGCAGGTCGCCGTAGTCGAGCACGTTGATGATGCCGGGATGATCGATGCGCGCCAGCGCCTCCATCTCCTGCATGAACTTCTTGCGCACCCACTCGTTCTGGGTTTGCTTTTCCAGCAGCACCTTGACCACGACGGGTTTGTTCAACAGCTTGCGGTCGTGCGCCAGATACACGACACTCATCCCGCCGCGGCCGAGTTCACGGTCGACCGCGTAACGGTTCTTCAGCAACGGCCTGCCGTTTTCCTGGCTGACTTCCTGTTCGTATTCCTCGCTCATTGCGTGCATTGTGCGGTGCGCGCCGTGGAGGCGCCGGCCGCGTTCGTTAACGTTACGCCCACCGAAGCGACGCCGGAGCTGCTCGGTGAGACATTGAAGGTCTGCGTATAAAGGAACGTGCCGCCGGCCAACTGGCCATTGGCGCTGTTGAACCAGTTGGCGAACATCGCCGCCGTGTCAATCGGGAACGACGCGGAGGCGAGCGTCTCGCCGCTGGCCGCCGTGAAGTCGAAGGCCGAGCGGCTCACTTCGCGTGTGTTCGAGATGCCGGAAAGGGTGATCGTCAACTGTGTGCCCGAGGAGCGGACGCAGCGCACATCGGAGGCGGCCACGATGGGCGCGGCGCGGCCGATGGTGATCGAACGGCTCTGCGCGCCACTGGGCGTGACATCGGTGGCGCCGGCAAAGAAGCGCGGCGCAATCGTCACCACGCCCGCCGTGGAGCCGGTCTGGAAGCTCACCTGCACCGGAGCCGTAGAGCCCGAGGGGATGTTCACGTCAATCTGCCGCTGGCCGTTGGTGAACACAATCGCGCGGTCGTTGGGCAGGTTGCCGTCAGGCGCGAAGGTGAGCGTGAACTGCACGCGCAGGGCCGCGGGGAAGCCCGAGCCGAGGGTCAGTGTGGCGTCGGCCCGCGTGCCGGAGGTGGCCACGTTCAAACCGCCGTAGCTGATCGAAGGCAGCGAGGGAAGGGTGATGTCGAACGGCGAAGCGTTCGATGCCGCGCCGCCCGGCCCTTCCACGGTCACGTTCACGGGAATGCGCGCGGCGAGCAGCGAGGCCGCCACATCGGCGGTGAGTGACGTGCCCGAGCCGCTGGTGGCCAGCGCCGTTGTATTCCAGCGAACCGTCGAGCCGGCGAGGAAGTTCGCGCCCGTCACGGTGAGCGTGAAGCCGGGGCTCCCCACTGGCCGCGCCGAGGGCGAAAGCGAGGTGATGCTGGGCGCCGGTTGAATGGTCAAGCTCAAGGGCGCCGAGGCCGGGCCCGTGGGCGGCACAAGGCGGATCGACATCGCGCCGGCCTGCCTCAGTAAAGCCGCAGGCAGTGTGAAATCGACGCTGGTGGACGACACGGCATCGGGTGTGATCGTGGTTGCCTGCCCGCCCGGAGGCGTGGCTTCGACGCGTGAACCCGCGGCCAGGCCCGTGCCGCGTATCGACGCCGTGGCCGTGCGGTCGCCGGCCTGCACGGGGCCGGAAATCAACGTCAGCGGCGAGAGCAGCGTGAGCGGCAGGGCATTAGTCGAAACGCCATCCGAGGTCAACCCGGACACGTTCACGCTGGCCACGCCGGCGGGCAGTGCCGAAGCGGGAATGGTGGCGTTGATGCGCGTGGCATCGACGAAGGTCGAGGGGACGGTCGCGCCTTGCACCTGAATTGCCAGGTCGCGCGTGAGGTTGCGGCCAATCACGGCGATGGTTACGGCTGTTCCCGGCGCGACCGAGGCCGGATTCAATTGCGTCAAAACCGGGGCCGGCAGCACGTTCAACTGCACGGTGTTTGACTCGGTCTGGTCGGGGTTGATGACGCTCACCGGAATCGACCCGGGGCTGGCCACAACGCCTGCCGGCACCCGCACGACAAGCTGCGTGGGCGTGTTCGACGCCGGCGTGAACGACTGCCCGGCCATCACCACCTGGGCTCCGGTGGCGAAGCCGGCCCCGGCCACGGTGAGGTCAAACGCGGGCCGCCCGGCGGTGACCGGGTTTGGCGTGAGGGTGGTGATTTGCAGCCGCCCGGTGACGGTCAGTTCCACGGGAATCAGCAACGGGCTGTTGGTGACGCCGGTGGCGGTCACCGTGATGTTGGTGGTGTACTTGCCTGGTGGCAAGCTGCCCGCTCCGGCCGTCACCGCCATGGTGGTCGGCGTGCGCCCATTGACGGGGTTCACCTGGAGCGGGAAGGCCGTGCCGGGTGTTGCCGTGAAAGCCACGTTTTGCGGCAAGGCCGCCAGCAGGGCTTCGAGCAGCACGTTCTGCGCCGTGGAGTTCGTCCCTTGCAAGAGAGTGAAGGCGAGCGTGGTGGGCGTTGCCCGCAGTGAGGGCAACTGCGTCACCGAGCCCGGATCGAACTGCACCAGCGGCAGAGGGTTCCGCGCCGCCGCAAAGCGGGGAATCGTAGCCGCGGCCGAAGCCGCCGCCGCGCCCGAGAGCGGCACCAGCGAGAGATCGACGTTCATGTAGGGCGCGCGCAGCCCGGCGGGATGGCTGACATACACGCCGAAGTCGAGGTTGCCGGACACCGCGGTGTCGGTCCGCAGCACCTCCCACACCGCCGTCGCCGTGCCGTTGGCCACCGTGAGCGGGGCCAGTTGGCCGGTTTCGGCGGGAACTGTCTGAAATCCGCCAGCGCCGTCGGCGCCTGTGGCGATGAGCCGCGCCCACTCGGTGGCGGAGTTGTCGTTGGTCACGCCGACATAGAGCGTGACTCCGCTGGGCACCTGCGTGAAGACGGCTCGCACGCGGGTGGCTGTGTCGGCGAGTCCGGCCAGGGCCAGGTTGCCGCGCGCCGGAAGGCTGGGAAAGGCCGGATTGTAGAAGCCGCTCTCGGTGCGCGCCGTTACGCCGGGCTGGTTCTGCGCCACCGGAGTAGGGCTCGTATTCACATCGGAAGCCGCCGCCGTTGTCCGCTGCCGCAGAACGGTGGCGTTGACCTCGGTGAGCCGGATGGTGCCCACGCGGACGCGCGTTCCGGCGCTGGTGGTGGTGGCCGTCAATCCGCTGGGAGCATCGGAGGTGTTGTTCGGATCGCGCACGGCCGTGCGCACACTGGCCCGCGCGATGCCCAGCGTCTGCGTGCTGTCGGCGATGGTAATCTGCTGGCCGCTGAGGCTGAGGCTGGCCGTTACGGCCGCGCCCCCGCCCACCGGCACCTGAAGCTGGCTGGCGTTGACGCGAATGTTCTGGAAGCTGTACGTGCGTGAGTTCGTCTGCCCCGGAGGGTCAAAGGGAATGCCGCGAAACACGAGCGTGTTCGGTCCCGTGAGGAAGCCCTGGAAGACGTTCCTGTTGTTGGGCACCGAAGCCGACTGCGTGCCGCCGCCGTAATATCCCGTGCCCGTGCCGTTGCCATAGGCCGGACAGATGCCGGAACTGGATTCGCACACATACTGGCTGGATGGCGAGGGCTCGTCGAGCAGCAGCAGCGCTTCGGTGGCTCCGCCCGGATCGAGCAATCGCGAGGTGACGTTGACGTTCGGTCCCAGTGTGAGCGTGAGGTTGGCCGATGCAATCAGGCCGCCCACCGGCGTCGACGTGCCGCCGGTACAGGTGATGGTGAGCGGCGCGAGCAACTCGGTGGCCCCTTCGGCGCGGAGTGTCGGCGTGGCGCTGGCCTGCGCCGTGCACTCAAAGGGCTTCATCGGGCAAATAATCGATTCCGTCTCCTGATCGAAGTAGCAACCCGGAGGAATTGAGGACTGCGCGGCCAGCGGCAGAGCCATCGCCAGCAGCAGCGCGAACCAGGTGAGTCGAATCAGGGTTCTCATTCGGCCTCCTTGACAACGGGAGGCAGAAACAGGATGCGCGGCTGAGCCTCACTCGCATCGAGCAGCCACACGGGCCCGTCGCCCGCTTCATTCAACCGGTAGAGATGGGCGCGCCCCATGCGGGTCAGCGTGGTCGCCGTGCAGGCGCAGGCGATTGTCTCCACCGCCGTGCCGTCGCTGGAAACGCGCGCCAGCAGCCCGTCTTCGGAGACAGCCAGCAGATAGTCCGCCGTTGCCGCCACCGCGACCGGCCTTGCCAGCCCGTCGGGCAGCGCCACGCGGGTCCATTCGCCGCCGCGTTGGACGAACGCCACGCCGGCCTCTTCGGTGAGCGCCACCATGTCGTGGCTGCCTTCGACAAACGCCCCTGCGCGGGCTTGCTCCAGGGCCGGATGCTCCACCGTGCCGCCGGCATGATGCAGGGCCAACCGACCTTCGAAGAGCGCGAGCGCCGCCTGGCCGTCATCGCTGATGGTGAGCGCCGCTCCGGATTCGGTGGCGAACTCCCATCCCGCTTCGAGCGACGCGCCACTGAGCTTCGCCGCCATCGCGCGGCCTTCCCACAGCAACAGCGCCGCCCGCCCCGTGGGACTGAAGCGCGCGCCAGTCACGCCGCCCGGCAACGCCTCAAGCGATGCCCGCCCGGTGGCCGTCACCATCTCTAATAAGCCCGTTTGCTCCGAAACTCCCAGCGCGTAGCCGCCGCCAGGCGCGGCCGCAAGCCACGCCAGTCCGTCGCCGCCGGGCAGTGCCTCGCTCAATAAAGCCGCCGCTGGAACGCCGTTGACGCGATGCAGCGACCGTGCCGAGGCGTCGTACAAGAGCCCGAGCGAGGGCCCCGCGACGCTGCCCTCCTGGGCCAGCGCCGCCGATGCCAACGCCAAGGTAAGTGCCAATCGCAGGATGCGCATCAGGGCTGCCCTCCCACCGTGCCCGTGCCGATGGAAATCGACACCGGCGGTCGCGGCGTTCCCGGCGATGGCGACGCCGTGCCACCGCCGCGCAAGGCCACG
>JAFLBB010000172.1 GCA_017304135.1 Acidobacteriota bacterium | reverse complement strand
ACCCGGAGCACGCGTAGGCCGGGGTGGGGGCCGTGGGCGGCGGCGGGGGTTTGGCGAGTGGGGGCGGTGTGGGGGATGGCTGGGCCGCGGGCGCGACTGGCGGCGGAGCTTCGGCGGGTGGCGGGCCGGGGGTGAGGCGGGCGCTGGGGTTGGGCGACCTGGTGCTGTTCAACCTTGCGGCGGTGACTTCCACACGGACATTGGCGGCGGCGGCGCATACGGGGGCGGGATCGGTGTGGTTGTGGGTGTCGGCGTGCGTCCTCTTTTTTGTGCCTTCGGCGCTGTGCGTGGCGGCGTTGTCGCGGAAGATGCCGGAGGAGGGCGGGCTGTATGTGTGGACGCGGGAGAGCTTTGGGCCTTGGCATGGTTTTTTGTGCGGCACCTGTTACTGGCTGAATAATCTGTTCTACTTTCCGAGCCTTTTGCTGGCGGGGGCGGCGATGTCGGCCTACACGATGGGCGAGCGCGGGGCGGCGATTTCGGAGATGCCGGTGTACGCGTTGACGCTGTCGGTGGCGGTGTTGTGGGGTGTGACACTGCTGAACATTCGCGGGCTGAGCGCGGGCAAGTGGCTGGGGAACCTGGGGGGGCTTTCAACGTTTGCTACAGGGGGCCTGGTGGTGGCGCTGGCGTTGGTGGCGCTGGCGATGGGGAAGCCGGCGACGGCGTTCGACTGGAGCTTTCCGAGCGAGTGGGACAAGTTGAATTTCTGGCCGCAGATTGCGTTTGCGTTTGGCGGGCTGGAGCTGGGCGCGGTGATGGGGGGCGAGGTGCACAGGCCGGAGCGGACGATTCCTCGGGCGGCGTGGTTGAGCGGGGCGTTGATCACGGGCTTTTATTTGGCGGGGACGGTGGGGTTGCTGGTGTTGTTGCGGCCGGAGGCGGTGAGTCCGGTGACGGGGTTGACGCAAGCGGCGGCGGCGGGGGGCGGGCTGTTGGGGTTTGCGTGGCTGTCGCCGTTGACGGCGCTGTTGCTGGCCGTGGGCATTTTCGGGCAGTTCAGCGTGTGGATGGCGGGGAGCGCGCGGTTGCCGCTGGTGTTGGGGATTGACCGGTTTCTGCCGGCGTCGTTTGCGCGGCCGCATGCGCGCTTTGGTACGCCGTGGGTGGCACTGCTGTTTCAGGCCACGGGGTGCACGGTGTTCTTGCTGGTGATGCACGCGGGGGAGAATTTGCGCACGGGCTACCAGTTGCTGGTGGACATGACGGTGATCACGTACTTCATTCCGTTTGTGTATTTGTTTGGGGCGGCGTGGCGGCAGAGGCGGTCGTGGGCTCCGGTGGCGGGGCTGGCGGTGACGTTGGCGGCGATTGGGTTGTCGTTTGTGCCGCCGGGGAGCGCGGAGCAGCCGTGGGTGTTTGTGGCGAAGTTGGTGGGCGGGACTGCGGCGATGGTGGGGTTTGCGCGATTCTGGTATGGTCGCAGCGCGACGGCATGAAGACGTATCCCGACTCGGTTCGATTCCTCTACTCGCTGGGGAACGAAGTGAAAACGATCAAGATGGGGCTGGAGCGGATCCAGGCACTGATGAGTGCGCTGGGGCATCCGGAACGGGCCTATGCGGTGGTGCATGTGGCGGGGACGAATGGGAAGGGTTCGACGTGCGCGATGATCGAAGCGGGGCTGCGAGCGGCGGGGCACAGGACGGGGCTGACGATTTCGCCGCATCTGATCGAGCCGACGGAGCGGATTCAGATCAACCGTGAGCCTGTGAGCGAGGCGGAGTTTGTGGCGGCGTTTGCGCGCGTGCACGAGGCGGCGCTGCGGATGGTGGATGAGGGGACGCTGGACGGGCATCCGACTTACTTTGAGACGGTGACGGCGATGGCGTTCTGGCTGTTCCGGGAGCGTGGGGTGGAGTGGGCGGTGGTGGAGACAGGATTGGGCGGGCGGCTGGATGCGACGAACATTGTGGAGCCGAGGCTGAGCGTGGTGACGCCGGTGGATTTCGATCATGAGGCGTGGCTGGGGTCGTCGATTGAGCAGATCGCGAAGGAGAAGGCGGGGATTTTGAAGGCGGGGGCGGGGGCGGCGGGGAAGGCAGGGGCGGTGATTGCGCCGATGCGTGACGATGCAATGCGCGTGATCGAGGAGCGGGCGCGGGCGTTGGGGGTGGGGCTGGCGAAGGCGGGCGAGGTGGCGGTGGAAGAGTTGGAGATGGACGCGTTTGGGTGCCGCTACCGGTTGGGGGGCGAAGACGGGCTGCGGGTGGAGTGCGGGCTGGCGGGGGAGCACCAGGTGGTGAATTCGCGGACGGCGGCGGTGGCGTTGCGGGAGTTGGGCGTGGCGGATGAGGCGATCGCGCGGGGGATTCGAGAGGCGCGGTGGCCGGGGCGGTTGGAGCGGGTGCGGACGCGGCCGGATGTGATTCTGGATGGGGCGCACAATCCGGCGGGGGTGCGGGCGCTGGCGCGGTATATCGAGAAGCACTTCGCGGGGCGGCGTGTGTGGCTGATTTATGGGACGATGCGGGATAAGTCAGTGGACGAGATTGGCGATCTGCTGACGCCGGTGGCATCGGAGATTATTTTGACGGCGGCGGATTCACCGAGGGCGTTGCGGCCGGAGGCGCTGGCGCCGCTGTTCGATCATCCGCGGGTGCGGACGGCGGCGCGGCTGGCCGATGCCTGGGAGATGGCGGCCGAGGCGGGGCCGGAGGATGCGATCTTTATTACGGGCTCGCTGCTGTTGGTGGGCGAGGCGTACACGATTCTGCGATGAGACCCTTTGCACTGTTCACGTCGGCGATTGCCCTGACGGGCTTTTATTTGGAGGGGCTGTACGTGCACCTGCGCGGGCTGGGCTATACGCGCATGCACCTGGTGGCGCGGAAGTGGGGGCAGCGGATTCTGCGCTGGCCGGGGGTGGTGGTGACGGTGGAGGGAGCGGAGAGGATTCCGCGCGGGGGGCCGTGCCTGTTTGTGGCCAATCACGTGTCGTATTCGGACACGCCGATTCTGATGGCACACCTGCCGGTGGACTTCCGGTTTTTGGCGAAGGCCTCGCTGTTCAAGGTGCCGATTATCGGGACGCATTTGCGGCATGGCGGGCATGTGGGTGTGGTGCGGGACGATCCGCGGGCGGCGGTGGCGTCGCTGAACGAGGCGGCGGGGATTTTGAAAGAGCAGAAGACGAGCGTGGTGATCTTCGCGGAGGGGACGCGATCGCATGGGGAGGGGATGAGGGAGTTTCGATCGGGGGCGGCGCACCTGGCGATTCAGACACAGGTGCCGGTGGTGCCGCTGGCGATCACGGGGTCGGCGGAGGCGTTGCCGAAGGACTATTTTTCGTTGCAGAGGTCGCGGGTGCAGGTGGTGATCGGGGAGCCTGTGGCCACGGAGGGACTGACGCGGCGGGACCGGGATGCGTTCACGGCGAAGCTGCAGGAGGCGGTGTCGGCGCTGCTCGAAAGGGCGAGGGGGGCGGAGGCGCGGGGGTAACCTGCTGCGGGCGGGGCCCGCCTTCTCCTATACTGGCAGTTCACATGCGGATCCTTCTTGCATTGGTTGCGGCGCTGAGCCTGGCGGGCCAGACGATGACGTTTGAGGAGTATCAGCCCAAGACGGGGCTGGTGGTTCCGGGCAAGGCGGTGACGCGGGCGAAGATTCCCTTCATCGATGTGCACGGGCATCCGCGGGGGATGATGTCGGCGGAGAAGTTCGAGCAACTGGTGCGGGAGATGGACGGGATCAACATGCGGGGCATGGTGAACCTGGACGGGCGTTGGGGCGACCGGTTGAAGCAGACGGTGGAGCTGGTGAGGGCGAAGTATCCGGGGCGGTTTGTGGTGTTCGCCAATCTCGACTTTGCCAACATCGATGCGCCGGAGTGGACGGCGAAGGCGGTGAAGCAGTTGGAAGCGGACGTGAAAAACGGAGCGTCCGGTCTGAAAATCTACAAGAACCTGGGGATGGATTTGAAAGACACGCGGGGGAACCGGGTGAGGACGGACGATCCGCGGTTTGACGCGGTGTGGGCGGCGTGCGGGCGGCTGAAGATTCCGGTGTTGATTCACACGGGCGAGCCGCGGCAGTTCTTTGAGCCGGCGGATAAGAACAACGAGCGGTGGCTGGAGCTGAAAGAATATCCGAGCCGGGCGCGGCCTCGCGATAAGTATCCGTCGTGGGAGACGGTGATGGGCGAGCAGCACCGGGTGTTTGAGAAGCACAAGGGGACGATCTTCATCAACGCGCATTTGGGATGGATGGGGGGCGACCTGGCGGAGTTGGGGCGGCTGTTGGACAAGATGCCGAATGTGTATACGGAGATCGGCGCGGTGCTGGCGGAGTTGGGGCGGCAGCCGAGGTTTGCGCGGCAGTGGTTCCTGCGTTACCAGGACCGGGTGATGTTCGGCAAGGACAGCTACAATCCGGTGGAGTATCACACGTATTTCCGGGTGCTGGAGTCGAGCGATGAGTACTTCGATTACTACCGGCGGCGGCATGCGTTCTGGAAGATGTACGGGCTGGATTTGCCAGATGAGGTATTGAAGAAGCTGTACTACAAGAACGCGCTGCGGGTGATTCCGGGGTTTGATGCGAAGTTGTTTGCGGTGAAGCCGTAGGGCGGCTGCCTCAAGCGTGGAGCAGGCCTAGGGGCTTCGACGCCGGCTGGAAGCCGGGGAAGAGGGCGGCGGCGTTGGCGACACCGAGGTGCGAGGTGGCGAGTTCGCTGAGCACGTCGCGGAAGTCGGTGGTGATGGCGAGGTCGCGGCCTTCGTAGAGCTGGTCGCGGTTGAGGCCGGGCCAAGTGCCGTGAATGGCGCCGCCGGCGACGGGGCCTCCGATGACAAACATGGAATTGGCGTGGCCGTGGTCGGTGCCGCGGTTGCCGTTCTCGTGGACGGTGCGGCCGAACTCGCTCATGGTGACGAGGACGATGTCGGCCATGCGGTCGCCCATGTCTTGCGCGAAGGCAGCGAGCGCGCCGCCGAATTCGCGGAGCATGTTGGGGAGCTGGGCCATTTCGTTAGTATGATGATCCCAGCCGCCCATGTCGGCGAAGGCGACTTCGAGGCCGACGCCGGCCTTGATGAGTTGGGCGATCTGCATGAGGCTGGGGCCGAGGCGGCCTTGAGGATAGCGGGCGCCGTTGGCGGGTGAGTAGTTTTGCTTGCGGAGGGATTCGAGGAGCTTCAGCGCCTCGAAGGTCTCTTTGCCGGCACCGCTGAGTTGCGTGTCGCGCGAGGCGGTGTACATGGATTCCAGGGCCATGCCGGCGGACTCTTCCTGGACGCGGAAATCGGCGACGGCGTTGAGAGCGACGGCGGCGTTGGGTCCGCGGAGGGAGCGGGGGAGGCGGGGTCCGATGGAGACGGCGCGGACGGGGGAGGCCTGGGGCTCAGCGCGGAGGGCGCGGTTGAGCCAGCCGTCGCGGGTGGATTTGCGGCCGGGGGTGCCGGACTCCATGTAGTCCTGGGCGTCGAAGTGGGAGCGGGTGGGATCGGGCGAGCCGGTGGCGGTGACGATGGCGAGTTGTTTGTCGTCGTAGAGTTTCTTGAGCGGGGCGAGGGCGGGGTGGAGGCCGAAGCGGCCGTTGAGGTCGAGGGCGCCTTCGGGCTTGCCGGGTTCAGGGACAGCGATGGTGGGGCGGGCGTCGTAGTAGCCGCGTTCGGCGAAGGGGACGATGATGTTGAGGCCGTCGGCGGCTCCGCGCTGGAAGATGCTGACGAGGATTTTCTTGCGGCTGGGGGTGGAGGCGGCGTGAAGCGCACGCTGCATCCAGAGAGGGGCGGTGCCGAAACCGGCCATGGCGAGAGCGGAGTGGCGGAGGAAGAGGCGGCGGGTGTTCATGGCGTGTCTCCTTTCGGGGTAGGCGGTTGGCGGCATGCGGTTAGCGGCGCTGGAATTCGGGTGAGCCGAGCACGAGGCCGGCCATGAGCGCAGGCGTGGGGGGCTTGCCTTCGAGCCCCTTTTCGAGCGTGGCGCGGGTGGAGGCGGAGGGCTCGGTGTGGAGGAGGGCGCGGGCGGCGGCTTGGGGGTCAGCAGCGGCGAGCTTGGCTTCGTCGATCTTGACGCCGTTCAGTTTGCCTTGGGCGAGGGAGAGGGAGAAGTTCATGCGGGCGAGGAGGCCGGCGGTGGAGACCCATTCCTCGGCGGTGTTGTAGTAGCCGGTGGGCTCTTCCTTGCGATAGAGGGGCTGGCCGAGTTCGTCGATGGCGCGGGAGAGGGCGAGGGCGGAGTCGACATCGGCGTCGATGGCGCGGGCGGCGCTGACCACCATCTCAAAGGGCGACTTCATCTTGGCGCGGTAAGCGGCGTCGGAGAAGAACTCGCGCGAGGCGATCATGGTGCGCATGACTTCGCGGAGGTCGCCGTTGGTTTTGAGGAAGGTGGCGGCCATGCGATCGAGGAGGGCTTGCGGGGGCTCGTCGGCGACGAAGCGCTGGGCGAGTTTGCGGGAGACGAATTTGGCTGTGGAGGGATGGGAGGAGACGATGTCGATGACGCGGAGGGCGTCTTCCTGGCCGCCGCCGGAGGCGATCTTCTGGCCGAGGACGGTCTTCTCGCCCTTGTCGTGGACGCGGTCGATGAATTGGAACTTGGGGTCGTTGAGGACGGTGGCGATGGTCCAGCCGGTGAAGCAGCGGGCGACCTCGATGACATCCTGCTGCGAGTAGCCGCCGTCGACGCCGAGGGTGTGGAGTTCGAGCAGTTCGCGGCCGTAGTTTTCGTTGAGGCCGCGAGCGCGGTTGGGAATCTTGAGACCGGCGCGGCGGGCGCGGCGCTGCATGTTCTGGAGGGCGGCGGGATCGACGCTTTGCCAGTTGTCGAGGTAGTAGAGCATGGCCGGGTGCTGGGCAGTGGCGAGCACCATGTCTTTGAACTTGCCGAGGACGTGGGGGCGGATGGCGTCGCGCTCGTAGGAGGTGGTGAGATGGCGGACGGGTCCCTTATTCAGATAGACGTTGAAGTGGTTGAACCAGAAATCGACGAGGACCTCTTCGAGCTGGCGTTCGGAGTAGATGGCGCGGTAGAGCTTGTTCTCGATGAGGTCGGTGGTGACGAGGAGTTGGGGGGCGGTTTTGGCCATCACTTCGCGGCGGAGTTCGGGGGGCGCGTCCTTCATGCCGCGCATGCCGGGGGGTGCGGCGGCAATGAGCTTCTGGCGCTGGTCAGGGGTGAGTGAGGCAAAGAGCTTGGCCTTCTCTTCGGGCGTGCCGCGGAGGAGGGTGCGGGCTTGCTGCGGGGTGAGGACGCCGCGGAGGTCAGGGCGCGGAGGCTTGGGGGCGGCGGCGCCGGAGTCCTTCTTTTCGCGCTGGGTGCGGTAGCGTTCGGCGAGCTGTTCGAGGTTCTTGCGCTGCTCCCCGGTCATGTTGTTGGCGGGGGAGTTGGAGCGGCCCTTGGCGTTGGCGAATGCGCGGATGAGCTGCTGGGGGGGGTATTTCGCCGTCATGTCGCTCATCGAGAGGCGGACGGAGTCGAGCGGCTCGAGGCGTTCGGTGAGGGCGGCGGTTTCGGGGATGGCGGAGGGGTTGAGCTGGCGGTCGATCCACTTGTCGAGGCCGAGCTTTTTGACGGCTTCGAGGTCGCCGGGGCGGGGGCCGAAGCCGAGGCGGTTGAGGGCGTGGAGGGTCTTCTCGTCACCCTTGAGTTTTTTGTCCCAGGCTGTGGCGGCGCCGCCTACTTGCAGGAGCGCCGCGCAGGAGAGGGCGGCGGCGAAGAGCGTGAATCGATTGCTGAGTTTCATCTTGGTTCCACCCGCTTCATATGAACGCAGTTTACGGGAAAAAGTTGTGCGCGGGAGCAATGAGAGAGGCAGGAAAACGTCATCCGGTGAGAAGACTTACCCTGGAACTACGCGTGTGTACTTATGGGTGACGCGACGGCGGCTGGCAATTCGGTATTCGAAGCGCGTGGGGTCACCAAGACCTACGACATGGGGGAGGTGCAGGTGCATGCGCTGCGCGGGGCGGATATGGATCTGTTCGCGGGGGAGTTGATGGTGTTGCTGGGGCCGTCGGGAAGCGGGAAGTCGACGCTGCTGAACATACTCGGCGGGCTGGATACGGCGACGGCGGGGAGTGTTCGCTATCGCGGGTTTGATTTGACGCGGGCGGCGGATAAGGAGTTGACGCGCTACCGGCGTCAGCATGTGGGGTTTGTGTTCCAGTTCTACAACCTGATTCCGAGCCTGACGGCGCGGGAGAACGTGGCGGCGGTGACCGAGATTGCGGAGAAGCCGATGCGGCCCGAGGAGGCGCTGGAGTTGGTTGGCCTGGGGGACCGCATGGATCACTTTCCGTCGCAGCTTTCGGGCGGGCAGCAACAGCGGGTGGCGATTGCGCGGGCGATTGCGAAGAGGCCGTCGGTGTTGTTGTGCGATGAGCCGACGGGGGCGCTCGATTGGGAGACGGGTGTGGTGGTGTTGGAAGCGATTGAGACGGTGAATCGCGAGCTCGGCACGGCAACGGCGGTGATCACGCACAATGCGGACATTGCGGGCATGGCGGACCGGGTGATTCACATGAGCAACGGTCACATTGCCAGCGTGGAGCACAACGCGACGCGGCGGACGCCGAGAGAG
The DNA here is from genome assembly GCA_017304135.1 of Acidobacteriota bacterium. GTDB lineage: Bacteria > Acidobacteriota > Terriglobia > Bryobacterales > Bryobacteraceae > JAFLBB01. The sequence continues at coordinate 1,003 of JAFLBB010000172.1, read as the reverse complement.
TTGCACTGGTAGAGGCATGCGCGCGCTCGACATCAAGCTGTTTCGCGACCTGTGGCAAATGAAGGGCCAGGCGTTTGCCATTGCGATGGTGGTGGCGGGAGGGACGGCGACGTATGTGCTGGCGTCGTCGACGCTCGATTCGTTGAAGACGACGCAAGCGGCGCTGTATCGCGAGGGGTTGTTTGGCGATGTGTTCGCGCAGTTGAAGCGTGCGCCGGAGAATGTGCGCGAGCGGGTTGCGGCGATTCCGGGGGTGCGGTTTGTGGAGACGCGCATTGCCGTGCCGGCGAATCTGGATTTGCCGGGGTACACGCTGCCGATTTCGGCGATGGTGCTGTCGATGGAGGCGGGCGAGAAGGGCGCGCTGAACCAGTTGTACCTGCGCAGCGGGCGGATGCCGGAGCATGGGCGCGAGCAGGAAGCGGTGGTGAGCGACGGGTTTGCGCTGGCGCACAAACTGCAGCCGGGGACACGACTGACGGCGACGATCTATGGGCGGCGGCGGATGTTGGACATTGTGGGCATCGTGTCGTCGACGGAGTTCATTTACCAGTTGCAGCCGGGGTCGATCATTCCCGATTTCAAGACGTACGCGATTTTGTGGATGAACCGCGACCCGGTGGAGACGGCGTACAACATGACGGGGGCGTTCAACCAGGTGTCGTTGAAGCTGGATCCGGGGGCGTCGCAGAAGGATGTGATTGCGCGGTTGGATGATTTGCTGCGGACCTATGGCGGGCAGGGTTCGCATGGGCGCGAGGACCAGGTTTCGCACAAGTATTTGTCGGAGGAGTTCAAGCAGCTGACGGTGATGGCGACGGTGTTCCCGGCCATCTTTTTGGGAGTGGGAGCGTTTTTGTTGAACGTGGTGTCGACGCGGTTGATGGCGACTCAGCGGGGGCAGATTGCGATTCTGAAGGCCTTTGGCTACACGACGCCGGCGATTGCGGCGCATTATTTGAAGCTGACGCTGATCATTGTGGCGGTGGGGTGCGCGCTGGGG
>JAFLBB010000171.1 GCA_017304135.1 Acidobacteriota bacterium | reverse complement strand
GCCCGCCGTTGCCCCGCCGCCCGTCGCGCCACCGCCCGCCGTCGCCCCGCCTGCCCGCAAAAACCGGTTCATATGCAGCCGGAACTTCGCAAACTGCTCCGCATACGCAAAGTGCCCGCCCCCCTCCAACACCACCAGCTCCGCCCCCGCAATCAACCGCGCCATCGCCTGCCCGCTCGAAAGCGGCGTGTCCCGATCCTCGCTCCCCCACACCAGCAACACCGGCGCCGCAATGCGCTGCAAATGTTCCGTCAAATCCTCGCCCACAATATGCACCAAGGTCGCCCGCATCACCCCGCTCGCTGCCCGGTAATCCGCCGACGCCACATGATGCACCCACCGCGACTCCAACCATCGCGACAACGCCCCATCGCCCATCGCCGACTTCACCCGCTTGCCCACCGCCGCCAGTTGCAGCCTCGCTTTCTGCCCTCGCGTCCGCCTCGGCGGCAACCCCGCCGCGCCCGTCAGCAACAGCCGCCCCACGCGCTCCGGCGTCTCCGCCGCCATCTTGATCGACACCCGGCAGCCAAAGCTATGCGCCACCACATCCGCCCGCCCCACGCCCAACTCATCCATCACCCGCATCAGCCATTCATGAAAATCGGACACATGCCACGCCTCCGGCGGCGCCTCGCTCTTTCCGTGCCCTGGAAAATCCACCGCGATCGCCTCATGCCCCCCCCGCGCCAGCTCCTCCGTGATCAGCCCCATCGCCTCAATCGACGCTCCCCACCCATGCAGCACCAGCACGGGCGAACCCTGCCCCACGCGCCGCACCCGTGCCGCCATGCCGCCAATCGCCAGTTGTTGGTCGGCCGTCATGCCTGCATCCCAGCTCCGCCCTACCGCCGCGCCGGATGCAGCAAATTCACATCCATCGCAAACTGCGTCCCGCGCCGCGACTCGTTCCGCTTCAGCGCCCCTTCCACAAGCTTCGTCACCAGTTGATCGAAGCCCACGCCCGAGGCTTCCCACAAGTAATACGCAAGCGAGCCCGGCATCGTATTGATCTCGTTAAAGGACAACTGGCCCGTGTTGTCATCCAGCAGGAAGTCCACCCGCGCAATGCCCTCGCCGCCGATCGCTTCAAACGCCGCCACCGCCAGCCGCTGGGCCTCCTTCGTCAACTCCTCGCTGATCGGCGCTGGAATCGTGCGGTTCAACGACGCCATGCCCGCCGCGCTCACCCCCGCCTTCGCGCCCGCCGCCTTGCCCATCCCCGCCGCCGACATCTTCCCCCCGGCCAGCTTCCCGCTCTTGCCGCCTGAGCTGTACTTCGATTCAAAGCTCAACAAATCGCCCTTGTAGTGCGGCATCTCGCACGTCGACGCCTCATACGGCGGCCCGATCACCGAACAGTTCACCTCGCGGAAGTTCGTCAGCGCCGGCTCCACCAACACGCGCTCATCCAACACCAGCGCCGTGTCCACCGCTTCGCGCAACCCCGCCGAATCCAGACACCGCTTCACGCCGATGCTCGACCCAAGCGAACACGGCTTCACAATCACAGGGTAGGGAAACGCCCCTTCCACTTTCTTCAGAAAACCCAGCGGATCGCGCTGCCATTGCGCCCGCGTCGCCCACACGCAATCAAGCGCCGGAATCCCCGCCGCCTTACACAGCGCCTTCGAGCGCACCTTGTCCATCCCCAGCGCCGCCGCCTGCACACCGCAGCCCACATACGGCACATCGGCCATCTCAAAAACGCCCTGCAGCGTCCCGTCCTCGCCAAACGTCCCATGCAGGCACGGAAAAAACACATCCGCCCACAGCTCCGGATCGCGCTTGAAGAACCCCCGCTTGGCGTAAGGATGCATCACCAGGAACCGCGCCGTACGGTCCGGCGACACCGCCACCCGGTGCACCCCGCTCAGGTCTTCATACTTCACCGTCGGATCGCGGAACAACGCCAGCTCCCGCAGCGGACGCCCCGCATACCACGCGCCATCCTTGGCAATGTACACCGGCAATACCTTGTAACCGGCCACCTCCAGCGCATCCATGGCCTGCTGCGCCGTAATGATGGAAACCTCGTGTTCAACGGAACGGCCGCCGAACAGGACGGCCACACTTTGATGGGGCATATATAAGGAAAGCGAGGATACACCGGCGCGCGAGCCACACGCCGATCTTTCATCATACGACACCCCCGCCCGCCCCCATCCGCTACCATCGGAACAGAGCGAAGCCACATGCCGCCGCGTTCTCTCCCACTCCCCGCACGCCGCGTGACCGCCAAACGAACACCCATTCATCCCGGAGAAATCCTCGCCGATGAACTCGAGGAACTCGGTATGTCCGCGGCCCATCTTGCCGCCATCCTCTCCGTTCCTCCCAACCGCCTCTATCAGATCCTCTCCGGCAAGCGGAACCTCACCGCCGATACCGCCCTCCGCCTCGCTCAGTATTTCGGCGCCTCGCCCAACTTCTGGATGAACCTCCAAGCCGCCTACGATCTCGACCTCGCGCGCGAGAAAGCGGGTAAGGAAATCCAGCGCATTCCCCGCCGCCCCGAAGCGCCCACCCCGGTCGCCTGACACTCGCTTCATCGTCACGCCCACGTCCACGGCATCGCCGGCAAACAGCCCCACTCCGCCTCGCCGCCCCGCAGCCTCACCCACCCCCATCCCCCGATCATATATACTCTTCCCCATGCCCGCCCCGCCAAGGGCCGGGAAACTGGGTTCTTTCTAACTCGCTGTTGGGTCTACTGGGAGGTTTCATGTCACGCAAAACACTCGGTCTGTCTTTTGCTCTGTTCTCCATCCTCGCCGCCGGCGTTCTCGCCCCCGCGGCTCACGCGCAGGTCCTCTACGGCTCGCTCACCGGAAACGTCACCGATCCTTCCGGCGCCGCCGTCCCCAACGTCAAGGTCGAGGCTCTCAACACCAACACCGGCGTCTCCCGTACGGCTACTACCGACGATGGCGGCTCCTACTCCTTCAACGACCTCCAGCCAGGCCTCTTCAAAATCACCTATTCGGCCCCCTCCTTCCGCACCGTCGTCCAGGAGAACGTCCAGATCCTCGCCAACAACCTGCGCCGCCTCGATACCCAACTCTCCGTCGCCCAGGTCAGCGAAGCCATCACCGTCTCCGGCTCGGCCATCGCCCTGCAAACAGACCGCGCCGACGTCAACAGTGAAATCCCGCGGACGCAGATCGCCAACCTCCCCTTCACCGGCAACGCCGGCCGCAACTGGCAGGCCCTCTACAAAATCATCCCCGGCTTCTCGCCCCCCGCCGAGCTCCACTCCGACGCCGGCAACCCCCAGCGCGCCCTCGGCTCCAACGTCAACGGCTCCTCCTACTCCAACAACAACACCCGCCTCGACGGCGCCACCGTCTCCTACCCCTGGCTCCCCCACATCGTCGCCTACGTCCCTCCCGCCGACGCTGTCGAAACCGTCAACATCGTCTCCAACTCCTTCGACGCCGAACAGGGCATGGCCGGCGGCTCCGCCATCAACGTCGCCATCAAGTCCGGCACCAACGACTATCACGGCTCCACCCACTGGTTCCACACCAACTCCGCCATGCGCGCCCGCAACTTCTTCAACGCCACCAACGGCATCCCCAAAAACATCCTCAACCAGGGCGGCTTCACCTTCGGCGGTCCCATCCTCAAAAACAAGCTCTTCTTCTTCACCGATTGGGAACGCACCGTCCGCCGCGAATTCCGCTCCGTCTTCCAAACCGTCCCCACCGAAGCCATGCGCCGCGGCGACTTCTCCTCGCTCCCCGTCTCCACCGCCATCGCCCAGATCTATGACCCCACCACCGGAGCCGCCAACGGCGCCGGCCGCCAGCTCTTTCCCGGCCAAATCATCCCCACCAGCCGCATCGACCTCGCCGCCAACCGCATGAACGCCCTCCTGCCCGCGCCCAATCAGACCACCTATCCCAATAACTACTTCGCCGCCGGCAGCTACCAGTTCAACCGCGACAACTTCGACCTCAAGGTCAACTACAACCCCACCGACAAGTCTTCGATGTTTGCCCGCTACAGCATCTCGCCCAGCGACATCTTCGATCCCCCCGCCCTTGGCCCCGCTGGCGGCAACGCCATCGCCGGCGGCCAGCCCGGCACCTCACCCGGCCGCATCCAGTCGGCTTCCGTCGGCGGCACCTATACCATCACCCCGCGCCTCCTCGCCGATGCCACCCTCGGCTTCACCCGCCAGCGCCTCGGCTCCATCAATGTCGACATCGACAAGAACTACGGCCTCGACGACCTCCAGATCCCCGGCACCAACGGCGCCGACCGCCTCCAGGGCGGCTACCCCCGCTTCAACGTCTCCAACATCTCCGCCTTCGGCAACCCCAACGTCTCCAACCCCTTCCTCTTCCGCGATAACCAGTGGGTCGTCGGCGGCAACCTGAGCTACATCCGCGGCGTCCACAACTTCCGCTTCGGCGGCGAATACACCTACTACACCATCAACCACTTCCAGCCCCAGGCCGCCTTCGGCCCGCGCGGAGGCTTCAACCTCACCGGCGGCGTCACCAGCCTCCAGGGCGGCCCCGCTCCAGGCCAATTCAACGGCTACGCCGACTTCCTCCTCGGCCTCCCCAACGCCATGGGCAAGGACGTTCAGTACATCAACCCCGCCGCCGTCCGCATGCCCGGCTGGGGCTTCTACGCCCGTGACCAGTGGCAGGTCACCCGCAAACTCACCGTCAATTTCGGCGCACGCTTCGAACGCTACCCCTTCGCCACCCGCGACCACCGCGGCGGCGAACGCTACGACCCCGAAACCAACCTCGTCCTCATCGGCGGCCTCGGCAACACCCCCACCGACACCGGCGTCAACGTCCCCACCCTCCAGGTCGCCCCGCGCTTGGGCATCGCCTACCGCGTCGACGACAAAACCGTCATCCGCGCCGGCTACGGCATCTCCATCGACCCCGATTCCTTCCGCCGCATGCGCGACTCCTACCCCGCCACCGTCTCCTCCCAGTTCAACGCCCCCAGCACCCTCCAGGCCGCCGGTTCCTTCCGCACCGGCATCCCCGCCGTCGTCGTCCCCGATCTCAACACCGGCGCCATCACCATCCCCAACGCCGTCGGTACCGTCACCTGGCCCACCGAATACCGCCGCGGCTACTTCCAAAGCTGGAACTTCACCATCCAGCGCGACCTCGGCTGGGGCTTCAACCTCCAGTCCTCCTACGTCGGCACCCGCGCCATCCGCCAAACCGCCATCCTCAACCTCAACTACTCCGAACCCGGCCGCGGCACCTCCACCGGCCGCGTCCTCGGCCAACGCTGGGGCCGCACCGCCGACGTCAATATGTACACGCCGTTCAACACCTCCAACTACAACGGCTTCCAGAACCAGCTCCGCCGCCAGTTCGCCGGCGGCGGCATGGTCGGCGTCGCCTACACCTGGTCCAAAGCCATCTCCTTCGCCGATAACAACGACTCCGGCCTCTCCTGGCACCAGCCCTCCCTCTGGGGCCGCAACCGCGCTCCCGCCGGCTTCGACCGTACCCACAACTTCCAGATGTACGGCGTCTACACCCTCCCCTTCGGCAAAGGCCAGCGCTACGCCAACTCCGGCATCACCGGCCACGTCATCGGCAACTGGCAGATCAACGGCATCTTCTCCAAGTACACCGGCACCCCCTTCACCGTCGGCTCAGCCGGCACCAGCCTCAATGCCGCCGGCGCCGCCCAAACCGCCGACCAGGTCAAACCCGTCGTCGAAATCCTCGGCGGCGTCGGCCGCGGCAACTCCTGGTTCGACCCCACCGCCTTCATGCCCGTCACCGAGGTCCGCTTCGGCACTACCGGCCGCAACATCCTCCGCGGCCCGGGCCTCACCAACCTCGACGCCAGCCTCTTCCGTGACTTCTTCCTCACCGAACGCTTCAAACTCCAGTTCCGCGCCGAGGCCTTCAACATCTCCAATACCCCGGCCTTCAACAACCCCGGCGCCACCGTGAGTTCGGCCTCCCGCAACGCCGCCGGCCAGATCACCAACCTCGGCGGTTACACTGAAATCACCGGTGCACAGAACACCGAGCGCCAGTTCCGCTTCGCGCTCAAACTCATGTTCTGACGCCGGCCGGCCTTATTGTCCGACGTCGCAACACAGCCCGTAACCATCCAGGGCGGGGAAGTCGCTCTCCCCGCCTTCTCTCTCTTCTCACTCCTCTGGGCCTGCGCCCTGCTCGCCCACCAGATCTCCTTCGGCGCGACCTTTGCTTCACCCTGGGACGCCGCCCTCACCGCCACCGCCCTCCTCACCCTCCTCCGCCCCTCCTCCCCTCCCCGCTTCTTCGCCCTCTGCGCTCTCCACGCCGCCGCCGCCTTTCATCACCTCCCGGATGTCTTCAACCACTGGTACTTCTCCGCACTCCACTCCTTCACCCTCTGCTCCATCCTTGCCGCCGCCTTCCTCACCCGCCGTTCCCTCGACCCCGCCCATTTCCAGCCCGCCATCGCCGCCGCCTGCCGGCTCAATCTCGCCATCCTCTATTTCTTCAGCGGTTTCCATAAGTTGAATGAAAGCTATTTCTCGATCGAGAGCAGCTGCGGCGTGTCCTTATACGGAAAGCTCCTCAACGCCCTCCCCTTCCTTCCCGATTCCCCCTCCCTCCGGCTCAACGCCGCCTACCTCGGCGTCGCCATCGAACTCACCCTCCCCTTCCTCCTCTTCTCCCGCCGCCTCCGCCGTCCCGCCGTCCTCCTCGGCCTCCTCTTCCACCTCGGCCTCGGCCTCATGTCCTACCGCCGCTTCAGCCTCATCGCCTACGCTCTCCTCGTCGCTTCCCTGCCTGAACTCGGCGCCCTCCTCGTCCCCCGTCTCCAACGCCTGTTTCCCACACTCCCTCCCCGCTGGCTCATCTGGCCCGCCCTCGTCCTGTTTGCCCTCGCCGCGGCTTTCCGCGCCTTCCGCCCACCCCTGCGCGACTGGGTCACTCACACTCCCTGGCTCGCCGAACTTCTCCGCACCGCCGCCCCCCACATCCCGGAACCCGACGCGGTCCTGTTCTACATCCTCAGTGCCACCTTCATCGCCGCCTGTGGCCTCCTCCTCTGGCGCCAACGCTTCCACCCCGTGGCCCCCCTTGGCTGGCCCTCCTCCGCCCGTCCCGCCTTGCTCGGCGTGGTCCTCGTCGTTGCCTCCGGCCTCTCTCCCTACCTCGGCCTCCGCACCCTCAACACCTTCGCCATGTACTCCAATCTGCGCACGGAGGGCGACTCATCCAACCACTTCCTCATCCCCTCCTCCTGGCAAGTCTTCGACTACCAGCGTGACCTCGTGTCCGTTGAGGAATCCAACATCCCCGAACTCCACTCCATCGCCTCCCGCGGACTCCTTGTCCCCTATCAGCAACTCCGCGCCGCCGTCAGCCGCCAACTCCAACACGGCTCCCGCGACCTCCGCATCGTCTACCGCCGCGCCGGCCAACGCCACGTCGTCCCCGCCGCCGAACTCCACCCCGAACTCGGCCGCCCCCTCCCCGCGCTGGCCGTGAAATTCCTCACCTTTCGCCCCATCGAACCCTCCGGCCCCCGCCGCTGTAGCCTATAGGTTCCCCCTCCCTTACGGTTGCTACCCCCCGCCTCCCCGCCAGGCCTAGATTCCTTTTTCACACTCGGTCGCCGGGTGACGATATGTCCCACATGAGCAGCCAGGGGCCGGCGCAACTCGAATACGGGACCGCGGCCGCTGTGCCCAAGATCTCCCTCGAGCGCCTGGCAGAAATGTTCACATCCCGGCCTATGCCCACCCGGGCTGCCATGGCCCAGATGTTCCAAACCCGCCGCACCGAGTTCATCAACGAAGCCATCACCCTCATCCGCGCCGGCAAGAACGGCCAGGGCCACCGCTACATCCTCACCCACCTCACGGAAACCGGCGCTTTCCTGGAAGTGCTCGTCGACCGCACCCTGCTCACCCAGGATGAGGCCGTCGACCTTATGAAAATCTCCATGCGCCTCGAGCCGCAGTTCGACATCCGCCTCATGCGCTGGCTGGTCGACAGCACTCACAAGGACTTCGTCGGCAAACTCGGGCCCCAGGCCGAAGCTCTCCTCGACATCCTCACCCAATCCTCTCCCGGCAACCGCCTCCTCCCGGTCGCTGTTCAACTCCTCCGCTCCCAGGCCGGCCACGTCCGCTCCAAAGCCGCCCTCCTCGTCGCCCAGCGCAACCAGCGCGTCGACCTTGCCCTGGCCGATTCCGACTCCCGCGTCCGCGCCAATGCCATCGAAGCTCTCTGGGGCCAGCGTACCCCAGGCTCCCGCCGCGCCCTGCTCAGCGCCCTCGAAGACGAAAATAACCGCGTCGTCGGCAACGCCATTCTCGGCCTCTTCAAAATCGGCGAACTCTCCGTCGTCCCCCGGCTCCTCGATATGGTCCACCACCCCGAGCCCCTCTTCCGCGCCACCGCCGCCTGGGTCATCGGCCAAACCATGGACCGCGCCTTCCTCCCCCGCCTCCGCGAACTCATCGCCGACCCCGAGGAAAACGTCACCTCCGCCGCCCGCCTCGCCCTGGAACGCTTCGAATCCGCCCAGCAAACCGAAGCCGTCGAACAGCACCACGTCTCCATGCTCCGCATCCTCCGCGTCACCGAAAACGGCACCGCGCGCAAACAGCTCTCCGCCCTCTCCCACATCCCCAAACCCCCTATCGAATTGCCGCCCACCGTGCGCCTCCACTGCAACGGCCAGCCTGCCCTCGACGTCCAGATGCGCTACAACTCCCTCGGCGCCCTCGCCCTCGGCCTCCTCGTCCCCGACGGCTGGGCCCAGGATGTCCACGACGGCGTCCGCCACATCCTGAATCACAAACACGACGCCGACCGCGTCGCCATCCTCAGCTACCAGCCCGGCCGCCCCGTCCCCATCTCGCAAAACGGTAAACTGGCCACCCCCCGCGTCGTCTACAGCCTCGTCCCCAGCGTCCCGTCCCGTTCCCGTGCCGAAGCCGGACCCGGCATGCTCCCCGGCGTCCAGGCCCTCCTCAACGCCCCCACCGGACTCGCCGCCCAGGCCAGCCTCGTCTTGTTTGCCACCGAACCCGAGAGCTTCCGCGTCCAGGGCGCCCGCGACTACCTCATGATGATCGCCCACAAGGCCGACCAGACCGGCGCCTTCCTCCACGCCATCGCCGCCCCCGACCTCCCCGACGACGTCTGCGAAACCCTCCGCGCCGTCTGCGGCGAAACCGGCGGCTACTTCCTCAAAGGCACCGCCGAGAATAACTACGCCGCCAACGCCGAACTCCTCCTCCAGATCCTCCGCGAAGGCATCGAGGTCAGCTACCGCGACGTCACCCCCACTCAGGACACCGCCCTCGAACTCCAGATCTACTCCGGCAACACCATCGCCAGCACCCGCGCCACCTGCGCCGGTGCCCCCTACGAAGCCCAAAACGGCGCCAAAATCTGGTACTGCTGACGCGCGCTCCCACGCCGCGGCCGCCCCAGCAGCTGCCACCTTTTTCGCCTCACGTTTCTCCCCCAGACCCACTACTTCCCAGGCGAAAAAGGCTGGCTGTCCCCCACTCCCCACCACACGCCCACTCCGCCCCC
>JAFLBB010000018.1 GCA_017304135.1 Acidobacteriota bacterium | reverse complement strand
GGGAGCGGCGGCCTGGCGGGGGGCATCGGGTGAGGGAGCGGTGGGCGGACCATAGTTGATGGCGTGGCGTGAGTCGATGACGGTGAGCTTCACCTTGGCAGTGCCGGGACCGAGGAGGTCGATGTGGCGAGCGGCGGCCTTGGAGAGATCGATGATGCGGCCACGCACGAAAGGTCCACGGTCGGTGATGCGGACATCGACCTCCTTTTTGTTGTCGAGATTACGAACGCGGACCCAGGTGTTGAAGGCGAAGGTGCGATGAGCGGCGGTGAAGCGTTCCATGTCGTAGACCTCGCCGTTGGCCGCGCGCCGTCCGTGATAGGGAGGTCCATACCAACTGGCGATGCCCGATTCGGACTTGCCGATGCGCGGAGGCTTGGCGATGCGCGCGCGCTTGCCTCCGCAGGATGCAAGCGTGAAGGCGATGGCGATGAGAATCGCGGGAACGCGCATGGACAGGCGTTGCGAAGAGATCATGCGTCTAGAACAATTCTAATGAGAAACGTTGTAAAACAGGGAAGGCGAGTTTCGTTGGATGGAGGGCGAGGGGCGCGCGCGATTTTTTTCTTGACATTGCAATTCAGAGACCTTATATATAAAGCACGCTGCGATCTCAAATGGGATCGTAAATTTTTGATGTTAGGGAGAACGAGTCGATGAAGAACGCGACCAAGAAGGCCGCCAAGAAGGCAGTGAAGAAAGCTGTCAAGAAGGCAGTGAAGAAAGCTGTCAAGAAGGCCGCCAAGAAGAAGTAAGCTTCGCACCCCGAAGGGGGACGCAGCAAACAATTCCAAAGAGGACCCCTCGCGCAAGCGAGGGGTTTTCGATTTTCAGAGGGCCGCGTGGCGCGGCCACGGGGCTTGCAGAGAGGCCGCGCGGAGGCGCCACGTGGTTGTCAGATAGCCGCGCGGCGGCTCCATAGCAGCGCGCGGAAGGTCTCGCCCATTCCATAAAGAAGAGTCTTCAATTGCATCCGGAGGCCTGAATTCATTGGCTCGGGAGCATCGAGGGCGGAAGCGAAGGAGTCCTCTTCGCCGACGCGGAGCAGGAGTGAGGCAAGGGTCTCAAAGCGCTCTTCGTGGAAGCCCGCATCGAGCGCGGCCGAGCGCAGCGCGTCGAAGTTGACATGCGCGGTGATGTCGGAGTCGCCTGGTGAGGCGAGGACATCATCGGAGGCGGAGTGGCGGCGGTAGCTCATGAGCGTGCCTTCGGGAAAGCGAATCAGCTCGCGGCGCGTGACACCGTAATCGATGGCGAGCAGGCAGCCCGTTGCCATGTGCGCGGCGAGTGAAGCGAGGAGCTCGTGGGCGCGGAGATTCACCTCGGCGATGAAGTCCTCTTCTTGAGGACCGAAGCGGTCGAGCCATGCGCGCTGCTGGTTGTTGGGCGCGCCCTCTTCCTTCCACACGAAGCGCGAACCGTCGTGCGCGACGCGGCGTTCGATCCACTCCGCGCCACGACGAACGAAGACATCGACGGGCAGTGCGTCGAAGAGTTCGTTGGCGAAGACGAAGCCGGTGAAGCGCTCAGGCAATTCGCCGCGGCGCACATCGAGGGCGAGGTAGTGAGGGAAGTAGGGACGCATGGCTTCGGCGCCGGCGCCCCAATCGACGAACAACTGGTGGCCGCGTTGCCGCACCATCTGCGCGATGAGGCGTCCGAAGACGGGTTGGACCTGGGTGGCGGTGTAGAAGTCACCGGAGGGGCCGAAGGGCTGCGCGCCGGGGCGGGTATAGTAGCCGAGCTCGGGGTGGTAGAGGGCGGCCTCCATAAAATGTGAGAACGAAATTGATCCGCTCCGCGCGATGGCGTCGCGTAGAGTGTCAGAGAGCAAGAGAGAAGATGAAGACGGCACGCTGAGACAACATTGTAAGATGCGGGCATGAGCCTACCGGCCCTCGTTCGCGTCAAGTTGAGCTCGGAAGCGGCCGGGATGATCGCCATCACCCCCGTGGTGATCCAGGAGATGGCTTTGCGCGATCTTCTGGAACATGTGCTCGTTTCAACCGGCGGCAAGCATCCGGAGCGGATTGGAGAGACGCTTCGGCGCGGCACGCTGGTGAGCGGAGCCACCAGGCTGCGCTGGGAGGGATTCGATGCGGAGATCGAAACCCTCTCGGCGCTGCTCGAACAATTTCCTGATTCCGATCCCGCGAGGCCTTTCCGAATGGAAGGCTGTCGCGGGGTTCTTTTTTTGGGTTCGGTGGTGCGGTTGGAGATGCCGCGGGCGGCGGCGGAGCGGCGGCGGTTTCTGCGGCGGCGTTCCTACTGGGACGCTGTGATGGAGACCGTGGCGGCGCCGTTGTATGAGTGTTATTCCTACCGCGAGAAGGCCGATGTGTATGGGGTGGGCCTGACGCGGGAACAGGGGCAGCGGCTGCGCGAGGCGACCTCGCTGCTTACTTATCCTTCGCTGGCGCGACAGCTAGCAGCTTCTTCTTTCGACCGGCTCCAGCTTTTCGTTGTCCGGGAGAGCGATTGGCGTTCTTCGACTTCGACTTGATGACGATGGGTGTGCCGGCGAAGCCGAATTTTTCACGCAACTGGTTGGCCACGTAACGCTCATGAGAGAAGTGCATGGCCTTGGTGCTGTCCTTGAACAGAACGAAGGTAGGCGGACGGACGCCGGTCTGGGTGAGGTAGCGGACCTTGAGGTCGAGGTCGGTTTCGAGGCCCTGGAAGAACTTGTTCAAGTCGGAGGTGGAGATGCGCTTGGAGGCTTCCTGGTAGCCGCGGCGAACGAGATTGAAGAGCTGGCTGACACCGGCGCCGGTTTTGGCGGAGATGAAGGCGATGGGGGCGTATTCGAGGTAGCGCAGTTCGTCGCGCACCTTTTGCACGAAGGCGCGCTTGTCCTTGTTCTCGACGGCATCCCACTTGTTGAGGACGATGGCGATGGCGCGGCCGGCTTCATGGGCGTAGCCGGCGATGTTGGCGTCGATGGCGACGACGCCTTCGGTGGCGTCGATGATCATCAGTACAACGTCGGCCTCTTCGAGGTTGCGGCGAGCCATCATGACGCTGAGCTTCTCGGCCATGAGTTTGGTCTTGCCCTTGCGGCGGATGCCGGCGGTATCGACGAAGACGTATTCGGCGCCTTCATGAAACACGGATTCGTCGACAGCATCGCGTGTGGTGCCGGGGATGGGGGTGACGATGGAACGCTCGGCGCCGCAGAGGGCGTTGAGCAGGGTTGATTTGCCGACGTTGGGGCGGCCGATGATGGAGACGCGGATCTTTAACGGCGCGGCGGTATCGGCGGCCTCCGCGGCGAGGGGAAAACCGGCGGTGGCATGGTCGAGCAGATCGTCGAGGCCGATGCGATGTTCGGCGGAGATGGGGAAGAGGTAGTCGAAGCCGAGGGACCAGAACTCGGAGGCGAGGTTTTCGACTTTGATGTCGTCGATTTTGTTGACGGCGAGGACGACGGGTTTGGAGAGGATGTGGAGCAGGCGAGCCAGTTCGCGGTCGATGCCGGTGATTTCGGTGCGGCCATCGATGACGTAGATGATCTGGCTGGCGTTCTCAAAGGCGACGCGGGCCTGTTTGAGGATCTCGCTGGGGATCATCTCCTGGTCGTCGGGGATGATGCCGCCGGTGTCGATGAGTTCAAAGTGGCGGCCGCGGTAATCGGCGATGCCTGAGATGCGGTCGCGCGTAATGCCGGGTTCATCGCCGACGATGGAGCGGCGCTTGCCGAGGATGGCGTTGAAGAGAGTGGACTTGCCGACGTTGGGGCGTCCGACGACGACAATGGAGGGCAAGCTTGGTGTTTCGGGCATGGTACGGGTGAGCGGGGAGCGCTCTTCCCATGAGAACATGCCGGGGGTGGTGGGTGCGCGGGAGGCGGAAGTTGTGGTGTTGCGATGGGGCGGCGGGAACGGAAACGCCCGGTTTGGCGTCTATATGCTAGCCTGATAATGCACATTTTTCGCAAGGAGTTCTCCGCTTCCATGTCTCGCGTCTCTCGTCTGTGTATCGTTGCGTCTCTGTTTCTGGCCGTAGGGGCCGCACAGGCCCAATCCAAAGTGGGCATCATCAATTTGCAGAAAGCTCTGCTCGACACCGCTGAAATGAAGAAGGCGCAAGCCGATATGGAGGCGCGTTACAAGCCTCGCCAGGACGGCATCGACAAACTGCAGCGGGAGATCGCCGAACTGCAGCGGAATTTGCAGTCGAACGCGGGCAAGCTGCAGCCGGCGGCCGAGCAGGAGATGGTGGTGCGGGGGCAGCGGGCGCAGGTGGAGTTGAAGCGCCAGACCGAGGATTTGCAGGCCGACGTGGAGCGCGACCGGAACGACATCCTGCAGCGCGGCGGGCAGCGGATCCAGGAAGTGATCAAGAAGGTGGCCGAGGCGCAGGCGCTCGACGTAGTGGTGGATTCGGGCAACACGCTTTATTTCAAGCCAGCGCTTGATTTGACGCCGGCTGTGACGGCCGAGTATGACAAGTCCTACCCGTTGAAGTAGGAGGTCGACTGTGACCGACTACATGACTGATTACGGCGCTGAGGACGAGCGCCGGTCACAAATCCGCCGGAAGGTTGCCTTTGCGCTGCTGGTGTTGTTCGGCGCTGTGTTCATCTGGTGGATGTGGTTCCGCAACTTCACCGAGGAACGGCAACTGGCCGGGTTTGTGGAAGCGCTTAAGACGAAGAACTACCAGAAGGGGTATGCGATGTTTGGCTGCAACAGCCGGACACCGTGCACCGATTACACGTACCCGAAGTTCCTGGAGGACTTTGGTCCGGAAGGCCGGTTCAAGAACGCGGGGCAGGGGGTGATTGGGCGCAGCGGACATTCGGGCGGTTCGGCCCGCAAGTTTTTGCTGCAGTTCAAGCCGCCTGATGACTGTCCGGGGAGCATCATCCGGGTGTTGAGTTTCGATGGGATCGAATTGAACCTGATGGTGAACCGCGAGGATAAGGTGATCGGGTTTGCGCCGTGGCCGGTGTGCAATCCGCGCGTGCGGTTTTAGGGCACGGGGCGATCAGCGCCCGGAGTGGAATCCTTTCAACTGATAGGGCGGGCAATCCTCCAGGCAGCGGCGGACTTCGGCTCCGATCTCGTTGCGGTTGAGGAAGGTGTAGTCGTGGATGCGGTCCCAGACGGCCACGCGGCAATGGTCGACGCGGCCCCAATGCCATTCAAACTGGGAGAGCAGCTCAGCGTCGAGGGAGAGCTTGGCGCGCATGGTTTCCCAATGGTCGCGGGGTTCGGCGAGGGTGGCGAGGAGTTCGCCGCGGATATCGGCGAGGCTGGGGTGGGCAGGCACGTCGGGCAGCGCGGCGGCGACGGACTCAGGCGTGGCGGCGCCAGCGAGGAAGAGTTCAATCTGCTCCAGCAGAAGCGCGGCCAAGGCGCAATCTCCGGGTGAGGCAGGTTGTGCGGAAGGCGAATTCATGAGTTCTTTATTGTACGAACGGAGGGCGTGAGAAGGGAACTCCGGTGTCGGATGCGGTGTCTAAGCGGCCATGGGGCGCGTACGAGCGGTGGCCGTGCTGGCCGGACTGGGAATGGCCGCCTACTGGGCGGGCGAAGCGGCGGAGGTGCGTGTGCCGCGCCTGTTTGGGTGGATGGCGGGGCTATCGCTTGGGGTTGAATATGTCTCGCTGTCGTTTGTGATGGGCGCGTTGGCGATGGTGGGTGCGCAACTGGTTTGGGAGCGGAACCGGAGACCAGGCTGGTGGAAGCGCGCGCTGCTGGTGGCGGGAGCGGCGACGCTGCTGGCGCCGTTGGGACTGGCGTTGGGGCAACGATCCCTGGTGAGCGTGGCGGCGGCGATGGCTGTGGCGGGTTCGCTGTGGACGGCGCTGGGCCAGCATGCGCGGGACCGCTCGGCGGGGACGGGGAACATCGTTCCGGCGCTGGTGGTGTCGTTGTGCGTGCAGGTGGGTGTGGGCCTGATGGCGGCCGAGCGGCTGGCCGAGGCGGCGGCGCTGGCGGCGTTTGGCACGTGGATGTTCCTGTGGGGCCGGAAGCGGAAAGGCTGGGTCAGGACGAGGCAGGAGGCCGAGCGCTGGCCGGTTGGCGTGCGCGTGGCGGCGATGCTGGGGCTGGCTGTTTTCCTTTCAGCGCTGGCTGTGGTGCGGTATCCGCCGCCTCCGCTGCAAGCGCAGAAGAAGAGCACGGGGGCAGGGAGCGGGGCGGCGCGCGAAGCGGAGAAGGGAGAGGATCTGATGGGGACGGTGGGCGGTGGCGATTGGCCGGGCGTGGTGGTGCATCCCGAGGCGGAGCGTCATGCCGTGCTTGTGCCGCCGCTGCCGAAACTGCGGACCGATCCCTTTGGCCGCAAGCAGTCGCGGCTGGACCCGGTGAGCATTCCGTTCTTCGGGGCGTATTGGTATTTCCGGCCGCCGGATGAGAGGCCGCCCGATGGTTCGCCGATCTTGCGCGGCACGCCGGAGCGCATGCGCTTCCTCACCTGGGACGAGGGGCCTATCCAGATGGAGGCGCGGCAGAATCTGTCGACGTTCATCGACCTGGCGGGTTGCGCGGCGGTTCAACTGTCGATTCGCAACGCCGATGGCTATCCGGGCACGGTGTGGATGAAGTTGCTGCTGGCCGATACGAAGAAACTGGTGGAGTGGGACCTGGGCGAGCAGGAGGTGCGGTCGGTGGCGCGCTGGCGGCCGGGGCAATCGGACAGCACGGAGGAGACGCTCACCTTTGCGCTTGAGGGGGTGGGGGCGCTGACGCGATTCGACGAGTTCCGCGTGGTGTACCGGATGAAGCAGATGCGGTGGGGGCGTAGCGCGAAGGTTGCCATCATGCGCTTCGTGCTGCTGCCGCAAACGGGACTTGCCGGGCCGGTGTAGCGGCGAGCTTAGGCGAACGTGTGGCCCGTCTCGGCGGCGACGCGCTGGATGTAAGCCCGGCCTTCGTCGTACTCGGCGGCACCCTTGAGGTGTTCGAGCATGAGCGGAGGCGCTTGGGGCAGCTTGGCCAGTTCGGCGAGTTGGGCCTTGTAGTCAAACTGCCCGCGGCCGGGGATGACTTCAACGAAGTGCACGTTCATTTCAGGGACGAAGGCGAGGTCCTTGGCGTGGACCGACTTCACCCAGCGGCCAAGCTTGGCGAAGACCTCGCGGGTGACGGCGGCGTTGTCGTAGAAGCGGCGGGGGGAGTTGATGATGTTGCAGACGTCGACGTGGACGGCGAAGGCTTTGCGGTCGATGGCCTTCATCAACTCGAGATAGGCATCGGCGCTATCGGGGAGGTTCCAGCCCATCATCTCGATGGTGAAGCTGGTGCGGGTGGGTTTGACGGCGTCGATCACCTTGCGGCAGTTCTCCACGGTGGCGTCGAAGAACTCGCGGCTGACGTTTTTGGGATGAGGGGCGTACCAGACGGTGGGGTGGAAAGAGCCGGCGATGTCGACGCAGCAGGCGGCGCCGACGGCATCGGCGAGAGCGAGGCGGCGCTGGACATAGGCCAGATTGGCGGCGCGGGCGGCGGGGTCGGGATCGAGCATGTTCTTCCAGGCGCCGACTTCAGCGATGACCACCTTCTCAGCGGCGTAGGCTTCGACGATGGCTTTGATGCGGGCGGTGTCTTCGACTTCGGCGGGCGGACAGTAGGCCGCGGAGTAGCCGAGGCGGCGGTGTTCGCGAGCCAGTTCGCGCGGATCGCTGGATTTCAGAAAGATGGGGCCGCCGAGGCGGATGGGCGAGTGTGAGGGTGCGGCGAGAGCGGAGGTGGCCAGTGAGGCGGCGGAGAGAGTGGAGAAGCTACGGCGGGTCATACGGGCATTCTACTTGCCGTTTTCGCGGAGGCGAAGGTGGACGCGGGCGACCATGTGCATGTAGCCTCCGGCGGGTTCGAATTTCGGATCGGCGGCAAGGCGGATTTCACTGAGCGCCGTCTTCGTGTCGCCGGTGGCTTCGGCGTGGAGCGCGATGTAGAGATGGGCGTAAAAGTGCGCTTCGGGTGAATCGCCGGCGGCGCGGAGGACTTGGGCGGGAGTGAGCTTGCCGGCGAAGAGGTGGAGCACTTCGCGCATGGGGCGGCGGGCATCGGGACCGACGGGGAGAAGAGCCTTGCGGGCGTTGGTTGAGGATTCGGCGCGGGCGACGCAGAGGAAGTGCCAGGCGGCATTTTCGACGTCGTTGGGGTTGACGGTGCGGTGGGATTCGAACTGTGCGCGGCAGTCCTGGTAGCGCCCGGCATAGTAGAGGGCGATGCCGCGCTGCCAGAGGTGGGGGGCTGATTGGGGGGCGAGTTGGGCGACGCGGTCAAAGCCGCGCACGGAGTCGGCGATGCGGGCCTGGTCGAAGTCGGCGACGGCGCGGTCCATGATCTGGCGCGGAGAATCCTGAGCGAAGGCAGGGAGAAGCACGCAGAGCAGCGGCAGAAATTTCATCAACATTCTCCTGGGAGTGGGCTAGGTGTGTCCGATGAGAGAGGCATGCGAATTGAGAGTTCAGCCGTGGACTATGCCGTCCAGCATACCTACTCAGAGATGCATCGGGTGCAGGAAGAGGTGCGCGTGCAGGTGCAGCGGGGGCGGCGGCAGAGCGAGCCGGTTCGTGACAGGGCCGAACTTTCTTCGAGCTGTGGCGCTTGTGGGAACGAGGTGCAGGAGGGTGGGCAGGATGGCGATGCGCGCACGTTTTTGGCGAAGCTGGTCATCCGGCGGCTGTTGGGGGGCCGGTTTGCGGAGAGTGGCCGGTATGCGGAAGGCGGCCGGTATGAGGAAGCCGGACGCGGCGTGCGTACGCGTCGCGGGCAGGGGGAAGAAGCGCCACAGGCGCGCGAACCGCGCTGGCGTGTGGAGGTGAGGCGGCGTGAGGTGTACCAGGAGCAGGAGAGCCTGGTGGTGGCGGCCAAGGGCGCGGTGAAGACGGCGGATGGGCGGGAGTTCAATTTCGACGCGGTGTTTTCGTTGGAGCGACGGTTTCGCGTCGAGGCGGGCTTTGCGTTGGAGGCGAGCAATGAGGCGAAGGCGAAGGATCCGATCTTTCTCGACCGCGATGGAGTGTCGCAGCTTCTGGTGCGCGATGCGAACGGCGATGGCAAGCTGAGCGATTTGGGTGAGGTGTTCGGGGCCGGCACGGGCGATGGTTTCGGTGAACTGGCGGCGTTGGACGCCGACGGCAACGGTTGGATCGATGAGGGCGACCCGGTGTTTGGGGAACTGCGCCTGCGGTTGCAGGACGGCACGCTGGCCGAGTTGGGAGCGTTGGGGATCGGCGCGTTGTCCACGAGCGGGGCCGCAGGTGAGTTCCAGTACAAGAACGACGCCAACGAACTGGTGGCGACGGTGCGCAAGACGGGCGTCTATCTGAATGAGGACGGCACGGCGGGCGCGCTGCGGCAGATCGACCTGGTGATGTAGCGGGCCACGCTACTTGCGCGCGATGAGCCGGAAGACCTGCGTCTCGCGGCGGTCATAGAAGTCGGACATTGCTCTCCGGATCTCGTAGCGTTCGATGAGCAGGTCGTCGAAGAGGCGGAGCATGCCGTTGCGGCCCGTGAAGCCGGCGCCGAACTCCATTACGACGATTCCGCCGGGCTTCAGTGCATCGATCACCTTTCGCACATCGACCAGGGGCATTGACCAACTGAACAGGATCAGGTCGAAGCGCTCTTTGCCGAAGTCGTAGGCGGCGTCGGTGGAGACAGTAGCATCGATGCGCAGGCCCAACTCCGCAGCGCGACGCCGGGCAAGGCCGATGGCAACCTCGGACATATCGAAGCCGTGCACGGTCCAGCCGAGTTTGGCCAGGTAAAGGGCGTTGCGTCCGTCCCCCATGGCGTAGTCGAGCGCAACGCCGGGTTTGAGCGTAGGCGCGAGTTCGGCAAGGAAGGCATTCGGCTGGCGGTTGTAGTTGCTGGTGGAACTTCCATAGAAGCGGTCCCAGCGGTCGGCGTCGAGGAGCGGCCTGTGATGTTGGAGGAGGTCGAGTCGGCGGGCAATTTCGGACGCCGCGATGCCGGAACGGCGCATCTCGGCGGCGTACTGCTCGGGGTTCTTGCCGCGGGCCTCGCTGTAGAAATCGTATTCCGGTTTCTGCGCCGAGAGAGTGAAGGCAAGCAGCAACAGGCAGGCGAGCGGCCTCATGGCGCATTCGACGCGCGGCCGCGGCGAGAGGTTGCGCCTCAGCGGCGCATCTAATGACAGCCCTGGCACTGGAAGTTCTTGCCGTGGCAGACGACGCAGGAGGGCTTGTCGAGGGTGAGTTTGCCGGTGGAGTGGCGGTCGAGGTAATCGGGGGTGTGCGAGGCGGGTTGGAGGTGTTTGCCGGGGGTGTGGCAGAGCTCGCAGGAGTAGGGCGCTTCTATCTTGGGGTGGCAGGCGAGGCAATCGGGCATGTTGGGGTGCATGGCCTTTGCGGGAGCTTCGCTTTCGGCGGCGCCATGGTGGCAGGAGATGCAGGCGGCGTTGGGCGTGGTAGCGGTGACTGAGGTCAACTGCGTTTCCACGACGGGGAGCGGAGTCGCGTCGAGGGGCGAGGTGTGGTAGCTGCGGGCGCGAATGGCGGCGAGGATCACAGGAGCGAGATTGCCGAGGGCGATGTGCTTCTGGTGGTTGAAGAGTGCGACCGAGGTGGCTCGCGGCGCGGGGATGGTCCGTTGCTCATGGCAGGCGGCGCAGGCTTCCCCTTTCGGCAGGTTGTTGTCAGACGCCTTGGTGGAGGCGGCGATGGAGACGTGACAGGACTCGCACTTCGGCACGAGCCTCGTGTGCAGCTTATGTGAGAACGGGGCCGCCAGTGCGACCCCGCTCACGAGGAGCAGCGCGGTGATGGCTGACGGGAACAAGCTGGGGCCGCTATTTCACGCGGTTGCCGCCAATGTAGACCTGCTCGATGGAGCGCATGTTGTTAATGTCGGCGAGCGGGTTCTTGGCGGTCACGACAAGGTCGGCCCAATGGCCGGCTTCCACAGTGCCGAGGTCCTTGGATGCGCCGAGCCATTGCGCGGAGCTCTTGGACCAGGAGGTGATGATCTGTTGCGGGGTGAGACCGGCCTCGGCCATGAGCTGCATTTCGAGGTGTTCAAAGAAGCCCTGGATGCGCGCCGGGGGGCCGGTGTCGGTGCCGAAGCCGAAGGGGATGCCGGCGTCGGCGAGTTTCTTGAGGTTCTTCTGGGCGGTTTGCAGGAAGCCCTTGTAGAGCATGTTCTCGGCGTTGGCGCTGACGTTCTTGGTATAGGCCGCGCTCTTGAGCGTGGCGCGCGTTTCGGGTGAGACCGAGGGGGTGAAGAAGGGATCGTCGAGCCACTTGGGCGGCTGGGCGTAGACGAAGACGGAGAGTTCGCGGGTGAAGGTGGCGGCGGCCTGCCATGTGCCGCTCTTTTTCATGCTGGCGATGAAGGCGGCGTCGACGTCTTTGTCGCGGACGCTGTGGGCCAGGCCATGCAGGCCGCCTTCGGCGAGGGCTTTGGCGTCGGAGTAATAGAAGATGTGGGCGGCGGTGTTCAGATTGCGCTTCCTGGCGCCGGAGATGATGACCTTTACCAAGTCGATGGGGATTTTCTGTTCCTTGCCGAGGTGGTCATCCACCCAGACCTTGACGAGATCGACCTTGCGGCTGGCCAGTTCGGTGAGCGCGGTTTCCACCTGAGCCGGTGTGGAGACTTCGAACGGCACGCCCTTCATGCCGGGAGCCTTGGTGGGATAGCCGCCGGGTCCGGTGAAACCGCGGAAGGCTGTGAAGATGCGGGCTTCCCAGGGACGTCCGGTTTTGCGCTGTTCGGCGCGGAGGTCGAGGATGAGCGGTTGATCGCTGCCCATGCTGACGACTGTGGTGACGCCGTAGTTGGCGTAGATCTTGAGCTGGCTGAGGGTGTTTTCGCGGGTGTAGTTGACGTTGTCCTGGATGAGGCCCTTGGTGGCGCCGAGGTGGCCGTGGAGGTTAATGACGCCGGGGACGACATACTTGCCCGTGAGATTGACGCGGGTGGCTCCGGCGGGGACCTTGCCCTCCGCCTTGGGGCCGGCGTAGGTGATGCGGCCGTCGGTGATGACGATCATCGAAGTGGCCACGGGGGCGCGCCCGGTGCCGTCGATGAGGGTTGCGTTGTCGAGAACAGTGACCTCGGCCGCGCACACCAGGGCCGAGAGAGCCAGCGTGCAGATCGCGGCTAATAGAGAGAAGCTTCGAATCATCGTGCGGGAATTATAACGAATGCCGGCCGCCGGGCGAAGGAGATTTCGTGAGCGCCGCCCTGGAGGGACCGGTGGCGCGCAGGCGAGACGCACACGGCGGCGGCGTTGCGCGGGATGTGCAGGCCGCCCGCGTGCAATGGGAAGTGAAGTGGATGACGCCATCCGGCCCACCCGTGAAGAGGCGGGTGCGTGAAAACTCGCGGCAGTTCCCCCAAACAGAGGCGACATTGTGCGGGAAATCTCTACGATTTGGTATGCGGCACATGGCGTGCAAGCTGGGATGAGGGAGATTGCATATGTACCGCACGATTCTGCCACTATTCGCGTTGCTGTTCGGGGCTCTGTTTGCCTACGGTCAGGACAAACCATCCATCAAGCAAGTTGCACCCACGGCTTCTGACCCGACATCGGGCAAGGCCATGTTCACCTCGTACTGCTCGGCCTGCCACGGCAAGGACGGGAAGGGTGGCGGCCCAGCGGCCGCCGCGCTCAAGAAGGGGCCGTCGGACCTGACGATTCTGGCTCGCCGCAACGGCGGGAAGTTTCCGACGCTGGCGGTGCAAAACGCCATTGCCGGTGAGTCAGGCGGAACAGCCGCTCACGGCTCGAAAGAGATGCCGGTGTGGGGCGATGTGTTTCGGTCGATGACCTCGAACGATTCGATCACCAAGATGCGGATGCACAACCTGGTGAAGTATATCGAGTCGATTCAGGTGAAGTAGGACGCCAAGACGCGCGAGCGTGCGCGGCCGGATCACTTGTGCGTGCCAAGTTCGCACTCCTCCTGCCACAATGGTTGCTGACACGTGAAACGGCCGCGCATTCTCATTGTTGACGACGAACCCGGCATCCGGCAGTCACTGGCTGGTGTGCTGGAAGACGAGGGTTTCCATTCGCGTTCGGTGGATTCAGGCGAAGCGTGCCTGGAGGCGCTGGGGCGGGAGAATTACGACCTGGTGCTGCTGGACATCTGGCTGCCTGGCATGGATGGCCTGACGACGCTGGAACGGATCGAGGAGATTCCTTATGTCGACCGGCCGGCAGTGGTGGTGATCTCCGGGCATGGGAACATTGAGACGGCGGTGCGGGCGACCAAGCTGGGGGCGTTCGATTTTCTGGAGAAGCCGCTCACGATTGACAAGGTGATCGTGGTGGTGAAGAACGCGCTGCAGCAGAAGCGGCTGAGCCAGGAGCTGGCGAACCTGCGCGAGGATTCGCATCCGTCGACGACGATCATCGGCGAAAGCGTGCCCATGAAGGCGTTGCGGCAGCAGCTGTCGCTGATGGCGGGCACGAACGGGCGGGTGCTGGTGTTTGGGGAGTCCGGCACGGGCAAGGAACTGGTGGCCCAGGCGATCCACAACCTGAGCGCGCGGGCGGAGGCGCAGTTTGTCGAGGTGAACTGCGCGGCCATTCCCGAGGAACTGATCGAAAGCGAGCTGTTCGGCCACCGCAAGGGCAGCTTCACGGGGGCGACGGAAGACAAGACGGGCAAATTCCAAAAGGCCGACGGCGGGACGCTGTTTCTCGACGAGGTGGGCGACATGAGCCTGAAGACGCAGGCCAAGGTGTTGCGGGCGCTGGAGGAGCAGCGGTTTGAACCGGTGGGGGCCAACCACACGATCCAGGTGGATGTGCGCGTGGTGGCGGCCACCAACAAGAACCTGCAGGTGGAGATTGAGCGCGGCAATTTCCGCGAGGACCTGTTTTACCGGCTGAATGTCGTGCCCTTCTATGTGCCGCCGTTGCGCGACCGGATTGAAGACGTGGCGCTGCTGGCCGAGCACTTTCTGAACGAGTTCACGCACTCTTATGGCCGTAAGCGCAAGGAACTGACGCCGGAGGCGCTGCAGGTGTTGCGCGAGTACCACTGGCCGGGCAACGTGCGCGAATTGAAGAACCTGATGGAGCGGATTGTGATCATGAATCCGCAGGTGCGCATTGATGCGCGCCACCTTCCGCCGCTGGCGGTCCGCAAATCGGCGGCGGAGAGAGCCCCGGACCACTATGCTTCGCTGCACGATTACAGGGAAGCGGCTGAGCGCGACTACATTTCGCGGAAGTTGGAGGAAGCGGGCGGCAACATGACGCGCGCGGCCGAATTGCTGGGTTTGGAGCGGAGCAATTTGTACCGCAAGATGAAGGCGCTGGGCATAGCGGCTAAGGAATCTCCCGGCGGGGCGTAGGGAAAGTGCCTGAAGATGGGGGCGGGCCCTTATTTGATCCTTGTTTTCCGCGTTTGTCGCGTTAGCATGAATGAGTCGGCTGGTTTGACCGCCGGCGCTATCAAGCTATGAAAACGAAACTCCTCCTCTTCGCATCCGCGCTTGCGTGTGCAACATTGGCCCAAGCGCAGCCAGCCATCACCAACGTCACCAATGCCGCCAGCTATGCGGCCACCGGGTTGCCTGGCGCGGGCATCGCGCAAGGCTCGATTTTTGTCGTTTTCGGCCGGAACATGGGTCCGGCGACACTCGTGCAGTCGGGGTTGCCCCGCCCCACGGCGGCGGGACTTGCCGGGACGCGTGTGCGCATCACGGTGAACGCCACCAACTATGACGCGCCGATGATCTACACGTCGGCGGGCCAGGTGGCGGCCATCATGCCGTCGAACGTGCCGCTCACCTCGCAGGCCAACGTCGCGGTGCTGTTTAACGATCAGCCCAGCTCCCCGTTTCCTGTGGCCGTTGTGCGCTCGGCGGTGGGCATTTTCACCTTGAATAGCGCAGGCAGCGGCCCGGGCGTGGTCACCGATGGCAACTACACGCCGGTGACCTTCACCACGGCGCTCAATCCCGGCCAGGCAGGCATTATCTGGGCCAACGGGCTTGGCGCTGTGACGCCGAATGAGGACATCAACGGCTCCAACGGGGCACTTCCGAATCCTCCGCAGGTGGAGGTGTTCGTGGGCGGTAAGACGGCGCAGGTGTTGTATGCGGGACGCACGCCGGGCGCGACCGGCCTGGACCAGATCAACTTCACCATGCCTGCCGATCTGGAAGGCTGCGCGGTGCCGATTGTCGTTCGCGTGAACGGCAACACGGGAGTGATCAGCAACTTCGTTTCGACTTCGGTGGCGCGGAGTGGGCGTGTGTGCCGCGACCGTGGCTTCACGGAAGCCGACTTCCAGAGTGCGGCGAGTGGGGCGTTGCGATTCGGAACGCTATCGCTGGGCCGCACGACGATCAAGTCCAGCGCCCAGGGGTTCGACCTGTCGGCGCGTTTCGATTTCGGCTCGGCCGGCTTTTTCCGCTTCGACTACAACACGCTGATCCGCAGCTCCACGATTGCCGAACCCCCACCGGGCGCTTGTACGGTGACGACGTTCGCCGGCGACAGCGAGCCGAATGATCCATCGCTTTCGGCCATCACACCGCTGGATGCCGGCGCGAGCATCGGTGTGAACGGGCCGAATGGCGCAAAGACGATCGCGCGCACGACTCCTGGCTTCTACTCGTCGCAACTTGGCGGCGGCACGACGATTTCGGGGCTGCCCCCGGGCGTGCCGAATCCGTTCCCGAACAACATGCCGGATTACCTTGCGGCGGGTGAGTACACCTTCACAGGCCCTGGCGGCGCGGATGTGGGGGCGTTTACGGCGCGGCTCAACTTCCCGCAACCGCTCACCTGGACAAATGAGGCGTCGATCACGGCAGTGAATCGCGCGCAGGATCTGCGCATTACCTGGACGGGCGGCGCGGCCAACGACCTCGTCGTGATCAGCGGTTCCTCGGCGCGGACCAGCCCGACCGTGGGCGGTACGTTCATCTGTTACTCGGTGGCCTCGGCGGGCAGCTTCAGTGTGCCCTCGTGGGTGCTCTCGGCGTTGCCGATCAGCGCCAGCGCGCAAGGCACGCCGACAGGCCAGTTGCTGGTGGGGAGCACGTCGCTTGAGCCGGGCCGCTTCACGGCGCCGGGCATCGATATCGGCGTGGCGTCGTACTTCAACTACAGCGGCAAGAACGTCAACTACCAGTAAGAGCCTGGCGACAGGCGGAAGATCGCGGCGGTCCGGCTTCGTGCCGGGCCGCCGTTTTCATTAGCGCCGGCTAGAGTTCGGCGAACATCTCGTTGAGGTTCACTTCGAGGGTGGTTCCGGCGAGGCGGAGAATGCCGTTCTGGGCCACGAGCAGTCCCGCGGAGGTGTAGGTGTAGCCGCGGCGGACTTTGGGGTCGACCACCCAGCATTCGGGCACGCCCATGGCGAGGTAGTCGTCGAGCCGGGTGACGAGGCGCGAGTGGGTGTCTTCGGGGGAGAGGATCTCCACGCACAACATCGGCGGCCTGGTGATGATCTGTTCGCGGTCTTCCCGGCGAATCAGGCAGACGTCGGGGATGCGATAGCGGTCCGGTTTCACCTGGACGCGCTGCTCGGTGACGGCGTAGCAGCCGTAGCGCTTCTCGCCCTTCATCAATGTGGCGACGATGAGTGCCTGTAAACGGCCGTGGTCGAATTCTCCCAAGTTCCG
Source organism: Acidobacteriota bacterium (assembly GCA_017304135.1). Classification (GTDB taxonomy): domain Bacteria; phylum Acidobacteriota; class Terriglobia; order Bryobacterales; family Bryobacteraceae; genus JAFLBB01. The sequence continues at coordinate 64,328 of JAFLBB010000018.1, read as the reverse complement.
CTCCTCGACGACGCCGTCGACGTAGTCGCGATCCGGCCGGTAGGAGGTTGCCAGATACTCCTCAACGCTCACCAGGTGCGTCGCGCTCATGCCCACAGTGTACCGCCCGCGCCGCTCCGCCGCCCGGTTGGCGTGCCCCCCTTTGCCGCCGCCCGCTCAGGTGGTACCTTGATTGCTTAGCTTTCTACCTATGCCCTTGTTGTCGCTCGTCCTGTTCACGCCGCTGGTGGGGCTGCTCGTCCTGCTCGCGATCCCCTCTTCGCAGACGAGACTGCTCAAGCTGGTGGCCAACGGAGCCGCGCTTTTGGGGCTGATTGTCACCTTTCCGCTGTTGACTGGGTTTGACCGGACGAAGGACTTCCAGTTTGTCGAGCGGGCGGCCTGGATCCCATCGATTGGCGCGGAATACCATCTGGGTGTCGATGGTTTGGCGCTGTTGATGGTTGTGATGACCGCGGGAGTGGGTTTTCTGGCCATACTCTCCAGTTGGGTGGCCATCGAATCGCGGTTGAAGGAATATTACGCCTGGTTTCTGTTGCAACAGGTAGGGATGATCGGCGTGTTCGTGTCGCGCGATTTTCTCCTATTCTTCTTCTTTTGGGAGCTGACGCTGGTTCCCATGTATTTCATCATTGCCATCTGGGGTGGGCCGCGGCGCTCCTATGCCGCCATCAAGTTTGTCATTTATACGCTGGTGGGCAGCATCCTGATGCTGCTGGGAATCCTGACGCTCTATTCGCTGCACGGGCAGGAAGCCGGGGTCTACACCTTCGAGATTGACGCCTTGATGGGCACGACGGTGCCGGCGCAGATTGCCTGGTGGGTGTTCTGGGCGCTGTTTGCCGGGTTTGCGGTAAAGATCCCGATGTGGCCGTTCCACACGTGGCTGCCCGACGCGCACGTGGAGGCGCCGACGGCCGGTTCGGTGGTGCTGGCGAGCATCCTGCTGAAGATGGGCACCTACGGGTTCCTGCGCTTCTCGCTGCCGCTGCTGCCCGATACGTCGAAGGACCCGGAGGTGATCTGGATTGTCTCCGGACTGTCGATCATCGCCATCGTGTATGGGGCGCTGGTGAGCCTGATGCAGAAGGACATGAAGAAGCTGGTGGCGTATTCGTCAGTGAGCCACATGGGCTTCTGCACGCTGGGCATCTTCGCGCTCAATCCGGCGGGCATTTCGGGCAGCATTTTGCAGCAGATCAACCATGCGGTTTCGACGGGGCTGCTGTTCCTGCTGGTGGGAGTCGTGTATGAGCGCCGCCACACGCGCGAGATCGCCGAGTATGGCGGGCTGCTGAAGGTGATGCCAGCGTACACGTTTGTGTTCCTGATCACGGCGCTGAGTTCGATGGGCATGCCGCCGCTGAACGGCTTTATTGGCGAACTGACGATTCTGCAGGGGGCCTACAAGGAGAGCTTCTGGTGGGCGTTTGCCTGCGCGGTGGGCATTGCTCTGGGCGCGGCATACCTGTTGTGGCTGTTCCAACGCACGGCGCTCGGTGAGTTGGCAGAGCGCAACGCCAAGCTGCCTGACCTGACGTGGCGCGAATGGGCTGTGCTCACGCCGTTCCTCTTCTTCGTGTTCGCGATTGGCCTGTGGCCGAAGCCGTATTTTGAGATTCTGGACCGCCCGGTGGCGACGATCGTGGAGCGGGTGCGGCCAGGCTATTATGAGGCGAACAAGATTCCGAATCCGCTGCGGGTAATGCCGCAGGCTGAGGTGCGGTAGGCACACAGGGGAGGCTGGTGTTCGACGTTTCCGTTTTCCTCGTTTGGCCTGGAGCCGCACTGATCGCCGGGCTCATGGCGCGGAATTTGGGCCGCAACCCATGGCGATGGTTTGTGGGCGGCCTTTTGACCGGCCCGTTTGCGCCCGTCGTGGCGCTGCTGGCGGCGGTGATGCCGCGGGTTCGCGCCTAAGCCGCGCTCAATTCCCCATCCCGCACTCTTCGTGGACGGCGCGGACGGCCTTTTCGAGACCTTCACGGCGAACGACGACGGCAATGGTGAGTTCGCTTGAGCCCTGGGCGATGGCGATGACGTTGACGCCTTCGCGCGAGACGGCGGTAAAGATGCGGCCGGCCATGCCGGTGACGCCGCGCATGCCTTCGCCGACGATGGCCAGCAGGCCGACCTCGGTATCCACCTCGATGGGCTTGACGTAGCCGTGGGCCAACTCGAGCGACAACGCCGACTCGATGGCCTGCAGCGCCGAAGCGAGCTCATCCTTGCGGATGAGGAAGCAGAAGCTCTGGCGGTAGCTGGAGCTGGTGAGGGCCAGCACCTCAGCGCCGCTTGCGGAGAGCGCTTCAAAGGCACGGCCCATCAGCTTCGTGCCGGCCAGTTCGGGGCTTGACGGCTCGAGGCTGACCAGCGCGACATTGGCCATTGAGGTGACCGCGCGCGGACCGGTGGGGTTGGGAATCGAGGGGACGATTTTCGTGCCCGGCTTTTCCGGCGCGAAGCTGTTCTTGCTCCACACGGGGATCTGGCGCGAAACCAGAGGGGCGAGCGTGCGGGGGTGGAGCACCTTGGCGCCGTTATAGGCAAGCTCGGCTGCTTCGGCGTAGGTTACGAGGTCGAGCACACGGGCGTTGGCCACCAGGCGCGGATCGGCGGAGAGGATGCCGTCGACGTCGCTCCAGATCCAGAGCTCAGCGGCATCGAGCGATGCGGCGAGGATGGAGGCTGAGAAATCAGACCCGCCGCGGCCGAGCGTGGTGGCGCGGCCATCGGCGGTGGCGCCGTTGAAGCCGGTGACCACGGGCAGGATGCCTTTGTCCAGTTGCGGCTGGAGCACGGCGGCGGCGCGCTCGCGCGTGGGGCCCATGAGCGGGGTGGCGTTGCCGAACACGGCGTCGGTGACGATCACTTCGCGGGCATTCACGGCCATCGCCGGCACGTTTTGCGATTGCAGATAGCTGGCCATGAGGAGCGCGGAGAGCCGTTCGCCGATGGCGACTGCTTCGTCGACGCTGCGCACGGGGCGCTCGCCCAGCATCAGCACACCGTTGGCGATGCGGCGGAAGTCACCGACCAGCTCATCAATGCCGGTGCGCACGACGGGGCGGGTCGATTCGGGCAGCAGTTCCTCACACGCATCATAGTGGCGTTTGGCGAGAGTGGCGATGTTGGCTTCCATGCCCTCGCGATCGCCGCCCTCGGCGTGCTTGAGAGTGTTCAGCAGGAGGTCAGTGATTTTGGACATCGCCGACACAACGGCCACGACGGGCCGGCTGCGCTTCTCGCCGGCGCAGAGGGACGCCGCCACCTGAATGCGGTCGGCCGAGCCCATGCTCGTGCCGCCGAACTTCATCACCACCAAGCCTGATTGGCCAGCCTCGCTCACTTGTGCAGTTCCTTTCCGTTTGAGGTGCGGGCGCGCACGAGGGCGAGAATCCGCTCCTCCACCTGTTCGATGGAATTTTCGGTTGAGTCGACATACTCGGCGTCGGGGGCCTGCATGAGCGGGGCCTCGCCGCGGGTACGGTCGCGCGTGTCGCGCTCGTTGATGTCCTTGAGGACGGCCTCCAGCGTGAGGCCGCCTTGCCCTTTGGCCTGAAGCTCTTCGAGGCGGCGCCGGGCGCGCACCTCGGCGGCGGCGTCGAGAAAGATCTTGATCTCGGCGTCGGGGAAGACGACGGTGCCGATGTCGCGGCCTTCCATGACGATGGAGGTGACGGCGCCCATAGCGCGCTGCTTTTCCACCAGGGCGCGGCGCACGCCGGGAATAGCTGACGCTTTCGAAGCTGCCTGGGAGATTTCAGGATTGCGGATGAGCTCGGTGATGTCTTCGCCATTGAGCACGACGCCGAGGGGATTGGAGCGCAGTTCGATGTCGGCCGCGATGGCCAGTTGCTCCAGGTTGAGGTGATCGTCGAGCGAGGTTCCGAGGCGCTGCGCCCAGAGGGCGACGGCGCGGTACATGGCGCCGGTGTCGATATAGAGGAAGCCCATGCGGGCGGCGATGCGGCGGGCGATGGTGCTTTTGCCCGCGCCGGCCGGGCCGTCGATGGCGACGACGATGCGGCGCGCGCTCACTGCGCCTGCTCCGGCAGCGGGTTGGAGGCGAAGGCGAACTCTTCCACGATGCGCCCGCCGATGAGGTGCTCCTGAATGATGCGTTCCAGCACCTCGGGCGTGGCCGAGTGATACCAGATGCCTTCGGGATAGACGAGCGCTACCGGGCCTTGTTCGCACACACGCAGGCAGTTGGCCTTGGTGCGGAAGACGCAGGGATCAGCCTGCGCGAGGCCCAGTTCGCTGAGGCGCTTCTTGAGAAAATCCCAGGCCTCGAGGCCAGCCTGCTTGTCGCAGCACTTGGGGTTGGTCTGATCGGCGCACAGGAAAATATGGCGGCCAATGCGGCCGATGCCGAGATTGTGCGCAACCGTGCGCAACTTCTCCGCGCTGCTGTCTTGTTTCATGGAGTGATGAGAAGGCCCGCGCCGCAACCGGTGCGCGGTTCTCTCCAGGATAATGGAAATGGATGCGCAGCCGCGACTTCGACCAACTCGTGGAACGGGCCGTTGCGGCGATTCCGCGCCAATTTCGCGACCGTATGGCGAACCTGGCGATTGTGGTGGAGGCCGAACCGCCGCACCCGGGCCTGCTGGGTCTCTACCATGGCCGTCCGCTGCCGATGCGGAGTGTGAGCGATCCCTTTGCGATGCCGGACACGATCACGATCTACCAGGGGCCGCATGAGCGCATGGCGCGTGATGAAGTGGAATTGGAGCGGATTGTGGGCGACACGGTGTGGCACGAGGTGGCCCACTATTTCGGGATGGACGAGGCGCAGGTGAGGCGGGCGGAGCGGCGGCGGGCCCCGTTTGGCGACGCCCTGGAAGAAGCCCGGCGGCGGCGGCGGCGCGAGCGGCTGGGCTGAGCGGCAGGCAAAAATCGTGATGGCCCTTCCCAACGGCTCGCGAGTGTGATAAAAATTCCCGCACTCGACGGAGCGATTCCGAGTGAATTGCTCTCTACCTTCAAAGCAAGGAAGGCGGGAATGCAGACCTTAATTCAACTGCTGGCCGACCGGCCCATGTTTTCGGTCGAAACGGGATTCAGCGTAGCCGAAGTGGTGGAAACCATGGCCGCGCTGAACGTGGGCGCGATTCTGGTGATCGAGCGCGGCGAGTTGCGCGGGCTGTTCAGTGAGCGCGACTTAATGACGCGGGTCGTTCGACCCGGCCGCGATCTCCACACAACGAAGATCGATGAGGTGATGACGCGCGAGCTGGCCACGGCCGGACCGTCGGACACCACCGATGCGGCCATGTCGCACATGGAGCATGTCGGCTGCCGGCACCTGCCCGTGGTCGACGGTCGCCGGGTATTGGGCATGGTTTCCATGCGCGACCTGATGCGGCTGCAGCTTGAGGAGAAGACGAGCGAACTGGAGCATATGCGAAGCTATATCCAGAGCGCTTGATCGAACCGACACAGCAGACTGGGATCGTCATTTTCGCCCACGGCTCGAGCGTGGAACCGGCCAATGAGGCGGTGCGCCGGGTGGCGGCTGAATTCGCGCGTCAAGGCGGCTACGCCGCGGTGGAGCCGGCTTTTCTTGAGAAAGGGAAGCCTGATCTGGCTGGAGCCATCCAACTGCTGGCCGGGCGCGGTGTGCGCGACATTCATGTGCTGCCCTACTTCCTCACGCTGGGTATCCATTTGAAGCGCGACCTGCCGGAGATGGTTGCCGCGGTGGAGCGCGAGCTTCCTGGCGTTCGCATCCGTGTCGCCCCGCCGCTGGACGGTCATCCAGGTCTGATGGCGGTGTTGCTTGACCGGGCGCGGCAGGCGCTGGAGGCGGGAGCCGGGGCGCCATGAAAGCCGTGCTGCGGGAGACGCGCGACCTGGCGGCTGACGTGCGCCATTTTGTGTTCGAGATTGATGACGTGGAGCGGTTTGACTTCACACCGGGGCAGTTCGTGTCCCTTCATGGCCAGCTCGGCGGGAAACAGATCACGCGGGCTTATTCGCTGGCCGCTCCTCCGGCGGGCAATTGCATCGAATTGTGTTTGAACCGGGTGGAGGGCGGGCTGTTCTCGCCGCACCTGTTCACGTTGACGGCGGGCGACGCGGTGGAGTTGACAGGTCCGGTGGGCTACTTCGTGCCGAGGCCGGTGGTGCGCACAACAGTGCTGGTGGCTACCGGGACCGGTATTGCGCCGTTCCGCGCGATGTTGCCCTCGCTGCTGGAGGCGGCGGATTCGCACACGGTGACGCTGTTGTTCGGCACGCGGCGCGAGGAGTCGATTCTGTATCGCGACGAGTGGGAGAATTGGGAACGGAGGCATGGCCGGTTCCGGTTCTGGCCCACGTTGAGCCGTGCGGGCGAGACGTGGACAGGGCGGCGAGGCTATGTGCAGGCGAGCCTTGCGGAAGCTCTGGGCGGAAGCCTGGATGCGGACGTGTTCGTCTGTGGTCTGAAGGCGATGGTGGATGAGGTGAGGGCGCTTGGAAAATCGCTCGGCCTCGATCGCAAGCAGATCGTGTATGAGAAGTACGACTAGGGCGCTGGGGCTCTGGCCGTGCGGAGGAGTTGGAATGCGAAAAGTGCTGCCCCTTGGCGCGGGCATGGTGCTGACGTTTGTCGCGGTTGTGGCGATCCTGATGCGGGTGATGCCGGGACCGCGCAAGGAGACCGACTATCTGGTGATCGGCACGCTGGCGACGTTTGCGGCGCTGGGGTTGCTGTTCCTGGTGCTGGTGACGACGATTTTCAAGGACCCCTCGGCGCTCTTCAAGCGGCGGAAGAGCTGACGGCGGGTTGGAGCCTCAACGCGTGCGTGCGGCGACGCCACATGGCCACCAGGACGATGCCGATGGTGATGAGGGCGACGCAGAGGCCGGTCCACATTCCGGCGGCATACCAGCCTTTCCAGAAGGCAAGCCAGCAGCCGAGGGGAAAGCCGATGATCCAGTAAGCCACCATGTGCGTGATGGCGGCGGTGCGCGTGTCGCCGAGGCCGCGCAGGGCTCCGGTGGTGACGCCTTGGAGGCCGTCGAAGAACTGGAAGAGCGCGGCGATCCAGAGCAGTGAGACGACGGTCTCGATGACGGCCTGATCGGGGGTGAAGGCGCGCGCGAAGGTGCGGGGGAAGGCGATGAAGCAAACTCCGGCAGAAGCCATGAAGGCGCCGCCGAGGGCGATGGCGGTCCAGCCGGCGCGGGAAGCTCCGGGTGCGTCGCCGCGGCCGACGGCATGACCGACGCGGACGGCCGCGGCCGAGCCGAGGCCGAGCGGAACCATGAAGGTCATGCTGGCGGCGTTCATGGCGATCTGGTGGGCGGCGATGTACTGAGGCGGGAAGCGGCCGATGAGGGCGCCGACGAGAGCAAAAACGCCGACCTCGAGGGTGATCTGGGCCGAGGCGGGCAGGCCGAGGCGCCAGAGATCGGCGATGCGCCGCCAATCCAACGCGAGCGAGGCGCGGCGGAGCCCGGCGTCGTGGCGGCGATCCCACCAGAAAGCGTAGACAGCCAGCACACTCACCATGTAGAGGCGCGAGACGGTGGTGGCCCAGCCGGCACCGGCGGCCTCCAGGCGGGGCATGCCCCATTCGCCGAAGATGAGAGCGTAGTTCACCGCGGCGTTCACCAGATTGGCGGAAACGAGGGCGAAGCTGATGGGCGCGGTGAGGTTCATCCCTTGCAGGTAACGGCGCAAGGCGGCGTAGGCGAGCAGGGGAGGCAAGCTCCAGAGGATGGCATCGATGTAGGGCCCGGCCTGCGCGAGAAGTTCGGGCTGAATCCCGAGCCAGCCGAGTGGATAAATGCTGAGCCAGACGATGGCCATGAGGGGCGGAGTGAGCAAGGCGGCCAGCCACAGGCCGCAGATCAGCGAATGGTGGCAGTCGTCGATGCGCCCGGCGCCGAAGGCCTGCGACACCAGCGTGTCGAGCCCCAGCAGGATCCCCATGCCGAAGACGGCAACGGCGTAAAAGAAGACCGAGCCGATGGACACGCCGCCGAGGGGCGCCGCGCCGAGACGGCCCACCATGAGCGTGTCGACAACGCCCATCGTCATCCAGCCGAGTTCGGCCAGGACGATGGGTGCGGCGAGTTTGATGAGCGGCGGAAGCTCCTGCCGCAGCTCGCCCCAGTGAAGCATTCCTCCAGGGTAGCGTGGCGGAGCCGGCGCGCCGCCGTTACCAGATCAGCTTCAAACCGAACTGCAGGTTGCGCGGCGTGGCCGCTGAGGTGATGACGCCGAACTGCGGTGTGCCGACGACGTTGCCGGGCCCGCCGAAGCGAGGGGTGTTGGAGAAGGAGAAAGCCTCGAAGCGGAACTGGAGGCGGAGGCGTTCGGCGAGTTGGAAGCCCTTGAGCGCGGAGAAGTCCCAGTTAAAGTGCGGCCGCTGGCGGAGGATGTTGCGCCCGGCGTTGCCGTAGGTGAACTGGGCGTTGGGCACGAAGGCGGAGATGTTGAAGTCGCGGGCGAGGGTGCGCTCACCAGAGTAGGCCGGACCGACAACGTTGGGACGGTTGACGACGTTGATGCCGGCGGAATTAGCCGGGTTGCCCTGGACCGTGACGTTGACCGGCACGTTGGAACTCCAGGTGACGATGGAGCCGAGGCTCCAGCCGCCGAGAACGGCGTCGACTACGGGGTGGACGGTGCCGAGGTGGGCACGGCCCTTGCCGACGGGCACATCGTAGAGCGCGGAGGTGACGAAGCGGTGGGGGATGTCCTGATTGTCGAGGCTACGTTCAGGGCTCATGTCGAGGATGTTCTGGTAGCCGCAGCCGCCGATGTTGCCCTGGACGGCGGTGCCGCAGGTGTCGCCGATGGTTTTGGAGAAGGTGTACGAGGTAAGCAGGGTGAAGCCGCTGGAGAAGCGTTTCTCGACCTTGGCGAGCATGGCGTGATAGATGGAGTTGCCGTCGTAGCGGTGGCTGTAGGTGTTGCCGAGCGGCGAGGCAATGACGCTGGTGCCGGGGATGGCGATGCGCGTGTAGATGCGCTTATTGTTGACAGCGCCGGGGCCGGCGGGTGAGAAGTTGGCTTCGTACTGGCGCACGAGGTGGAGGCCGCGGGAGCCGGAGTAGCCGATTTCGACCAACCAGTCGGCGCCGAATTCGCGCTGGATGTTGAGGTTCCACTGGTGGGCCACCGACATTTTCGGATTGCGTTCGAAGGAGGAGAACTGGAGGCCGGTGGCGCGGGTCAGGTCCGTGCTGCCGGCGGCGGGACCGGTGCGCAGCAGGACGGCCGGGGTGGTGTTGGAGCCGGCCAGCGTGACGCCGAAGGCGAATGGCGGATTGCCGATGAGGTGCTCGGAGTCGCCCATGTTTTCCATGTAGGCGAAGAACATGCCGTAGCCTGAGCGGATGACCGTCTTCTCATTCACCTTCAAGGCGAAGCCGATGCGGGGCATGAAGTTGTTGGTGTCGGTGGTGATGAGAGCGCGGTCAAACCGCGAACCGCCGGACTTAGCGTTGACGATGACGGGCTGGGCGGGATTGGTATCGATGTCGAAGATGCCCATCTTGTCGTAGCGCTCAATCCAGGGCGGGGAGATCTCATAGCGGAGGCCGAAGTTGAGCGTGAGGCGGTTGTTGAGCTTCCAGTCGTCCTGGATATACGTGCCCATGGTCCAGGTGCGCATTTGGACGTTGACGGCCGATTGCCAGTTCCAGGCCGAGGCCATACCGAGGAGGAAGTCGGCTGATCCGTTGCGCGTGTAGCGGGAGTCGAAGGCATAGGTGCCGAGCACATTGCGGATGTTGTAGATGGGGTTTTGCGAGCGGATGAAGGAGAGGCCCGTTTTCACGGTGTGGCGTCCGCGGACCCAGGAGAGATCGCCGGCGATCTGGCGGTTTTGCGAGTCGCGGTCGACGGGGTTGTTGGCGCCGATGCCAAGAGCGCGGTAGCCGGTGATGTTCATCTGCGAGAAGCCGCCGTCGGTGCGGTCGGTGGCGCCGGGGATGCCGTATTTTTCGTTGAAGAAGGTGCCGAGGGCGGAGGTGGGGTTGTTGCGCTTGAAGAGGGCGAAGTTCCAACCTGCGCGGAGGGACATGATGAGTTGTGATGTAAAGACGTGGTTCCAGCCGGCGCCGGTGTTGTAGCCCTCGGTGATGTAGTCGAGATTGCCGCCGCCATAGGCGGGCGCGGGCAGGCTGGGGGTGTCCGGGAGGCTGGTGTCGTGCTTGCTGAGCCGCCAGAAGGCGGTGTCCATGTTGGAGATGTTCTGGTCGATGCGGACGTCCCACTTGTCGACATCCTGGACGCGTGGGGAGAGGTAAGTGAAATTGGCGGCGAGGTTTCCGGTGAGCGGCGCGGGATAGAGCTGCATGAGCTGGCGCGCGATGGGGTCCTGGCGCGAGGCGGGGATGAGGTTGCCGGCGAAGGGCTGGTTGTTGTTGGCGGGGTCGATGAGGGCGGCGATTTCGCCGAAGTCGCCGGTACGCATGCGGGCGGTGGGGATGTTGCTGACGATGGTGCTGGTTTCGCGGATGCGCGTGCCTTCATAGTCGGCGAAGAAGAAGGTGCGGTTGCGGCCGTTGTACAGCTTGGGAATGATGACGGGGCCGCCGATGGAGAAGCCGTACTGATTGCGCTTAAAGGGGGGCTTGGGGCGGCCTACCGGGTCGAAGAAGTTCTTGGCGTCGAGCTTTTCGTTGCGCAGAAACTCAAAAGCCGTGCCATGCAGCTCGTTGGTGCCGGATTTGATGGTTAGGTTCACCACGCCGCCCATGCCGCGGCCGAATTCGGCGGCGTAGGCGTTGGTTTGCACCTTGAACTCGGCGATGGCGTCGATGGAAGGCTGCACCATTTCGGCGCGGCGGCCGGCGGCGGCCAGTTCCACCGAGTTGTTGTCGACGCCGTCCATGATGTAGTTGTTCTGGCTGACGCGCTGGCCGCCGGCGGAGAAACCGCCAATGCGCGAGCCGGGCGTGGATTGAACCGCGCCGCCGGACATAAGGGCGAGGTCGATGTAGTTGCGGCCGTTGAGGGGCATTTCGACGATGCGCTGGTTGTCGATGACTTGTCCCTGGGAAGCCTCCACGGTGTTCAGGCGCGAAAGCGCGGCACGCACCTCGATCTGCTCGGTGACCGCGCCCACTTGCAGATTGAAGTTGAGTTCGGCGCGCTGGTCCACCTCAAGCGTGACGCCGGTTTGCGTCACTGGTTTGAACCCATCCTTGCGCACGTTCACTTCGTAGCCGCCCGGCTGGAGCAGCGGCAGAGTGTAGAGGCCGGACTCATTCGTTTGCGTGGTGCGCTCAACGGCGGTGGCAAGGCTGCGCACCGAGATGGTGGCTGCGGGGACGCTGGCGCCGGTGGCGTCCAGCACGCGCCCAGTGAGCTGGGCGGTCTGGCTATAAGCGGCGAGGGCGGACAACGCGAGCAGGAAGAGAAGTCGCATTCGAGGCTCCTTAATGGAAGCGCATGCTATCAGAGTGGGGAGTGCAAAACAAACAACGACGCGGTTTGTGTCGGGGCGGCGCTACTTCGGTGCCTGGACGGGGACGGTGTGGATGCGGAAGAGCACACCGAGTGTGTGATCGCTACCGGCGGGGATGAGGTTCTGGCCGTTGAAACGGAGAGTAATGCGGGAAACGGCCTCGAGAGCCTTCTCATCGAGGCCGTGGCCAAGTCCTTGTACGACTCGCAGAGCGGCCGGTTTGCCGCCGTCGCCGAGGCGGAAGGCGACCGTGACGACTCCCTGGATGCCCAGCCGGAACGGCTCTTCGGTGTAGTCTCCCTGAAGGGGTGCGGCGATCCCGTCGGCTGGACTCCCGTAGTACAAGGCGGCAGCGCTTTCCGCGTCGAGAGCCTTGCGTCCCCAGGCCAGTGTGACCGTGGCGCGGGTAGGCTCGGCGGCGCCGTCGAAAGTGGCCGGGGCGAAGCGCCAACTCTGCACGACGACGGCGGCCTCTTGGTCCCAGATCTTGTCGCTGGACTCCTCGACGAGGATGTTAGCCGGCGCGCCGCCCGGCCCGATGTCGAAGGAAAGCGTCACCTTCGCGCAACGCTTGATGGCGAGGACAAGACTGGCGTGCTCCACGGCGCCGGCGGAGATGCCTGCGCCGGGAGGAAAGCTGGTCGACAGAAGGCGTGGCGGCGAGGCGTCCTCGGGCGATTCAAAGTCGAGCCGCAACAGATGCCAGCGGGAGGCTTTTTCGGCGATCAGGAAGGGGATGGGCACCTGGACGTACGCCTCCACCGGGGAACCGTCGCGCATAGCGGGCTTGAAGCGCCACTGGTGGAGGGCCTCCACGGCGCGCTCGTCGAGGCCAAAGCCGAGCGGGCGATTCACGCGGATGTCGCGGGCGAGGCCGTCCGTGCCGATACGGGCGCCGAGCAGAACGACTCCTTCCAACTCCGCGAGCCGGGCATCGGGCGAATAAGAGGGGTGGACGATCTCGACCGGACTGGTCTCGACATGTGCGGCCAGTGTGGGCAGGGCGGACAGCAGCAGGACGAGGGAGAGCCTCAACGCGCACCTCCTGATGAGGTCGAGTGTAATCGAACGAGGCTTCGAGGGGAAGCGTTACGGCCGGAACGGGCGGTCGGCGCTGCGCTTGCGGGGCCCGTCGGGAATCGTGCCGGGTTTCCAGGACTGCGCCATCGCGATGTCGGCGGCGGTTTTTTCGAGCAGCGCGGGGATGTCGACGTAGCCGACGCGGTTGAGCAACTGCGGCTTGTACTGCTGGGAATAGATGGCGGCGTAGCGGCGCCAGTGTTCGTGTGCGGCCTGGAGGTGGGCGATGGCGGAGGCCTGCTGTTCCGGCGCGGCGGATTTGTCGAACAGCGCGAGGTCGGCCGCGCCAAGGATCTTTTCGGCATAGTAGTTGCCGAGGTGGGACATCGCTTCGAGGTCGCCGAGGGTGAGCAGCAGTTCCTGATGGGATCCGGCGGCGCGCCGCAATTCGCCTAAGCGCGGCAGGACGGCATCGGCGTCACCCTTGAGGGCCGCGGCCACTTCGAGCGGCGTCTTGCCGTTCATTGGTTCGCGTGCCAGGAGGCGTGAGCGCCAGGTGAGGATGTCGAGGTTCCCGCTGCCGGGCATGGTCTCGCCCTCGATGAAATGGCGCACCGTGTAGAAGCCTTTGTAGCGGCGGTGGCTGATGGAGGCTTCAGGGAACCAGCGCAGGTCGATGTCGCCCCAGGAAAAGCGTGTGATTTCGGGGATTACCTGGGAAGCGCGCGACCAGACGGAGAGCAGGTCAGCCGCAGGTACCTGGGGGAAGTGCGCGCCGATGATGCGTTCGATGTGCGCGGCGGGCAGGTCAGGATCGTAGCTGAGCCGCCCCCAGAGGAGGAAGCTGAGCCACTGCTTTTCGATCACGGTTTGGGGCGGTGCGGCGGTTTGAGGCGATGTGGCGGCGTCGCGGCTTAAGAAGTCGCGCCCCCAGTTAAAGCCATCCGGCCCCATGTAAAAGCCGGCCACTTTGTCCGGCCCCGGGATGTTGCGGATGAACTCGCGGGCAAACTCGGGGTCGGCCCAACGGAAGCTGTAGATGTCGTCGTTGCGGACGGTGAGCCAGGAGCGCAGCTTCGATGCCGAGCCGGGGCCAAGGTGGGGCAGCGCCGATTGAATGAACGGCGGGTTCGTCATCGAGTACATGTGGGCGATGGCGTACTTGAAGCTGAGGTCCATCGGCGCGGGGAGTTCGCGGAACTCGTGCAGAATTTCGCTCTGCGCCGTTTGATGGTAGCGGTGGATGAGGCGGAACGGGCGGCCGGGCTGGAGGCGCAGGGCGTCGCGGATGCCCTCACCGTAGGTCTTCCACAACCATTTCTCCTTGGAGAACTCGTCAGTGCGCGCCTCCATCTGTTCGCCGGCGGTGATGCCGATGCCGGCTAGCAGCGGGTAAGTGAGCACGGTCTCGCGCACGCTCCTGCGGAAGTAATCGATGGTGATGGGGTTGTCCTGCGACTGGGTGATGCCGTGTTTGCCGGCCGCTCCGTAGGTGAAGATGTTCCAGGTGAACCAGTAGACCTCGATGCCGCGTTCCTGGGCGTATTGCATCACGTCGCGCCAGAAGCGGATCTTTTCGCCGATGGTCATACGGCGGACGGTCTCCAGGTTGGCGAGCACCTCGGGGCGCACCATATCGGTGCCGGTGTGCGAATAGGTATCGTCGAACTTCACTGTTGAGCGCTTCACGTCTTCCAGGGCGACTTCGGGGTATTCCGGGACGCGGACGATGGAGGGGAAGGGGTGGAGGCTCCACAGCGTGAGCACGTTGTAGCGGTGGCGGGCCATGTTGTCGAGGAAGGTGCGCCAGAAGTCGAAGCTCCACATCTCGGGGATGTTCCGCTGGGCCGAGTCGGCGTTGTCGGAGTAGCTGGGCGTGCGGGCGTCGAGGGGGATGTTGAACTTGATGCCGCGCTTGGCGATGTAGGGTTTGTGCTCGCCGGCGGCGAGCTGGTCCAGCGAACGGGTGCGAATGGCCTCGGCGAGGTCGAGGCCGGCGTAGAGCGCGCCATTGGCGTCGCTGCCGGTGGCCTGGATGAGATCGCCCTGGCGGCGCAGTGTGTAAGCCTGCGCGACGGGACGAGGGTCGACTTGGAGAATCAGGCGGTGGCCGCGCGGCACGCGCAGGGCCTCGGCCACCGGCAGCTCGCGCACCGCCGCGCCCTGGGCGGCCAGCGCGGCGCGGATCTCACCAGCGGCGAAGCGGAGCTGCGGCAGGCCTGCGTCATAGCCCAACGTGACAGGGCCCAGCGTCACGGGTTCGGGCGCGGGAGGTGTTTGGGCCAACGAAAGTGAGGGAGTCAGGCAAGAGAAGGCGCAGGCCAGCAGGAGGGCGGTTCGCATCGGAGACAAGCATAGCGCCGGCTTTCCCACGGCGCCAGCGCTTCGCGGTATAGTGGCAAGCGGCTCGCACGCTCAGCCAACCACGTAGTGTTCGCAAGACCTGACTGGTTCCGCTTGATGCTGGTTCCGTTTCTACTTTCGGCCGCAATGCTGCCCGCCGTTGCTGGTCAGCTCGACGTGCGCGTCTACTCCGAGCTGCGCCGCATCGGTCCGGATGGCGCGCCGGTGGAGGCCGACCGGGAGGGCCGTCCGCGGGAAATCCTCTCGCCGGCGCTGGCGCGGCAGAGCTTCACCAGTTTCCGCGTGGTCGTCTCCGCGCCGAGGGGGCAGAAGTTCACACTTTTCATCGGGGAGAATCCCGAGAACGTCCTGCAGTCCACGCTGTACCGGGAGAGGTGGACGCAGGTGGGTAAGTCGTGGGTGCCCGATGGATTGGAGAAGGTGGCGGCGCCGTACACGGGCTCGATTCCCGACCTCGCGCTGGGTCCGGAGGAGCAGTCGGTGCAGTCATTCTGGCTTGACGTGTATGTGCCGTCGCAGGCGCCCATCCGGCGTGTGCGGCTGGAGGTGCAGCTCAATTCGGGCGAGCAGTGGATCATCTATCCGATGGAGGTGCGCATCGGGTCGCTGGTCTCACCGAAGATTGACGCGATTTCGCCGGCGCTGGCCGATGTGCGGCTGCCGGCGTCGGAAACGGCCTTCGAGCACCTGGAAACCTACCTCTGCGGAACCAAGCAACGGCACGGAGCTTCACCGCCAAACGGGCGGCTGCTGATCTTCCGCAACGCGCAGCAGGACGTGAGTTGGGCGCGGATGGTCGAAAAGGTGCAGGGGCGTGAGTTTGTCGTGACCGGGCTGCTGGCGCTGCTGGGGGCCACCGACGCCAAGACGTGGTGCGAGGAGCGCAAGGAGCCGAGGACAGGTTACGACCCGGAGTCGTATTGGAGGATTCGCAACTGGCTGATGAAGAATGCGGCCAAGTGAGGCGATGAGGTGCGCGATGCCCTCGCTGCCAGTAGTGCGCTAAACTGAAAGTTTGCGGTGCAACACACCGCAAAACAAACCTCGTGGCGCGTTGGCGCACCACGGGTGTTTCCCCGGAGAGATGGCCGAGTGGTTGAAGGCGCACGCTTGGAAAGCGTGTATACGGGAAACTGTATCGAGGGTTCGAATCCCTCTCTCTCCGCCATCCCCCATATTCCCGTTCCCTGCGGCTGGCTCTCCGCCAACAGGCATGCGCTCCCGGCGCGGCTCGCCTATGCTGGTGGCAGCAATGATCACCCGGCGTACGTTGTTGGCGGCGTCCATGGCGCGGAAGAGCATGCGGTACGCAGTGGCGAAGGTGGAAGCGGCGGAGGCGAAGCCGCCCGCGGGTGAGCGCATCTCGTTTGGTTGGCGCGGCGTGGCCTTGCATGATGAGGTGAAGCTCCTTTTCCCCGCGCCGGGGCGGCGGTTGCGGATCACCAATGCGCTGGACTCACGCGAGCCGCGTGTGGTGGATGTGCTTGCGGCCGATGGCGCGAAGCTGGGGGCGTTTGACCTGCGCTACGCGTATGCGGGCCAGTTGTTTGAACTCGAACTGCCCTCGCCTCAGCGGCGGATCAGCCTGCGGCAAAGCGTGGGACAGGGGACGACGTGGATTCTTAGCTCGGGCGCACCTGAAGCGCTGCTGCCTCACTTCCTGATGGCGGAGGGCGGTCCATCGCCGAAGCAGGAGTTTGAGCAACGGTTGCGCGGGCTGGAGTCGGCACAGCCGTTCGGCTGGCTGCAAGGGTGTGTGCTCGATGCGTTGCGCGACCTGCGCTGGCGCAAGGAACTGCACGCACACCTGCGTTTGCATCTGCCCGACGACGAGCGGCTGGTGTACGAAGACCCGCGCAGCCGTCCGGCCGACAACGAGTTTCACAGCATCGAGGAGACGCTGCCGGTGGCGATGATGGCCTTTGAGCGGCCGCGGCACAAGGCGATTGACCTTGCCATCGCCTATTGGATGAAGGGGCGCGACGCAGAGGGCTGTGTGGTGGGCGGCGGCTCGACGACATGCGAGGGTTCGTACACGGTGGCTTATCCGATGGCGGCGGTGGCGCGGCTGCGGCGAGATCGGGAGCTAGAGGACCTGGCGATCCGCCAGTTGCGGTTGAGGCGCGAGCGGCTGGCCAGCCCCGATGCCATCGTTCTGCGCCGGTTGCCAGACAACCGGACCACGTACCGCAATTGGGCGCGCGGGGTCGCCTGGTACATGCTGGGGCTGGCGCGCACGCTCGAACTGCTGCGCGACCGCGGGGACCTCGCGGACTTGCGCGATGAATTGCGGCGCGCCGTGGCCTGGGTGCTGCCCTTGCAACGGCCCGATGGACTGTGGAACTGCTACCTGGACCAGCCACCTACGCATGCCGAGACCTCGGGCAGTGCGGGCATCGCGACGGCTGTAGCCAAGGCGGCAGATCTGAGGCTTGTGGGTGAGCATGAGAAAGACGCCGCGCGGCGGGCGCTGGGCGCGCTCGAAGACCGGCTCACGCCCGACGGCTTTCTGACCGGTGTGTCGCAAAGCAACCGCGCCGGCGAGGAGCTGCAGCGCGGCGGGTATCGCGTCATTTCGCAGATGGGCATGGGTTTGATGGGGCAACTGATGGCCGCCTTACGCTAACGGTGCGATATCCGGGAAGGCCATCTGTTCGATGAACGACTCCTGGAAGTCGCGGTCCGAACCCAGTTCGATGTGCTCGGTGGCGGAGAGGATGGTGTTGAGTTGCTCCTGCCGGCGTGAGGGGGAGAGCAGCAGCCCGCGCGCTCCGCGCACGGCGCTATTACCGCTGGGGTGGACGGTGGCCGAAGGGCAGGGCAGCAGCCCGATGCGGCGCGCGCTGGCGGTGCGGACGTAGTTGCCGAAGGCTCCGGCGAGATGGATAGCGGGCAGAGAGGCTGGTTCGAGCCCGGCGCGTGAGGTGAGCAGGTCGAACCCGGCGGCGATGGCGCCCTTGGCGAGTTGCAGTTCGCGGAAATCGGCCTGGATCAGTTCCACCGGCCCGGTGAGGGGAAAGGTGCGCTGGCCGTCAGTGAGCCGGCCCGAGGGCGCCACGGCGCCGGTCTCCAGTGCCACCGCCGCCGCATCCACAAGCCCGCTGCCGCAGATGCCGCGTGGGGCGCAGCCGCCGATGACATGGCAGTGCAGCGCGTCATCCACTACTTCGATTTTGTCGATGGCGCCATCGCCGGCGCGCATGCCCATGCGGATGCGGCCGCCCTCAAAGGCAGGCCCGGCGGCGGTGGAGGCGCAGAGGATGCGGCCCTGATGGGCGACGGCGATCTCGCCGTTCGTCCCGAGGTCGAGGAGCGCGGTGGGCGCAACGGCCGTGTGTACACCGCAAGCAAGTAATCCGCAGAGCAGATCGCTGCCGACGAAGCCGCCGAGGCAGGGCAGAACGGTGACGCCCTCGTCGATGGGAGCGGGCCAGCCGAGTTCGGCGGCAGTGAAGGTGCGGGCTTCGAGCGCAGGCGAATGAAAGGGAACGTGGGAGAGCGGCTCGACGCTTTCTCCACAGAAGAGGTGATGCATCACGGTGTTGCCGCACAGCAGCACCTCAGCCAGCGGCGCGCCGGATGCCAGGCTGGCGACCATCTCCCCGAGCGCGCGGCGGATGAGTGAGGTGAGCGCGCCGGGCTGGCGCAGGTCGAACTCGATGCGGCTCATCACATCGGCGCCGTGCCGCCCTTGCGGGTTGAGCGCGGTGCGGACGCCGAGAACCTCACCCGTGTGCAGGTCCACCAGTTCGGCCACCAGCGTGGTGGTGCCGAGGTCGATGGCGACGCCAAGGCCGTGACGCGATTCGGGGGTGAGCCGCGAGTCGTCGGTAAGAATGCGGGGCGACCACTGTTCGACCTCAAGCGTTACGGGCGCGGAGGCTTGCGCCAGGCAGGCCAGCCGCCAGCCCACGGCCAGTTCGCGATCCGAAAGCGCTTCGCGCATGGCCTCAGTGACGGGGACATCACCCGCAACGAGCCGCACACGGCAGCCGCCGCACAGTGAACCGCCGCCGCAGGGGAACTCGACGCCGAGGTCGAAGAGCTGATCAGAGAGGGTCTGCCCCGGCTTGGGTTCGATGGTGACGTGTCGCGGCACTGCGGGCCTCAGTTGTGTTCGCGCGCGTAGCGGCGCATGGCCTCGACGTTTTCGTGCGGAGTGCCGCGCGTCACCTCGCATCCCGCGCCGACGATGTAGTGCGTCCCGGCCTCGGCATGACAGGAGGCGACGGCGGCCTCAACAGACGCGGGTGTGCCATCGCGCAGGGCACGGACCGGGTCGATGTTGCCGAGCAGAACCTGCTCCGGGCCCATGGCCGCGCGGCCCTCGCCGAGTGGGGAGAGAAAGTCGAGGTCGACTACCTCGGCGCCGGTCGTCCCCATGCCGCCAAGGATCTTGCGCGTGTTGCCGCAGATGTGTAGCCGCACGGGGACCCCGAGGGCCTGGATGCCGGCAACGAGCTTCTGCTCGAAGGGCAGCACAAAGCGGGAGTAGAATTTCGGACCCACCAGTGAAGCCGCGGCATCTCCGACACCGATGAGCGTCGCGCCGGCCTTCACCTGTTCAGCGGCGAAGGCGATCTCCATGGCGACGACGAATTCGAACAGCTCGGTGACGAACGCTTCGTCGTCGTAGAAGTCAAGCATGAGCGTGTTCACGCCGCGCAGGTCAGCGGCCAGCGCGCACGGGCCTTCCACCCAGCCTTCGACGATCTTCTCCGATCCCACGGCGCGAGCCAGGGCGCCAACGCCCTCGATGCGGTCGCGCATGCGCCCTGGGGCCTCCATGGCGGGGAGGCGGAGGCTGGCGAGCGCCGACTTCTCGCTCAACAGCGCGGCGCTTTCGACGATGGCCGGCGGCTGGTGGTCATACCACTCGACCATGCCGCCCAGATCGGAGGCCTCGCGGGCGGGATCGGAGATCACCGAGACGTAGTCAAATCCGAACCGCTCCGCCGTTTGCAGCTGGGCCTGGGCAAGGACACGATGGTCGGCTGCATAGTCGCGATAGCGCACGCCGGCCAAGTCGGCGGCGAACATCATCGTGATGGGCATGAAGGGGAGGTGGTCGACAGGCTGATGGTGGATGCGCGCCTCAATGCGCTCACGTCCGGTCATGGTGTATCTCCTTCACAGCGGATCACCTGGTGGTCATAGCTGGCCACCGCGCGTGAGCCCGGCGGCACAATGAGGAAGTCTGCTTCAGGCCAGTCGCCATTCACCAGTTGCCGGAACAGCCCCAGGCTGCCGGTGGTTTTGGAGAAGCGCCAGCCCCGCTCGCCGGCTTCGGTGCGTGCCTGCTCCTCAAAACTCCGGTTCGGTTCGAGCCCTGTTTCGATGTAGGTGAGCTGCTGGTAGTGTTGGCGATAGCGGGTGAACTCCTCGTATAAATAGCGGCCGTTGTCCTCGCCATAGCGCTCAATGAGGGCGGGGAGCGACTCGCTGCCCATCTGCGCGCCCGAGGAGAGTTGTTGCAGGGTCTTGCCCCTCTCGAGCCAGCCTGTGGAGCGGAAGTAGGTGCCGGGGTTGGATTCGAAGTAAGCGGCGTGGGCGTCGCGGCTACCCATGAGCAGGGCGATGCAATCGTGGGCGCGGGGCATGACGAGGGGCGTGCGGCGCGCCTCCAGGCCGTGCAGTCCATTGCCGCAGAGAGCATAGCCGAGCAAAATGGCGTCGCAGTCAGGCGAATCGTCGATGTGTTGCTGCAACTGGCGGCGCATGCCGGAGCCGCCCAGGTCGTGAAGGCCCTTGCTGAGAAAGCGGACGTTGATCTGGTGCTGCGAGCGCGCCACCGAGTCGCACATCTCGCGAAAGAGGACCTCGCAACTGATCAGCTCAAAGCGCATCGCTTCAACTCGGCGCCGAGGGCGCGGATGAACTCGACGTTGGAGCCGCAGCAGCCACCCAAGAAGCCTGCGCCCGCGGCGACCAGAGCCGGTGCGTGCGAGGCAAATTCGGCGGGCGTGGTGCGGTAGACGGCGCGGCCCTCGACGATTTCCGGCAGCCCGGCGTTGGGCTTGATCCAGAGGGGCAGCCGGCAAGCGGCGCGCAGGCGGGCGCAGAGCGGGGCGAAGGCGGCGATGCCTGAACCGCAGTTTGCGCCCACGGCGGCGGCTCCGGCGGCCTCAACGGCGGCGGCGGCCTGCTCAGGCGTCGCTCCGGTCATGGTGCGGTCCTTGTTGCGGCCGGCGTCAAAGGCGAAGGAGACGATCACCGGGAGTCCGGTGGGCAAAGCGGCGCGCAGGGCCAGGCAGGCCTCCTCAATGTCGCTCATGGTTTCGATCAGGAGGGCATCGGCCTGAGCAAGCGCGGCGGCTTGTTCGGCAAAGGCCTCGGTGAGCTCTTCCGGGGTCACGTCGCCGGCCAGGAGCATCTTGCCCGACGGCCCCAGCGAGGCGATCACGCGGCAGCGGCCTTGCGCGGCGCGGCGTGAAATCTCTACACCTGCGCGGTTCAGTTCCACGGCCAGCGCGCCCGAGCCCTCCCCGAGGGCGATGCGGTTGGCGCGGAAGGTGTTGGTGAGAATCACGTCGCAGCCGGCCTCGGCGTAGGCGCGCGCCACGTCCTCGACGCGATCGGGGTGTTCGATGTTCCAGTGGTCGGGATTACGGCCGGGTTCGAGCCCTCGCACCTGCAGCTCCGTCCCCCAGGCGCCGTCGGTGAGCAGGGTGCGGCCGTTGAACCAGGTATCGAGTGGACTCATGATGAGGATTCCGCGAAGCTCCTCAAGCGGGCTGGCTGAGCCGCCGGGCCAGCGCCACGGCCGCCGTCGCATTTTCACTATAGCCGTCGGCGCCGATCTGATCGGCGAACTGTTGCGTTACGGGCGCGCCTCCGACGATCACCTTGACGCGGCTACGCACGCCTGCGTGGTCGAGAGCTTCGATGGTGGACTTCATGGACGGCATGGTGACCGTGAGCAGGGCCGACAAGGCGACAATGCCCGCGCCTGAAGATTGCACGGCCTCCACGAACTTCTGCGCCGGCACGTCGGCTCCGAGGTCGATCACCTCAAAGCCGCCGCCTTCGAGCAGCGCCGCCACCAGGTTCTTGCCGATGTCGTGCAGGTCGCCCTTCACCGTGCCGATTACAACGCGGCCGGCGGGCTGGATCCCGGAGGCCACCAGCAGCGGGCGCACCGGTTCGAGGGCCGCCTTCATTGCCCTGGCCGAGAGCAGCAGTTCCGGTACGAAGTACTCTTCGCACTCAAAGCGCCGGCCGACCTCGTCCATGGCCGGAACCATGGCCTGCTGGATGATGTCCAGCGGCGCCAGGCCTTCGGCCAACGCCTCCTGGGTAAGGGCCGCGGCCTGTTTGGCGTTGCCTTCGAGAATCGCGTCGTGGAGTGTGCGCAGATCAGCCATAGTATCCGCCCGTTCGTGAATTGGCACCGTTCATGCAGCAATCCGGGTGCCATGACCCGCCGCGAACGTGTGCTCACCGCCCTCCACCATCGGGAACCGGACCGGTTGCCCGTCGATTTCGGTTCCACCACTGTTACGGGAATGCACGCCAGTTGCGTGGCCGCCTTGCGGCGGCACTACGGCCTGGAGCCGCGGCTGGTGAAGATCTTCGAACCGAGCCAGTGCCTTGGCTGGCTGGATGAAGACCTCAAAATCGCGCTCGACATCGACACCGAAGCGCTCATTCCGCGCAAGGCCAACTACGCACTCGCGCTCGACCACTGGAAGCCGTGGCGGATGTACGACGGCCTGGAGGTGCTGGTGCCGGGCAACTTCAACGTGACGCTGGACGCCAATGGCGACACGCTGCTGCATCCGGGCGGCGACACTGCGCTTGCGCCGAGCGGCCGGATGCCGGCGGGTGGCTACTTCTTTGACGCCATCATTCGCCAGCAGCCGATCGACGAGGCAAAACTCAATCCCGAGGACAATGTGGAGGAGTATGGGCGCTTTTCCGAGGAGGATCTCGCTCACTTCGCCTCAGCGGCGCAGGCGGCGCGGGCCACCGGGCGCGCCGTGGTGGCCAAGTTTGGCGCGGGGTTCGGCGACATTGCCAATGTGCCCGGCGTCAGCCTGCGGGAGCCGAAGGGCATCCGCGACGTGGCCGAATGGTACATGTCCATTCGCAGCCGGCCCGACTACATCCACGGCGTCTTTTCCCGGCAGTGTGAGATTCTGCTCGAGAACCTGCGCCGTGCGAATGAGCGCGCGGGCGGCTGCGTGGACGTGATTTACCTCTGCGGGACCGATTTTGGGACCCAGAAGTCCACATTCTGTTCGGAAGCCACCTTCCGCGAGTTGTGGCTGCCCTACTACCGGCAGGTGACGGACTGGATCCACGGCAACACGGAGTGGAAGGTATTTAAGCACTCCTGCGGCTCGGTGGTGCGGTTTTTGGACGCCTTTCTCGACGCCGGCTTCGACATCCTGAACCCGGTGCAGGTGTCGGCCTTGGGTATGGAGCCGGAGTTCCTCAAGTCGACATACGGCGACCGGCTGGTGTTCTGGGGCGGCGGGGTGGATACACAGAAGACGCTGGCGTTTGGCACACCCGCAGAGGTGCGGGAACAGGTGTTGCGCCACGCCGCTATCTTCTCGCGCGGCGGCGGGTATGTGTTCAACGCCGTCCACAACGTGCAGGCGCGGACGCCGGTGGAGAACATCGTGGCTATGTTTGACGCGCTGCGGGAACTGAGGGGATAGCGGGGGCGGTGGCGCTTCTGGGTGGTTTCGCTCAGCGGGTGTTGACCGAACCGTCGAGTCCTTCCACATCTTCAACCGCAAGTGGTGGCCGCTCGTCGGGACTGGCGGCGGAGAGGCGGACACCGCGCAGCGTCAGGCCGCGGATGTGGCGGCAGTAGAGTCCGAAGGCGGGCAGGGCGCCGAACATCCAGTGCTCCGGGTACTTGTCAGGCAGCTCGGGAACAGCGCCCGGAAGGTGGGCCGGCTTACCGCCGCCTTCGAACTCCAGGTTCAGGTTGTCGAGCGTGACCTGCTCGATGGGGTGGCCGGGAAGTCCGGAGAGGGCGCAGCCGATGGCGCTGGCGCGGGTGGCCTGGACGTCGCGGATGATGACGTTGCGCAGGGTGCCCGGTGGCTGGCGTTCGCCGCCGGTGAGGAAGGGGCGGCCGCGGTCGCCGAGGCGGATGAAGAGAGGCGCGCCGACGCCATTCATCGAGATGCCGGCTACCTGGATGCGCTCCAGCCGGCCGCCGTCCACGCATTCCAGCGCAATCCCCGAGAGCCGTGTGTCGTGGATGGCCGAGTTGCTGAACAGGATGTCCTCGAAGCCGCCGTTGGACTCCGTACCCAGCTTGAAGGCGTTGCAGTGCGAGGAGAGCACGCAGTTGGTGACGGTGACCTGACGGCAGGGGCGGGCCAGCGTGCTCTTGAGAACCAGGGCATCGTCGCCGGAGTCGATGTCGCAATCGGAGATGCGGACGCGCGAGCAGGCGTCGATGTCGATGCCGTCGTTATTGGCATTGGCGCGGCTGCGGACGGTGATGCCGCGGATCGCGAGATCGTCGCAGGCGAGGTAGTGCTGGACCCACATCGGCGAGTCGAGGAAGGCGATGTCGTGGACTTTGACGCGGCGGCAGTTGACGAAGCGAAGCGTGTAGGGGCGGACTTTGTATGGGCCGGAGAACGCCTTGCCCTGGCCGTCGATCACGCCCGTGCCTTCGATGGTGACGTCCTGGAGGTCCTCCCCGTAGAGCAGGCTCTTGTCGGTGTAGTTGTCGGTGTAGGAGCGCAGCCTGGCCACGGTCACGGGGTAGTCAGCGAGGTTCGTGCTGCCGAGCAACACCGCGCCGGCGGTGAGGTGAAGCGTGACGCGGCCGCGCAGAAACAGTGTTCCGGTGAGATAGCGTCCGGCGGGCAGCAGCACGGTACCGCCGCCGGAGCGGGCGCAGGCGTCGATGGCGGCTTGCAGCGCCTTGGTGTCGAGGGCGTGCCCGTCGGCTTTGGCGCCGAAGCGGGCGGGCGTGAGAAACGGCTCGGCGGGCGCGGCCAGTGAGGCGGCCGGAAGAGCGCCGAGGAACAGGCGGCGGTTCAGAAGCGCACAGGCCCGCAGGCGGAGGCCGGGCGGGTCCGTTGTGCGCGTGTTCCTCAGAAGCTGAGCACGAGATGCCATATGTAGAAGTAGGCCAGGGCGTCGACGTTTTCCCACACCTGTCGGCAGAGGGCCGGGTCGCCGGGGATGGCGGGGATCTCCTTCAACCTCTGCTCCCAGGCCAGGCAGGCTCCGGCGGGCACTCGCCCTTCCCGCCAGGTGGGCGCCGGGGGGCGGCCTTCGGGCGGCGGGGGCGGAGCGGCGTCGGACGGCGTGGTGGAGTAGACGCCGTACTCTCGCGTGAACTCGGTCATGGCGCGGACGTTCTCCACCCGCGCGTCGTTCTGCATGATGGCCGAGGCGTCCATGATGAAGCCGCCGCCCTGGCCGCAGGTATCGATGAGGAATTTGCAGCGCTGCCGCACCTCCTCCGGCGTGCCGAAGGCGAGCATGGCGTTGGGCACACCGCCGGAGAGGCAGAACTTCGAACCCAGCTTGCGGGCGGTGAGTTCGGCGTCGCCGCGGTCGATGTGATAGATGATCGACCCGGCGGGCAACTCGGCAAAGGCGTCGAGGTGGGCGTCCCACTTGCCTTCGGCGTAGAACAACGTCTGGTTGCCCCGCGCCCAGATGGCCTCGACAATCGGCTTCAGCGTCGGCCAGTAGAGGCGGTTGAAGTGGTCGTGGGAGACGAAGGGCACGCAGCCGCGGTGCATCCAGATGGGGATGGGAATGTTGCGGCCCGGGTCAAGCCCGGACAACGCGATGAAGCCGAGATGCGGCATGAGCGCCTTGCAGGCCGCCTCCACCTTGTCGGGCACCTCCATGAGGTCAAACGCCAGCCCGAGGTAGCCGCGGAACTTGTCGGCGAGCACGTCGAGGGGGGCTTTCAGCATGCCGCTGATGGACGACACCGTGCCGCACTCGTTCTTCATGCGCTCGATTTGTGGACCGAAGGCGCTGAAGTAGTTCGCCATCGCCCAGGTGGATTTCACCATCGCCAGGCTGCGGCGGTAGGGACTGGCGGCACACTCGGCCGAAACGCGCGGCAGCCAGGTGTTGTAGAGGAAGGCCACCGGATCGTCGATCAGCTCGTCGTATTCCTCGCGGCGCATCCAGGCGTTGTCCTGCTCCGGTTCGCGGTATTGGAAGCCCACTTCGGGGCCGACGTCGATGCCGGGGATGGCGTAGTAACGCAGCCCGGCCGATTGGGTAAGGCCCGTCCACACGTAAACCATGTTCGGCACGACGGCGTCCCAATCGAACTG
Organism: Acidobacteriota bacterium; assembly: GCA_017304135.1. Lineage (GTDB taxonomy): Bacteria > Acidobacteriota > Terriglobia > Bryobacterales > Bryobacteraceae > JAFLBB01. The sequence continues at coordinate 38,245 of JAFLBB010000018.1, read as the reverse complement.
GCGGCAGCAGGTGATGACGGAGTCGAAGGCCTGGTTGTAATCATGCGTGATCTGCTGGACAGTATGGCCGGAGACGTTGGCGGTGAACTCGGCGGCGAAGGGGCGCAGCGGGACGCGGTCGGGCTTGGCGTTGCGCCCGGCGGTGACGTACCGGTTGAGGCGTTGGGCGTAGAGCTGGGAGGTGGGTGCGGACATCGCGGTCGCCTTCCTGCGGAGGAAATCGGGGCATGGGAGAGCAAGTGGCGGGCCAAAGCCGGGCTTCCCGCCGGGGGTGCGTGGTGGTAGTCTCAACGTGGATTATGCAAACGCTTAACATCTTCCTGCTGGCAATTCTCCTCCTGCTCCCCGCCCTGGCCCAACGCCCCGAATGGGACGACGTGAGCGTGGCCACTGTGGGCACCGAAGCGCCCCATGCGACGATGATGGTGTACCCGTCGGCGGCGCTGGCGCGCACATTTGACCGCACGCGCTCGCCGTGGTTTCAGTCGCTGAACGGGACCTGGAAGTTCCAGGGCTCGCTCCGGCCCTCTGACCGTCCGCTCACCTTCTTCCGCCCCACCTACGACGATTCGGCCTGGCGCACCATTCCCGTGCCGTCGAACTGGCAGTTACACGGCTTTGATGTGCCCGTGTACACGAACATCATCTATCCCTGGCCGCAGAACCCAGCTCAGCCGCCCCAGGTTCCCAATGAGTGGCACCCGGTGGGCAGTTACCGGCGTACGTTCACCGTGCCGCCGCTGTGGAGGGGCCGAGAGGTCTACCTGCATTTCGAAGGCGTCGACTCGGCATTCACCGTGTGGGTGAACGGCGTGAAGGTCGGCTACAACGAGGACAGCCGCACGCCGGCCGAGTTTCGCCTGACACCTCATCTCAAGGCGGGGGAGAACCTGCTCGCGGTTGAGGTGTACCGCTTCGGCGATGGGGCGTTTCTGGAGGATCAGGACATGTGGCGGTTGAGCGGTATCTACCGCGACGTCTTCCTGTGGTCGACGGCGAAGGAACATGTCCGCGATTTTGAGGTGAACTCGGGCCTTGATGCGGCCTATCAGGACGGCACCCTTCGTGTGCGCGCTGAAGTGCCCGGCTCGACGGCGTGCACGCTGCGGGCGGAGCTGCTTGACGCGGCGGGCGCCGCGGTGGGCAAGGCCGATGCGCCCTGTTCATCCAGAGCCGAGATGAGCATCCCTGTGGCGAAGGTACGGAAGTGGTCAGCCGATAAGCCCTACCTCTACACGCTGCTGCTCACGCTGGCGGACGCCAAGGGCGCGGCGGTTGAGGTGATCCCGCAGCGCGTGGGTTTCCGCAAGGTTGAGATCCGCGGCGGGAAGGTGTTGGTGAATGGCGTCCCGCTGCTCGTGAAGGGTGTGAACCGGCACGAGCATTCCCCTCGCACGGGCCACTATGTGAGCGAAGCGCTCATGCTCGAGGATGTGAAGCTGATGAAGCAGTTCAACATCAACTCTGTCCGCACGTCACACTATCCCAACGCGCCGGCCTGGTATGACCTCTGCGACCGCTACGGCCTCTACGTGATGGACGAGGCCAACATCGAGATCCACCACTACGGCAACGACAAGAAGAACCGGCTCACCAACGACCCAGCCTGGGGGCCGGCCATGCTCGACCGCGTGAAGCGCATGGTGGAGCGCGACAAGAACCACGCCTCGATCATTTTCTGGTCAATGGGCAACGAGTCAGGCGATGGTTTGAACGCCGAGGCGGCTTACAAATGGACCCGCGAGCGCGATCCGTCGCGTCCCTTCCACAACGAAGGCACTACCTCTAACGGCGGCACGAACGCGGACATTAATTCCTTCATGTACCCGACGCCGGAGCGCATGGTGAAGCATGCCCAGGAGCGCCCCGAGATGCCGCTCATTCTGTGCGAGTACACGCACGCCATGGGGAATTCCAACGGCGACCTGATGGCCTACTGGAAGCACTTCTATGCCGGCGGCAATATGCAGGGGGCCTATGTGTGGGACTGGGTGGACCAGGGCCTCTTTGTCCCCGTGCCCCAGGAGTACCGCGCCAACACGGCCGCTAAGGAGTTCCTCGCCTACGGCGGCTGGTGGGAGGACAAGTCGGGCATCCGCAACGACAACAATTTCAATAGCAACGGCCTCGTTTCGGCCGACCGCAAGGCTCACCCAGGCCTGAAGGCGATCCAGTACGTCTACCGCAACCTGCACACGACGGCGATCGATGCCGCGGCGGGGCGCATCCGCGTGAAGAACTGGTTTGAGGCGCACAATGCGAACGACATCGCAACCGGCAAGTGGGAGTTGATGGGCGGGGGCCGCGTGATCGCCAGCGGCGCGATTGCCGGGCTCGACATCGCCCCACGCTCGGAAAAGGAGATCACGCTGCCGCTGCCGAAGTGGCAGGCCAAGCCGGGCGAAGAGTACTTCCTCAATGTGAGTTATTCGCTGAAGGCTGCCACGGCGTGGGCGCCGGCCGGGCACGTGATTGCGTGGGACCAGTTCCCGCTGCCTTCCGCTGAAGCGCCGCCGAACATCAAGACCGACGCGGGGCCATTTCTCACGCTCGGTCAGGACGACGCCACGGCCACGATTCGCAGCCAGGCCTTCACGCTCGAGTTTGACAAGAAGCTCGGCGTGATCACGCACTACAACTTTCAGGGCGTGCCGATTCTGGAACGCGGTCCGCGGGTGGATTTCTGGCGTGCGCCTACGGACAACGACACGGGCGGCGGCAAGGGCGAGCGCTTCCGCAAGGAACGCACGATGGATCTTCCGGCTTGGAAGAACGCCGGACCGGAGTGGACGGTGGGCGAGGTGAAGGTGGAGTCGGTGGATGACCGTACGGTGAAGATCCGCGTGGAAGGTTCGCTGCCGGGCAAGGACGCCGTTGTTTCGCAGGAGTACACGGTGTACGGCACGGGTGATGTGATTGTCGAGACCTCGTACCTGCCGGGGAGCAAGCGGCTCCCTGTGATGCCGCGTTTCGGCACGGAGCTGATTGCCGCGCCGGGCCTGGAAAATATCACCTGGTACGGGCGCGGTCCGGTGGAGACCTATTGGGACCGCGCGTTTGAGCGCGTGGGGCTTTATCGCTCGACGGTGGACAAGGAGTGGGTGGAATACTCACGGCCACAGGAAAACGGCAACAAGTCCGGTGTGCGCTGGGTGGCTCTCACTAATGCACAAGGCGTGGGGCTGCTGGCCGTGGCCGAAGACGAGCTGAGCGTGTCGGCTCGCCACTACACGAAGGAGGAGATGCAGCGAGCCGCCTACAGCTTCCAGATGCAGAAGCGCCCGCAGATCTTCCTCAATCTCGACGCCCGCCAGATCGGCGTGGGCGGCATCGACAGTTGGAGCCCCAACGCGTACCCGGTGGAGGCCTACCGCATCAACTCGAATGAGCCGCACACCTTCCGCTACCGGCTTTCGCCGGTGTCGGGTGTGTTTGAGGAGAAGACGCGAGAGCGGTTCTAATTGGTCCGGCGGCGCAGCAGGCGGCGCTCGAAAAAGTCAGACGCGGCGCGGAAGGTGCGCAGCCAGCTTTCATGGCGCAGGAAGCCGTGCACCTCGTCGGGATAGACGATCTGCTCGAATTCAACGCCTTGCTTGCGCAGCGCCTCGGTGATCATGACGCTTTCGATGAACGGCACATTGCGGTCGTCGTCGCCGTGTATGAGGAGCACGGGGGATTTCCACGATTTCATGTAGGCCATGGGCGACGACTCATAGGCAATCTTCGCTTCGCCCTGTTGCTGCTCGGTCTCATAGGCCGGATTCCAGTGCTTCAACTCGACGTTCCAGTCGTGCACGCCGTGGATGTCGACGCCCGCGGCGAAGAGGTTGGAAGCGCGGGCGAGGCCGAGCGCCGTGAGATAGCCGCCGTAGCTGCCGCCCCAGAGCCCGATGCGGGCGGAATCAACTTCAGGCCGGGATTGCAGAAAGAGTCCGGCGCCGATCACATCCTGGAACTCGCTGGCTCCGGTGGCGCCGTAGCTGAGCGCCTCGCGAAATTCCATGCCGTAGCCTGTGCCGCTGCGGTAGTTGACGCTGAGCACGACGTAACCCTGGGAGACCAGCCACTGGTTGAACGAGTAGGCGTTGTGATAGTAGCTGCCGTAGTGGAAGCCGAGCAGCATCTGGCGGCGGGAGCCGCCGTGGAAGAAGACGACCGCCGGGGCCTTTTGACCCTGCGCGAGGGGGGGAAGGAAGAGCTGTGCCGGAATGCGCATTCCATCGGCAGCGGTGAGGGTGACGGCCTGGGGCTCGACGAGCGTCTCGGAGGGAAAACTAAGCGGCGTCAGGTCGCGCGGTTGGCCGAAGCTTACCAGCAGGGCCGCCCGCGCCGGCGTCTTAGCGTCGGAACGAAAGAAGAGCAGCGCCTTGTTGTCGCTGGAGACCAGCGGGGCCCACTCGATGCCGCGGCCGGTGGTGACCGGCGTGAGCGGTCCGCCGGCGGCGGGGACACGGTAGATGTGGCGGCGGTCGATGTCGTCGCAGTTGGAGTTGAAGAGGACCTCCTTGCGGTCGGCGCCCTGCGTGACATATTCCACTTCGCAGGAGCCGTAGGTGAGCCGCTTTGGAGACCCTCCGGCGGCGGGCACGGAATAGAGGTGGTTCCAACCATCGCGTTCCCACGGGAAGACGAGAATGTCGCCCTCGGCCCACAGCACCTGGTTGCCGGCAACGGTCGGATGATAGACGCTGCCGCGCCCGGCTTCGGCGAGGAATGCCTGCTTGGAGGCGCCGCTGGCGACGGTGGCCACGCGGATGCTCCACGGCGGAGCCTCGCGTTTGGGGCCGAATAGCGTGAATGCCTTGGTGTAGGGCGTGCGGCGGAAGGCGATACGGGCGGAGTCGGGTGCCCACACAGGGTCTTCGTCCTCATCGAGTGATGGGTCCATCCAGCGAATCGATTTGGCGGCAAGGTCGTAAACGCCGATGAAGCTGTGCGTGCCGCGGCGGCTGACGAAGGCGAGCTTGGAACCATCAGGCGACCAGGCGAGCGAGTTCGCCGTTCCGCGCGCCTTGAAGAGCTGCGCCGGTTTGGGTTCGCCGGAGAGCCCCGCTGTCCACACCTGTCCCTTCCAGGTGTAGGCCACTGTGCCGCCTTTGGGCGAAATGGCTGGATGCGCTCCTTCGCCGATGCGGCGCGGCTCGCCTCCCGCGATGGGGACGATGAAGAGCGCCTGCTCGGCGCCGGCGGCCTCCGAGGTGGGGTTGGGAATCTCCCCACGGCCGTTGGCCGAGCCGCCGCGAACGAACACGATGCTGTCGCCTTCGGGCGTGAAGGCGAGCTCGGCGAGATCCTGGCCGTCATCCTTTGTATAGGGGGTGATGGCCTTGGCCTGGTAGTCGGGCGCCGCGGCGAGGAAGAGGTTGCGCACCCCGTTGGCGTTTTGCACCCAGGCGAAATGGCCCCCCGAGGGGCTTGCCGCGGGTGAAGTTGGGAACGGCGCACTCATCAACTGCTCGATCGTAGGCTTGCCGTTTTGAGCATGGAGCGAAGCGGCGAGAAGCAATGTGGCGGCGTGGCGGAGTTTCATACGACAGCCTCCGAAATATGGTCTGAAACGGGGTGGAGCAGGGCTTTGCTCGATTGTTCGGCAGGCCAGGTGGTGAGCAGGACGAAGCAGGCTCCGGTAAGCGGGTCGGCCCACGAAAGCGTTCCGGTGGAACCGCTATGGCCGAAGGTGGCCGCCGAGCAACGCCGCGCAAAGCTGCCGGGCTTCACGGAGAAGCCGATGCCCCAGGGATCCTTCAACTTCGTGTTTTGGTTGGTGATCATCATCTGTCCGGTGGCCGGCCGCACGACGCGGCCGTCGCCCATCAGGAACGAGCGCAAGAACCTGGCCACGTTTTCCGCCGTCGCGTGCGCGCCTCCCCAGGGTGCTCCCAGGTTACGCCAGTAGGGGCTGTTCCAGTTCCAGTCGTCGTTGCCCTCCACCTGGCACTGGGCTGTGTCGGGGACGGCGCGCCCGCCCAGGCCGAGCGAGGTTTCGCGCATCACCAGCGGGAGAAAGATGTTGGTGCGGAGGAATTGTGGGAATGGGGTCTTCGTGATGCGCTGGGCAATCTCGGCCGCCAGCAGAATGCCCATGCTCTGATACTTCATCGCCGTGCCGGGGCTGAACAGCAGTGGTGTTTTGCAGGTGGCGGCGACGAACTCGGAAAGAGGAGCGTGGCGTTTGCGCAGCACTTCGTTCTCCGGCAGCATGTCGGGCAGTCCGGAGGTATGGGTGAGCAGCATGTGGACGGTGATGCGGTCTCTCTCGTCGCCGGCGAACTCGGGGATGTACTTTCGCACCGGATCGGCGAGACTCAACTCGCGGTGATCGACCAGGTGCATGAGGCCCACCGCCGTCATCGGCTTCGTGATGGATGCCAGCAGGAACGGAGTTTCGGGCGTGGCCGCGCCGAAACCTTTGCTCAGCACCGAGTTCCCCTCGCGCACGTAGAGCGAGGCCGCCCGCAGTTTGCCGGAGGCAACGGCGGCCGACAGCAGCTTTTCCGCGGCGGCGGTGTTGGGCGCCCGCAACGCCAGCGCCAGGCTCGACAACAACTCGCGACGGGTCATGAAGTTTCGATGCTATCGGGATAGCCGGGGTGAGTCAAATCCCCCCTGGCCGGCGCGTCTGGCCCAGGCCGTGGCCCGCCGCCCTGTCTGGCGGACTTTTCCCTCGACCTCCGCTTTCCAACCCGAGGTGAGCGCGATGAGAGGTCTTTGGATTGGGTCGATTCTGGCCGTTTCCCTGATAGCCGCCTCCGCACTGCACACTGTGAGTGTGTGCGTGGAAGGCGCGCAGGTGAATTTCAGAACGCTGCAAAAGGCTCTGTGGATCGCCCGCGATCTGTACCGGGAAATCGCCGTGCAGATACAGAGGCAATGCCCCGCCGATCCACGCCAGGGCGATGTTCACATCGGATTTCCAAAGGCCAACCAAGGACGGCAAGGCAAATTCGCCGTAGCCTACGCGATGCCCTATGAAGGCCGCACGATTCGCATCTTCGCCGATCGCATCAACCGTTATCAGGAGCCCTTGCGGGGCGACCTGCTGGGCCACATCATCGCCCACGAAGTGGGCCACCTGCTACAAGGCATTGACCGCCACTCTGAACAGGGCCTGATGAAAGCCACTTGGGACGAGGACGACCACCACCTAATTCGGGTGCGCAAGCTCAAATTCACTTCCGTGGATGCCGATCTCATTCATCGCGGTCTCGGTGTTCGACACAGCGCCCACGCAGGCAGGGTAACTAAACCGTAATGGGCAGACCCGGGCGAGGCTGAAATTCCTGTTGCGGCGCACCTGCCCTTGGCCCGACACTGTAGGTTCAGGAGGTGTGTGTCCAGTTGAGTGTGAAAGTCGCCGACAACGCTACGTGGGAACCGACCGAACGGTGGACCGTCACCGACGCCACCGAGCTGTATGACGTGTCCCGGTGGGGCCAAGGCTATTTCTCCGTGGGCGCCAACGGGAGCGTCTGGGTGCACCCGACCAAAGAGGCCACGCGCTCGATTGACCTCAAGCAACTGGTGGACACACTGGTGTTGCGCGGCATCTCGCTGCCGCTGCTGATCCGTTTTGGCGAGCTGTTGCAGCACAGGCTGAGCGAACTGCATGGCGCCTTCACCAACGCCATTCGCGAACACAGCTACACGGGCAACTATTCACTGGTCTACCCGATCAAGGTGAACCAGCAGCGGCAGGTGATCGAAGAGGTGGTGCGCTACGGCAAGCAGTACAACTACGGGCTTGAGGCCGGTTCGAAACCGGAACTGCTCGCGGTGCTCGCCGTGGCCGACAACAACACGCCCATCATCTGCAACGGCTTCAAGGACGATGAATACATCGAGATGGTGATGCTGGCGCGCAAGATCGGGCGCAACATCACGCCGGTGGTGGAGAAGTACACCGAGCTCGACCTGATCCTGAAACACAGCGCGCGCGTCGGTGTGCGGCCCGTCATCGGCTTGCGCATTAAGCTGGCCAGCCGCGGCTCCGGGCGCTGGAAGTCGAGCGGCGGTTACCGCTCCAAGTTTGGCCTCACGGTTTCGGAAGCCATCCGCGCTCTGGAGCAACTAAAGGCGATGGGCATGGAGGATACGCTCCAACTGCTGCACTTCCACCTGGGCAGCCAGATCACGAACATCCGCCAGGTGAAGGCGGCGGTGACCGAGGCCGCGCGCATCTACGCGGATCTAAAAAAGAACGGCGCGGGCCTTGAGATTCTCGACGTCGGCGGCGGACTGGGAATTGACTATGACGGCTCGCAGACCGACTTTGAGTCGAGCGTCAACTATACTTTGCAGGAGTACGCCAACGATGTCGTCTACCACATTCAGCAGGTATGCGACGAGGCTGAGGTGCCGCATCCCAACATCGTGAGCGAGAGCGGGCGCGCCGTGGCCGCCTATCACAGCGTGCTCGTCTTCAATGTGCTGGGCGTGAGCGGCTTCGGTGAACAGGTGGAGCCCCCCGCGGAAACTCCCGCCGATCTGGAACAGCCCATCGCGGATCTCATCGAAACTTATAAGGGGATGACCACAAAGAACGTCCTGGAGGCGTTCCACGACGCGCAGCAGGCGTTGGACTCGGCCCTCAACCTGTTTAGCCTCGGCTACCTGCCGCTGGCACAGCGCAGCATGGCCGAGAACTTCTACTGGTCCATCTGCCGCCGCATTCAGCGGCTCGTGGCCGAGATGGACGAGAAGCCGGAGGAGCTTGAAAATCTAGACTCCCTCCTTTCGGACACCTATTTCTGCAATTTCTCGCTCTTCCAGTCGATGCCGGACTCCTGGGCCGTGAAGCAACTGTTCCCCATCATGCCCATCCACCGGCTTGACCAGGCTCCCTCACGACACGCTGTGCTGGGCGACATCTCCTGCGACTCAGATGGGAAGGTGGACTGCTTCATCGACCGCCGTGATGTGAAAAAGACGCTTCCGCTCCATAACTTCAACGGCGAACCGTACTATCTGGGCACTTTCCTGGTGGGGGCCTACCAGGAGATTCTGGGCGACCTGCACAACCTGTTCGGCGACACCAACGCCGTGCACGTCAGCCTGAATAGCGACGGCGAGGTGGTGTTGGACACGGTGGTCCGAGGCGATACGGTGGCTGAGGTCCTCGACTATGTCCAGTTCAACGCCCGGACCCTGCTCGACATGTTCCGCCGCGATGTGGAGCGGGCGGTGCGGGAAAACCGGATCGGGTATGAGGAGTCAGGGCGGCTCTTGCGCTTCTATGAGGACGGCTTATATGGCTATACCTATCTTGAGGAATCGCACGAGCGGTAGGCTCGATTCGGGTTCCACGAAGCGGGACTGAGCCGGATGGTGCGCATCTGGCGCAGCACCTGGGGCATGCGCTGGTGTGTTCTCACCCAGTGACCCTGTTGTGTTCTTCCACGGATTCGCCACGCTTATTGAAGACGCTGCTGAAAATCGAGGCGGATTCACTCCGGTCCCTAATTTGCATATAATCCAGGCGGGGCGGCGCTTGTCCGTACTCACATAAAGAACCGGAGGTATGCGACCTAGATGTCGACGACCCTCACCTCACTTGCCCGAGAGGGCGGTGGCGCGGTGCCGCAACGCATCGTGAATGATTTTTCCCTACAGGTTGCCACGGCAAATGGAAGCGGCAGCCAGACATCCAACATCGTGCTGATGCGGGCCATCTTTCAGATGGGCATCCCGGTGAGCGGCAAGAACATGTTCCCCTCGAACATTCAGGGCTTGCCGACCTGGTTTACCATCCGCGCTTCCAAACACGGCTGGATTGGCCGGAAGAAGGAAGTGGATTTCCTGGTGGCCATGAACCCGGAAACGGCGCGTCAGGATTGCCTGGAGCTGGAACCGGGCCGCGTCCTTGTCTACGACGAACCGCTGAAGCTGAACGAATTGCGCTCGGACCTGATCATGGTTCCCGTGCCGTTTGACAAGCTGGTGGGCCCGGCGTGTCCTGAGCCGAAGCTGCGCAAGCTGGTCAAGAACATGATCTACGACGGGGTGCTGGCCTTCCTGCTCGATATCGACATGGAGGAGATCCACAAGGCCCTGTTCAAGCAGTTCGGCCCGAAGAAAGTGAAGGCGGCGGAACTGAACTGGGGCGCGGCGCAGGCCGGCTTCAACTGGGCACAGGAGAATGTCAAGGTCGAACAGCCTTACCATCTGGAGCGGATGGACGGGAACAAGGACAAGTTCATCATTGACGGCAACGCGGCCACGGCGCTGGGCTGTGTGTATGCCGGCTGCACCTTTGTCGCCTGGTATCCGATCACCCCTTCCTCGACCCTCGTGGAGCAGATGATGGTGTACCTGAGGCGGCTGCGCACGGGGCCTGACGGCAAGGGCACCTACGCCGTGGTGCAGGCCGAGGACGAGCTGGCCTCGATCGGCATGGTGATCGGCGCATCGTGGGCCGGCGCCCGCGCGATGACGGCGACCTCCGGCCCGGGCGTCTCCCTGATGTCCGAGTTTGTCGGTCTGGCTTACTACACCGACATCCCGGCGGTGATCGTCGACGTACAGCGGGTGGGCCCCTCGACGGGCTTGCCGACGCGCACGATGCAGGGCGACATCTTGTCCAACGCAGTGCTTTCGCATGGCGACACGCGCCATCCGATCCTGTTCCCTTCGGGGCCGGAAGAGTGCTTCTCGATGGCGGGCGAAGCCTTTGACCTGGCGGAGCACTTCCAGACCCCCGTCTTTATCAATACCGACCTCGACCTGGGCATGAACGTGTGGGCCTCGGATCCCTTCCCGGTTTCCGATCAGCCGCTCAACCGGGGAAAGGTGCTCAGTTCCGACGATCTGGAGCGCCTCGGCGGCTTTGAGCGCTATCGAGACGTGGACGGCGATGGTGTGGGCTACCGAACGCTGCCCGGAACCAATCACCCCGCGGCCAGCTACTTCACGCGCGGCTCGGGCCACAATGAGAAGGCGCAGTACAGCGAACGGCCGGAAGACTATGTGAACAACGTGGACCGGCTCACGCGGAAGTTTGAGTCAATCCGCCACGCCGCGCCGCGTCCCGAGGTGAACTGCCTTGACGGCGCGAAGATCGGTATGGTCTATTGCGGCACTTCGCGCGAAGCGGGCCTTGAGAGCCAGGACCAGCTGATGCGCGAATACAACATGCCGACGAGCACCTTTCGTGTGCGGGCCTATCCCTATCCGGACGAGCTCAACGAGTTCATCGACCGGCACGAGCGGGTCTATATCGTCGACCAGAACCGCGACGGGCAGCTGCACCAGCTGATGCAACTCGACCTGACGCCGGCGCGCGTGGCCAAGCTGCGTAGCCTCCGTTACTACAACGGGCTGCCGATTGACGCCCGTTCCATCACCGACGACATCCGCGGCAAGGAGGCAGAATGAGTACCACGGCCGTTCCCCCCAAAAAGACCAACCGGATCGGGTTGGAGGTGCTGCACTACAAAGGCAGCAAGACGACCCTGTGTGCCGGCTGCGGCCATAACGCCGTGAGCGAACGCATTGTCGAAGTGTTTTACGAGATGGGCGTTCAGCCATGGAAGGTGGCGAAGTTCTCCGGCATTGGCTGCTCGTCGAAGTCACCGGCCTACTTCCTGAATTTGGCGCACGGCTTCAACTCCGTGCATGGCCGGGCGGCCTCGGTGGCCACGGGAGCCATGCTCGCCAACCGCGACCTGCTGGGCGTGGTGGTCACCGGCGACGGCGACACGGCTTCGATCGGTATCGGGCAGTTCGTCCACATGCTGCGGCGCAACCTGCCGCTGGTCTACATCATTGAGGACAACGGAGTCTACGGCCTCACCAAGGGCCAGTTCTCGGCCACTTCCGACTACGGCGCCAAGTCCAAGGGTGGGGCGTTGAACGAGATGCACAAGCTCGACTGCTGCCTGCTCGGCATCGAACTTGGCGCGACACTGGTGGCCCGCACCTTCAGCGGTGATAAGAAGCAGTTGCAGGCCATCCTCAAGGCCGCCATCGCCCACAAGGGACTGAGCATTATCGACGTCATCAGCCCCTGCGTGACCTTCAACGACCACGCTGGTTCGACTATGTCCTATGCCTACGTCAAGGAACACGATGTGGCGCTGCACGAACTGGACTTCATCCCGCACTACGAGGACATTCACCTGGAGATGGAGGAAGGCGACTCGCAGGATGTGACACTGCACGACGGTAGCGTCTTGCGCGTCAAGAAGCTGGGCCGCGACTACGATCCTACCGACAAGATGGCCGCCATCCGCGTCCTGCACGAAGCCGAAGAAAAGCAGGAAGTGGTCACCGGCATCTTCTACATCAACACGCAGACGAAAGACTTCTACGAAACGCTCAATATGACCGACACGCCGCTGGCGGCGTTGCCGGAAACCCTCACGCGTCCCTCGCAGGAGGCCCTGGATGAGATCATGGAGGAGCTGAGGTAAGGCTCCTATCACACCCGGCAACGGACAACTCAAAGTCATTCTCGTCGCGCCGCGGAACCCGCTCAACATCGGGGCCGCGGCGCGCGCCATGTCTAACTTCGGCTTCGCCGACCTGCGCCTGGTGAACGCCTACGATGTCGCCTTCCGCGAAGCCCGCTCCGCCGTTGGCGCCTCCGCCCTGATGGCCTCGGCGCGCGAATTCCCAAGCGTGGCCGACGCGGTGGCCGATTGTTCGCTCGTGGTCGGGACCGCCTCACTCGGCCATCGCGACCCGCAAACTCCTCTTCGCCGGCTGGAGCGTGGCGCCCGCCTGATGAAGCGGCATCTCGCCGAGGGCGGCCGTGGTGTCGCCCTGCTTTTTGGCAGCGAGAAATTTGGCCTTTCCAACGACGACCTCAGCTACTGCCACTGGCTGATGCGCATCCCCACCCGGGCTGAGCACGAGTCGATGAACCTCGGCCAGGCCGTCGCCGTCTGCCTCTATGAACTGGTCCGCGACGGGCGCGCCCCCGACCGCAAAGCCAAGACGATCCATGCCGCCGAGGGAGAGGCTGTTGACCGCATCGCCTCGCAGTTCAGTGCCATCCTGGCGCGCAGCGGATACACGAACCCCAAGACCGCCGCCTCGACGGAATTGAAGGTGCGGCGGATGGTGCGGCGGCTGGGGTTGTCGGACAAGGACGCGGCGATGTGGCTGGGCATGTTGCGGCAGATCAGTTGGAAGGTGGATCGCGGCGAATGAACCCGCAACCCGGGTTGCGCATCACCTCGCGCATCCTTCCGCGGCTCGCCTCCATCCCCCTGATGCTGCTCGCCATCGCCTACGCCGCCATCATGGCCATGCTGGGATGGAATGATGGGGAGCCGGACCTGCGCGGCATCCTGGCGGGCTCTCCGTTCGTCGGGCTGTGGTTCTACGGCTCGCTGGTGATGCTGTTGGAACAGTCGCACATGGAGGCCGACGCGAGCGGCATCCGGGTCACTTACGGGCCGCTGCCCTGCGCAGCGAAGTCCCGAGACCTCCGGATGGAGGAGATTGAGAAGCTCACGCTCGACCGCATCCATGTGGCCAAGGAAGGAAGTACCTGGCGAATTGGGGTGAAGCTCGTCAACGGCAGGCGGATTCTGCTTCCCATGCGCCACAGAAGAGAGCAGGCGGCGCGGGAACGATTGGCGGCGTTGCAGGAAGCCATGTCGAGTCCATCTCGCCCGGCTTTACCGGTGGGGAGCTTCTTTGAACACCCGGCCGCGAAGCGGGACTGGGGTGCCGTGCGCCCGGTGCTCGTCTGGGGCCTCGCCTTCCTGGCGGCGATCGGTTGGGGGTTGGCGATCGAAATTTCTCGATACGAATATCGCCGGGAAGGGAACTACCGCCCCCCTTCCTTCGTCTTTGATGGAGTACCGGCGAAGGACAGACCCAACAACCCACACCCCACAATGTCCCCGCCGGTTAGGCGGGCTGCCCTCTATTGGGGGCAGCCCTTCCTATTCGGGACGAATGCCCGGAACGCCGAGGTGGATCCGGTAGAGGCCCGTGCGCGCGGTGACGTACAGCATCCGCGCATCGGCATCGCCCCAGTGGAGGTTGGCTGGGACCTCGGGGAAGTGAATTGTGCCGAGGTGTTTGCCTGAAGGGGCGAACACCCACACTCCGTTCGGCCCTGTGCAGTAGAGCGTCCCTTCCTTGTCGATCTTCATGCCATCCGGCAATCCGCCGGCGGTCTGCGCGGTCACGTCGGCGAACACACTGCCGTTGGTGAGTGTCCCGTCGTCCCCCACATCGAACCGCATCCAGATTTTCCGCTCCGGATCGGAGTTGGAAAGGTACATCACCTTCTCGTCCGGCGAAAAGGCGAGACCGTTGGGCCGCTTCACGGCCGGGTCTTTGAAAAGTAGCTGCAACTTACCCTGCCGGATGCGGTAGACACCGCAGAAATCGAGCTCCTTCTTGGGGTCATCGTCCATGCCCACGAAGCCATAGGGGGGATCCGTGAAGTAGAGGTCGCCGCTGGAATGGTGGACGCAATCGTTGGGGGAATTGAGCCGCTTGCCGTCATAGGTGGCGGCAAGTACAGTCAACGAAAGGTCGTGCTCGAGGCGTGTCACTCGGCCCGAGGAGTGTTCGCAGATCACGAGCCGGTGGTTGCCGTCCAGCGTCATACCGTTGGAGCCAAGGAAGGCGCCAGGCGGCAGGTCGGTGTTCCAGTAGCCGCTGGGCTTGCGGAAGAGCTCGATATCGCCGGTTTTCGAACCGTTGGCGGAGACGGGGCGCCAGCGGAAGGCCGAGTTGGCGGGGATGTCGCTGAAGATGAGGTCGTTATCGCGGGGCCTCCAGATGGGGCCTTCGGTGAAGATAAAGCCGCGGCCAAGGCGCTCGATGGTGGCCGATGAGGCGACAATGCGGTCCAGCGCTGCGTCGGCGCGGGTGAGTTCGACGGGGAGGGATTCGGTGTGGAAGAGCATCGGTTGAGATTGTATCGTGGCCGCTGGCGCGCCTTCCTGTCGCGGCCCGGTTGATCTGGTAGGCTAGGCCGCCATGAGCTGGTATCCCGGGACGGAACGCGAGCGGCGTGTCAACGCCGGATCGCTGCGCGTGTTCACCGCCGATCTGTTTGAGCGCTGTGGCATGAGCGGCGCGGATGCCGCGCTGGTGGCCGATTCGCTGGTTACCGCCGATGAGCGCGGCGTCCACTCGCACGGCGTACTGCGGGTGCCCGAGTATGTGGCCAAGCTGCGCACGGGGGGCGTTGACCCGGCTGGCCGGCCCGAGTTGGTGAGTGAGAACGGCGCGGCCCTGGTGGTGGATGGCTCCAATGCGATGGGCCAGGTGGCGGCCATGTTTGCGATGCGAGCGGCGATTGAGCGCGCGGCGGCGGTTGGTGTGGCCTTCGCCGCTGTGCGCGGATCCAACCACTGCGGGGCGATGTTCTACTACGCCATGGAAGCGCTCGGGCACGGCATGGTGGGCGTCTGCGCCACCAATGCCCTGCCCACGATGGCTCCCTGGGGCGGCGTGGAGAAGATCGTCGGCATCAACCCGCTGGCTGTCGCCATTCCCACCCGCGAGGAAGCCGCCGTCGTCCTGGACGCCGCTTTCAGCTATAGCTCCCACGGTAAGATTCGCGTCTTCCAGCAAAAGGGAGAACCCATCCCGGCCACCTGGGCCTTCGATGAAAACGGCGAGCCGACGACGGATGCGGCTCAGGCTTTGGCCGGACTCCTCCAGCCCATCGGCGAATTCAAAGGCACCGGCCTGGCCATTGTGTTCGGCATGCTCTCCACCCTACTTTCCGGGGCCAGCTATGGAACCCGCCTCGGCAACATGACCGACGGGCCCAAAGCGGGAGCTGACGGCCACTTCTTCCTCGCCCTCAACATCGCCGCCTTTACTGACCCCATGCATTTCCGCGAACGGGCCGACGAGGTGGTGCGCGAGATTCGCACCAGCCGGCGGCGCGCCGGGGCCGATCAACTGTATGCGCCGGGCGGCATGGAGGCGGCCATTCAGGTGCGCTACAAGGCCGAGGGGCTTCCGCTGAATGGAGTTACGATTGAGGGACTTCGCTTTGCCGCCCATTTGCTCGGCGCCGATGCGGGTTTTCTGAACCCCTGACGCTCCGCGTACGTTTCTTATTCAGAGTGGGAAGGAGGCCGCATGTTCGGCATCATCGGTTGGGTCATTTTCGGAGCCATCGTAGGAACCCTGGCGAAGTACCTCATGCCGGGCAAGGACTCACACGGCTGCCTGATCACTGTCCTTCTCGGCATCGCCGGGGCCGTGGTGGGAGGCTTCCTGGGCCGGTTTCTCGGCCTGTATGAAGAAGGCCAGCCGGCCGGATTTATCATGGCCACCATCGGTGCGATCCTCATTTTGTGGATCGGCCGGCGCATGAAGCAGCCGAAGTGAGCAGGGGGGTGAGCAAGTGAAATCAGTAGAAGCGCTATCGGCGATCCTGGGGATCGCCCTCGTTTCGGGCGTCAACCTCTATGCCGCCATCCTCACGCTGGGGCTGGGCCTGCGCTATGGGCTCATCTCCGGCCTGCCGCCGGAGTTAGCCGTAGTGAGCCACCCCGCCGTGCTGATCGTGGCCGGGGCGTTCTATGTCGCCGAATTCGTCGCCGACAAGGTGCCGTTCGTCACGCCGCTCTGGGATGGGCTGCACACCTTCATCCGGCCGGTCGGCGCGGCCATGCTCGCCTTCGGGGCCGCGGCGCAGTGGAGCCCGCTGGCCCAGATTGCCGCCGTCCTGTTCGCCGGCTCCGTGGCCTTGGGAACTCACTCCACGAAAATGGGGGTGCGGCTGCTGGCCCATGCCGCACCCGAGCCGGGCACGCACTCGCTCATCAGCCTGGCCGAGGATTTCGGAGTCGTCGCCCTGTTGCTCTTCACCTACCAGTATCCCCACATCGCCCTGCCCGTCCTGAGCGCGCTCCTGCTGGCGATGCTGTGGATGCTGCCGGTGCTGGCGCGAATTCTACGGTTCATCGTGGCCTGTTTCCTGGGGCGGGTCTTCTCGTTCCTGTTCGACGCCGGCGCCGCCGACGTCCCGGCGTGGGTGCTGGAGCGCGCCTGCACGGGGATCCCCGTCCGCTTATTTGCCCGAAAAGGCCGCCTGCCCCGCCTCGTCTCGGGCTATCTGGTCGGGGACTCGTTCTTCTACAGGCGCTGGTTTCGGACCCGGAAGTGCGATATCCAGGGGTGGCGGCAGGCCACCATGAGCCGGGGACTGTTCGCCGAGGTGATCCTTCTGCCAGATGGGACCAGCTTTTATCTGACAAAGGAGTGGCGAAAATGTTGGGAGTCGCGGCAAGTCACCCCATTTGGGCCTCCCTTCCAAAACGCCAGAGGTTTACCGCTACAAGATTCCGCAGAAATGTCTTGACCACTTCGGGCAGTTCTGAGACAATTCTGCTTCAGTCCGCAAGGACTGAAGATGTCGCATGGTCTTGGATTGTAAGGTGAAAGAAAGCTACGGGTTACGCCCGTAGCTTTTCGCGTTTTCAAACCCGGAAAAAGCCGCCGAACGACCAGCCGCGAAGACGATCCAATCGTGCAGGAGAAGAAGTTGTGAGAGAAAAGGGTATCGTGAAGTGGTTCAACAACGCCAAAGGCTATGGTTTTATCCAGCGCGCCAGCGGCGAGGATGTGTTCGTGCATTTCAGCGCTATTGCGATGTCAGGTTATCGCACGCTCGATAACGGCATCGAAGTGGAGTTTGAAGTGAAGCAGGGGCCGAAAGGTCTGCAGGCCGAAAACGTCCAGAAGGTTTAATCCTCCCAGTCGAGTCAAGAATAGAAAGCGGGGTGAAGGTCCAGACACCTTCACCCCGCTTTTCTGTTCTGAGGGACAGTTCCTAGTTCGTAATGTCGTGGGTCGTGGACTGGTCGCGGATGGGCAGGTAGAGCTTGTACCACTCCTTCTGCGCTTCGCTGTCGGTGTAATTCTTCAGGTCAGCTTCGGACTTGAACTCCATCACGAAGGCGTTCTTGTACCCCTGGCCCTGGACCTTGAGGGTTTTGATCCAGACGTTCTTGATGCCGGGGTAATTGGCGGCGACCTTTTCGACGCCAGCGATGGCGGCATCGATCTGCGCCGGGGTGGCTTCGGCCTTCCAACGCACGGTGACCACGTGGATCACTGACGTCGGCTTGCCATACTTATTGGCGGCAATCAGTGCGCCGGCGCCGAGCAGGGTGAGAGCAAGGGCGGCTGTGAGCACGGTTTTCAGGTTCATCAGTTTCTTCATCCGATTTCGTTCTCCTTCAATGCAGAGTGGGTGGAAACAGGCACGGGCGATGCCCCGGAGCCCTGGGTTCGCACACGCAGGCCCGACCACTCCTCGCAGATGACGATGGAGTTGGCCGGATTCCGCGGCGCATATTTCAACGTAATGTGGCCAATCAACTGGGACGGCTCAACCGGCACACGGTCACGGAGGGCAGATACGTCTTGTGAGGCGTTGTAGTCGACCCCGTTGACCGAATAGAGGTAATACAAGGTATCGCCGTGCATGTCGGTGAGCATGGCGTCGCTCATGCGGCCAATGCGATTGATCATGGCGCGGCGGCGGCGTTCCCTCTCAGGCGGCGTCAACCGCAGTTTGAACAGAATCTGGATGGCGGCGGCAACGAGGACGATAGCGACCACGGCGAGCAGCGCCAGGCGCTCGAATGGGGTCATCATGCCTCGATTTCGATTCTCCGCCTGCGTGCCAGACTAGCGGCTCACCGGAGCGGTATCGAAGGCCTTGGCGTAGTCCTTGAGGAACTGCTCCAGGCCGCGGTCGGTGAGCGGATGGTTGAACATCTGGTCGAGCACCTTAAACGGCAGCGTGCCGACATGAGAGCCCGCCAGCGCTGCCTGGGCGACGTGCAGCGGCGAGCGGAGCGAAGCGGCCAGAACTTGCGTTTTGAATCCGTAGTTGTGATAGATCTTGACGATCTGGCGGATCAACTCCATGCCCTCGGTGGCGATGTCGTCAAAGCGGCCCACGAAGGGACTGACGAAGTGGGCCCCGGCCTTGGCCGCCAGCAGCGCCTGGGCCGGCGAGAAGCATAGGGTGACGTTGAAGCGGATGCCTTCCTTGGAGAGCTTGGCGCAGGTCTGAATGCCGTCGCGGGTCAGCGGCACCTTGACAACGACATGTTTGTGGATGCGCGAAAGCTTGTAGGCCTCCTCCACCATCTCCTCATGTTTGGTCGAAACGACCTCGGCGCTGATCTCGCCGTCTACGATCTCGCAGATCTTGGCAATCTGCTGCTCCAGCGGAACGCCTTCCTTGGCGATCAGGGAGGGATTGGTGGTGACGCCGTCGACGATGCCCCAGGATGCGCCTTTGCGCAGTTCGTCGAGGTTTGCGGTGTCGAGGAATAGTTTCATAGTGGGTGCTCCAGAGCTGGCTTCTCGAGAGGGACGGACCCTCACAGTATATCAAGGCGTTGGAACTACGGCAGTTTGCGATGGCTCGCTTTCGTTGCCGGCGGCGTCGAGAGCGGTCACCCGGTAGCGCAGGCGGACCCCGGGGCGGAGATCGCGGTCGGTGTAGCTGGGCGCGGTGAGACGGCCTCCGGTGCGGACAAAGGGGCCATCGCCCTCGGCGCGGTACACCTGGTAGGCGGCCAGGTCGGCGGACTCCACAGGGTTCCAACTGAGTTGGACCGACGCGGTTGCCTCCACGGCCGAAAGCCCCGCCGGGGCGGGCGGCGCGAAGGTGTCGCGAGGCGTGATCTCCACCGGTTGCGAAAGCGGGCTGCCCGCGCTGCGCACCCGGTAGGTGTAGGTCTGATCGAACACGGCTGTGGCATCCAAGTAGCTGGCGCCGGTCGACTCGCCGATCTGCGTAACGGTGGCTTCACCGGCCGCGGTGCGAAACACCAGATATTGCTCACCCGCCGCAGCCTCCCAGGAGAGCTTCACTCCCCCTGTGGTCGCCTCGGCCTTCACCAAGGGTGCGGACACCGGCTGCGCCACGGCCACGGTCACCGCCGCCGACCAATCGCTCCAACGCCCGCGAATGCCCTGGCTGCGAACGCGGAAACTCACGGACGTTCCGCCCCACTCGGCCACCGGTACGCTCACCTCCACCGCCCCCGGCGCGGTCTGTGCTACGGGGATGCGCCGCTCGGAGCCTGGTGATCCGGCTCGCAACTCGACATCCTGAAAGCGCCTGATGCCGGCATTGTCGGTGGTCAGCTCAGGCAGCGTGAAGCGCACTTCCAAGCGGTCCACCTTCTGCTCGGCCCGCAAATCAGCCACCGCCAGCGGAATGTGCAGCGAGGGCGGCAGCGGATCGCCTACGTAGCCGCACGCGGCGAGCAGGAGGCTGAGGGGGAGAAGCGCCAGGTTCCTCACAAAATGTACTTGCTCAGGTCCTGGTCCTTCACGATTTCCGAGAGCTGCGACCGCACGTAGGCGGTGTCGATCTTCACCTTGCGCTTCTTCATGTCCGGCGCCTCGAAACTGATCGTCTCCAGCACCTTTTCCATGATCGTGTGCAGCCGCCGCGCGCCGATGTTCTCGGTCGTCTCGTTGACATGGGCCGCCATGCGCGCGATCTCCACCAGCGAATCGTCGGTGAAGTTGAGATCCAGGCCCTCGGTTTCGAGCAGCGCCGTATACTGCTTCACCAGCGCGCCCTTGGGCTCCTTGAGAATGCGGATGAAGTCCTCTTCGGTGAGTGACTTCAACTCCACGCGGATGGGAAATCGACCCTGCAGCTCAGGGATCAGATCGCTCGGCTTGGAGACATGGAACGCGCCCGCCGCGATAAACAGGATGTGGTCTGTGCGCACAAAGCCATAGCGCGTATTCACGGTCGTGCCTTCGACAATCGGCAGAATGTCGCGCTGCACACCTTCGCGGCTCACGTCAGGACCCTGTCCGCCCTCGCGGCCGGCGATCTTGTCCACCTCGTCGAGGAAGATGATGCCGTTGCGTTCGACGCGCTCAATGGCGATGCGCGTCACCTGGTCCATGTCGACGAGCTTCTGCTCCTCTTCCTGGATCAGGTAGTCCATGGCCTCGCTGACGCGCATCTTGCGTTTGCGCGAACGCTGGCCGAAGAAGTTGGGGAGCATCTCCTTGAGGTTGATGTCCATCTCCTCGACGCCCATGTTGGTGGCCACTTCAAACGTCGGCCCGCGTTCCTTGACATCCACCTCAACAACGCGGTCGTCGAGCTTGCCGGCACGCAGACGGTCGCGAAGTTTCTCGCGCGTCTTTTCCACGGGCTCGGCGCCTTCGGGCTGCGGCGGCATGAGCAGGTCGAGCAGCCGCTCTTCGGCGTTGCGCTCGGCGCGGTCGGCCACCTCGTCGAGCTTCTCCTCGCGCACCATGTCGATGGAAATCTCCACCAGGTCGCGGATCATCGATTCCACATCGCGGCCGACATAGCCGACCTCGGTGAACTTGCTCGCCTCCACCTTGAGAAACGGCGAATTAGCGAGCCGCGCCAGGCGCCGCGCCAGCTCCGTCTTGCCCACCCCCGTCGGGCCGATCATGAGGATGTTCTTCGGCATCACTTCTTCGGCCATCTCTGGTTCGAGCTTCTGCCGCCGGATGCGGTTGCGCAGCGCCACGGCCACGGCGCGCTTGGCTTCGCCCTGCCCGATGACGTATTTATCCAGCTCGTGGACGATCTCGCGCGGGGTTAGCTCATCGAGCAGCGGCGCATTGTCGCCGCCCTGGCTGGGGAGATAGATCACCATACCGTTGCCTCCTGCCAGCCGGGCTTAGCCCAACTCCTCATAGCGGATGTTCTGGTTCGTGTAGATGCAGAGGTCGCCCGCGATCTTCATGGCGCGCTCGGTGATGGCGCGCGCGTCCAGATCGGTGTTCTCGATCAGGGCACGTGCGGCCGATTTTGCGAACCCGCCGCCGGAGCCGATGGCCGCCACGGCCTCGTCGGGCTCAATCACGTCGCCATCGCCGCTTACGATGAAGGTGTTCTGCAGGTCGGCCACTAGCAGCAGGGCCTCCAGGTGGCGCAGCACTTTGTCGGTGCGCCAATCCTTGGCCAACTCCACCACGCTGCGTGGCAGGTTGCCGTTGTGCTGTTCCAGCTTGGATTCGAACCGGGCGAAGAGCGAGAAGGCGTCGGCCGTCGACCCGGCAAACCCCGCCACGATCTTCTCTTTGTACAAGCGGCGGAGCTTGTTGACCGAGGCCTTGAGCACTTCCGAGCCCATCGTCGCCTGTCCGTCGCCCGCCATCACCACCTTTCCGTTCCGTCGAACGCAAAGAATGGTTGTCCCGTGGATGCGCGCTTTCATGCTGATGACCCCAGTGTAGCGCGCCCCCCGCCGCCGCCCGCGCTACTTTGACTTCAGGTCGATCATGATCAGCTCGATTGGTGTGTCGCTCAGGCTCTGCTCGGAGTGGACCCCGGGGACTCCCCAGCGCGCTTCACCCGCCGCAAACACCGCCTCCACCTTCGAGCCATCGGCATTGGTCACCAGGATCTTCGCGGGCGTCAAGGCGATGGTCACGCGATGGGTGGCGTGCTCATGGCGCGGAATCGAACCCTTGGCCGGGAAGCGCACCCGCACCACCCGCACCTGCTCGTTCTCAAATTCCACCTTGTAGTTACCGGGCGCGACCTTGAGTGGGTCGTGGGCCGGCCAGGCAACCGCCGAGCCCGCTTTGCGCAACTCCACTTCGACGATGCGGTAGGTGGTCCCACCCACGTTTTCACTCGTGTGCATCCCTCCCAGAGGGTCCCAGCGCACCGTGCCGGCGTCGAACTTCACGTCGTTCACCGGCTTGCCTTCGTAGGCCAACCGCATCACGCCCGGACTGAGATGGACCATCACTCGGTTCATGTCGTGTTTGTGCAGGCGGCTCTTCTGGCCTGGCGTATTCTGCGCCACCACAACGCGAACCCATTCATTTTCAATGGGAATCGGCCGTGTCTGGGTGAAGGCTGCTGCGGTCAGGAGAAGAGGCAAGATATGGCGCACGGCGGGATCATATCAGACCGCAAGCCACATGATCAGGCCGACGGAAGGCGCGATTCGGTAGGATCCCGCTACGCCGCCCTGCGTACGTGCGTGCGCCAGACCTTGCCAAAGAGGTGAAACGCCGTTGCCGAACTCGGCTTCAGGATGAAGCCGATGAAGCCGACCACGGCCCATGCCAGGTAGAGGTAGGTCACGTACTCGTGAATGTGGCCGGCGATGAAACCCAACGCGCCCGGTCCCGGTTTCATCGGTGAAAAGGCGAATTGCACCACCCACAACGTGAACAGCGCCGAGGCCTCCCACCACACCATCTTCATGTTCACCAGGAAGATCATGCCCACCAGGGACTGGCCGATGGTCATCAGGATTTCCAACTCCTGCTGCTCGTCAAACGGAATCGACGACAAAGAACCCCGGCTGATGGAGTAGACGATGGGCAGCATCGCAGCCAGCAGCGTCCACTGGTTGATGTTGCTCGACACCATGTTCATCAATGCCATCGGCGCCTTCTTGATGGTGCGCGCCCAGTAGAAGGCGCTCACCTTCTCGGGGAACTCGCTGACAAACGGCGCCACCCACTGCACGAACACAAAACTGGGTACGCCGAGCATGGCCGAAAGCGCCAAAAGGCTGCCCAGGAACGGCTCGGCGGCGAAGTAGATCAGCCCGCCGCCGGCGGCAAACAGCCCGATGATGGCGAGATTCCGGAGGGCGGGTGACGATTTGACGATCGCCCTCGGAATGCGGTCCAACTCCTCGATGTCTTCATGTTCCTGCGGCGGCATGTGCGAGAGGATCCACAGGTAGACCACATAAATGAGAATCAGCACGCCCGCGTCCCAGACATTCAGCGAGGCTTTCCACCAGATGAAGAAGGCATAGAGAAGGGGCACGAGGAGTCCGACCACCTCGACACAATGCTCCTCCTCAAGGTCGATCTGCTCGAGCGGCTTCTTGTATTGCAGGCGGTGGAAGAGCGCGGCTGTGAAGTAGATCATCGGCCAGCCCAAACCGGTGAGCAGGCGCAGCGCTCCGGTGAGGTTGGCGAGCAGCAGGGGAACCTGTTGTTTCCAGGCCAGCACGGCTTCCACGGCAAACTCGGGGAGGGTCTGCAGCCAGGCCAGAATTGCCAGCGCAAAGCCTTGCGCGACGTAATACTGGGCGCTTTCGGCGGCCCAGGCAATCATCATGGCGGCCAGCAGAATCGCGGGCGCGGCCCACAGCGCGGTTTCCGGCCCCACCTGGCGGATCTCCAGGGCGGCAAGCAGAAAGAACGCGCACGTGGGCCCGTACACGGCCGCGGCGCGCGGGCTAACGAAACGAGACATTCAGGCTGTCCTTGTGAATGGAAGAGTGAAGTTGGAATTCGGCCTTGGGCTCAGGAAAGTCGCTGCGATAGTGGCCGCCGCGGCTTTCCTCGCGCGCCAGGGCGCACCGGGCGATCAGTTGGGCCACGCAGTGCAGGTTGCGCAGCTCATATTGCGCGCGAGAGGGCGTGGCGGGCGCCTGGAACGAGACACGGTCCAACCGGCGGAGGGCGGTTTTCAATTCGCCGCCCGCGCGGACGATGCCGCAATTGTGCCAGGTGAGTTCGCGCAGGCTGGCCTCGGGCATATTGGGAATGGAGGAAGCGGCCAAAGGCTCCGGTGTGCGGACAAGATCGGCGGCATGTTCCCGCATGGCTATTCCGGCCCGCGCGCCGAAGACGATTCCCTCTAACAGAGAGTTGCTTGCCAGGCGGTTGGCTCCGTGCACACCCGTGCAGGCGGCCTCGCCGGCCGCATAGAGTCCGGGCAGTGTGGTTAATCCATGCAGATTGGTTCTCACTCCGCCCATTGCATAGTGCACGGCGGGCAGCACCGGGGCGGCCTGCCGCTCCAGGTCAATTCCGAACCTGCGGCAGGTCTCATAGATACGCGGAAACCGCTTGGCCACGAAGCCTGGCTCGCGGTGGCTTAGATCCAAATAGACATGCGGCTCACCAGTACGCCGCAACTCGGCCACAATGCCGCGGCTCACCACGTCGCGCGGGGCGAGCTCCGCCATGGGGTGATAGGCTTCCATGAACCGCTCCCGGTCGCCATTCAGCAACACCGCCCCCTCTCCGCGCAGAGCCTCACTCAACAGGAATGAGGGCGCGCCCTCCAGGTGGAGCGCCGTGGGGTGGAACTGGACAAACTCAATGTCGCTGATCTCGGCGCCGGCGCGGAAGGCCATGGCCACGCCATCCCCGGTGGCCACGTCGGGATTGGTCGTGACACGGTAGACGCGGCCCAAACCGCCCGTGGCCAGCAACACCGCCCGGGCCTGAATCTCCAGATGGCGGCCGGTCTTCTCCTCAAACGCCCTTGCGCCGCAAACGCTCACTCCGTCTGTGAGCAGATCCGTTATGGCGGAGAAACTGCGAATCTCCACTCGTGGCATGGAGACGGCCTTGTGATACAACGTGCGCGAAATCTCACGGCCAGTGGAGTCGCCATGGGCATGAAGTACGCGGCTGCGCGAATGGGCGCCCTCACGTGCAAACAGCAACTTCGTGCCCTCACGATCGAACTCCGCGCCCCAGGCAATCAGTTGTTCAATCGCGTGGGGACCCTCTTCCACCAGCGTCCGGACGGCCACCGGGTCGCACAGCCCATCGCCTGCTTTCAGCGTGTCCATCTCGTGGAGCGACACCTCGTCGTCGTCGTTTAGGGCGGCGGCAATCCCACCTTGGGCGTACTCGGAGGAGGACTCATGGAGGCTGTCTTTTGCCAGCACCAATACGCGTCCGGCGAGTGAAAGCTCGATGGCGGCGCGCAATCCGGCGACGCCCGCGCCCACCACAAGAAAGTCTGTCTGGAGGATGTCTTCGGTCTGCGGCGTGATGTCCTAATGGTACAACGAGAGTATGCCTACCTTCGTAGTCGAGACACCCCGGGAACGTTACCCGGTGGAGGTTTCGCGCGGCGCACTGGGTTCACTGGCCGCCCACATTCCGGCCCGCGCCGGTAAGTTGTTCATCGTAACGACACACGACGTGTGGAACCTGCACGCTGCCCGCATGCAGGCGGCCCTCGGCGGCCGTGCCTTCGAAGTCCTTCTCTTTCCCGGCGGTGAAGAGCGCAAGCGGATGGCCTTCGTGGAGGCTCTGGCCGACCGGATGGTGGAACTGGGCGCCGACCGATCGAGCCTGGTCATCGCCTTCGGCGGGGGCATTGCCGGCGACCTGGGGGGCTTTCTCGCCGCCATCTTCATGCGCGGAATCCCGGTCATCCAGGCGCCCACCACGCTGCTTGCCCAGGTGGACGCGGCCGTTGGTGGCAAAACGGGCGCCAATCTCGTGGGCGGCAAGAACTTGATCGGCGCATTCCACCAGCCCTTGGCCGTGCTCATCGACCCCGATGTCCTCACTACGTTGCCGCCGCGGGAATACCGTGCCGGGCTCTTTGAAGTACTGAAATGCGGCGTCATCCGCAGTCCGAGCCTGTTTGAGCGCATGGCCAACGACTCGGCACAGGTGCTCGCCATGGAACCTGCGATCGTCGAAGAGATCATCGCCGAAAGCGTGCGCATCAAGGCCGAAGTGGTGTCGGCCGACGAAAAGGAAGGCGGGCTCCGGCGCATCCTCAACTATGGCCACACCATCGGCCACGCGCTCGAAGCCGAGACGCAGTACAAACACCTGCTCCATGGCGAAGCGGTCGCCTTCGGCATGCGCGCAGTCGGCCATCTGGCGCGTCTCACCGGCGTCTGCGAAGCAGTTGACGTCCGGCGCATGAACGACGCCATATCGGCCTATGGCGCCCTCCCTTCGCTGGCCGGCATCACCGCAAGTTCCCTGGTCGCCCGCCTCGGCAGCGACAAGAAGACCATTCAGGGTAAGGTGCACTTTGTCCTTGCCGATAGCATCGGCAGCGTTGTGGTCCGCTCCGGCATTGAGGAACGGCTCATCCACGAGGCGACCGAAATCGCCCTGCGGGAGTTGGCGGAGGCGTGAGCAAAACGGTCCAAGCCGCGCCGGGCTCCCGGCCGAAGGGTGTCGAAGGGGAACAACAGGTGGGCCGCTGGGTGCGCCGCATGTTCGACGGCGTCGCTCCACGCTATGACCTGCTGAACCATGTCCTGTCGGGCAACATGGACACCCTCTGGCGGGCACGCACGGTGAAGCTGCTGGCCGGGGAGATCACCGCGCCCGGCACGGTTGTCGTTGATCTCTGCTGCGGCAGCGGCGACCTCATGCTGGCCCTCGCCAAACGCAGCGGCACCACCGTGTTCGGCACCGACTTCTGCCACCCCATGCTGCTTGAGGCCTCGCGCAAGAGCTCCGCCCGCGCTGCCTCCACGCCGCTGTTTGAAGCCGACGCCCTCAACCTGCCGCTGGCCGACGATTCAGCCAACGTGCTGAGCGTCGCCTTCGGGTTCCGCAATCTCGCTAACTACGAAAGGGGCCTGCGCGAGATATGCCGCGTGCTGAAGCCCGGAGGCACGGCCGCGATCCTCGAGTTCTCCACCCCGCCCAATCGCGCCTTTCGAGCCTTCTACGATTTCTACTCGCTGCGCGTCCTGCCCCGGATCGGCGCACTGCTCTCCGGCCAGGATGCTGCCGACGCCTATCGCTACCTTCCGGAGAGCGTTCGCCGCTTTCCCGATGCCGACACGCTGGCGATGCTCATGCGGCAGTGTGGATTCACGAATGTCCGTTTCCATCGCATGACGTTTGGCATCGTTGCGCTGCACATCGGTGTGAAGTCCCCGCACGTCTCCAAATAATTCAACCTCCGCGAGCGCACGGCAATCTACAAGGGTGCGGAGGATCGGCGCTCAAGCGGAGCATCCTCGGCAAGAACCCCAAGGAGACAATCTGTGAAAAGCATCATTCGCACCCTCGGCGTGAGCTGCGTCCTCGCACTCACCACCTTCTCGGCCAACGCCGCCGACCTCGTCGACACGGCTGTCGGCGCCGGCCAGTTTAAGACCCTCGCCGCTGCTTTGCAGGCCGCCGGCCTGGTGGAGACGTTGAAGGGACCCGGTCCGTTCACCGTGTTCGCCCCGACCGACGAGGCCTTCGCCAAGCTGCCCGCCGGCACCGTGGAAACGCTGCTTAAGCCGGAGAACAAGGCTAAGCTGCAGGCCGTGCTGACCTACCATGTGGTGGCCGGCAAAGTGATGGCCGCCGATGTGGTCAAGTTGAAGAGCGCAAAGACCGTGCAGGGTCAGAGCGCGAAGATCATGGTGAAGGGCGGCGAGGTGATGGTGGATGGGGCGAAGGTGGTGAAGACCGATATCGTCACCGACAACGGAGTCATCCACGTCATCGACTCGGTCATTCTGCCCAAGTAAGCAGGTTGGGCCATGCTCACCTTCTGCCCCCAATGGCGCCGTGCCAGCCAGCCGGCGCCATTGGGAAATAAAATGATTCCGCCGGGCCACCCGGCGCGTCGCTTACACGGGAGTACAATGAACGGCCAAACGCAACTGCCGGAAGGCACAGAATTGGACCGCTGGTCTACCAGCCGGGGCGAAGGCCTGGGAACGCTCAGCGAGCGCACGCCAGTTCTCCTCGTTTTCCTGCGCCATGCCGGTTGCACCTTCTGCCGGGAAGCCTTGGCTGATCTGGCGCGGCAGCGCGTGCGCATTGAAAAGGCAGGAATCCACATCGTCCTTGTTCACATGAGCTCACGCGAGCGTTTCCGCCAGTTCGCCGGCGGCTACAAGCTCGATGACCTCGATCACATCACCAACCCCAATCGCGACCTGTACAGGGCTTTTGGCCTCAAGCGGGGCAGCTTACGGCAGCTATTCGGGCTTGAGGTCTGGAAACGCGGCGTCAAGGCGGGAATACAGGACGGGCACGGAATCGGCGCAACCGAAGGCGACGCCATGCAAATGCCGGGCGCGTTTCTTCTTCATGAAGGCAAAGTGATCCGCAGCCACCGCCACCACCTGGCCAGTGACCGCCCTAACTACTTCCTCTTCTGCGCGCTGCCGTTTCTCGACAAGATCGAGCGCTCATCCGATGTCCAAACTGCTTGAGCCGTGGACGCTGCTGGTGGTTCATAGCCTGCTTGGCCTCTTTATGTGCGGCCTGATCTGGTTCGTGCAGATCGTTCACTATCCGCTTTTCGAAGCCGTGGGCCGTGAACACTTCAGCCGGTATGAGCAACTCCATGTGCAACGTGTTGGGTGGATCGTGGGGCCTGCAATGCTGGCCGAGGCGGTGTCCGCGGTGGCGCTACTTCTCGCATGGCCGCCATCGCCGGTGAGGACGCTGCTGTGGGTCAACTTGGTTCTGTTGGCCTTGATCTGGATCAGCACCGCCGTCTGGCAGGTGCCTCAACATGAAACACTGCGCTCCGGCTATCAAACAGAAGCCGCCCGTTTTCTGGTCGCCTCCAACTGGGTCCGGACCGTCTGCTGGACGCTTCGCGCTGTGATCCTGGCTGGACTATTAACGGTTCGGCCGCCGGCTCAATAGCCGGGCTTGGCGGCAGTGGTGACCACTAACGCCCGGGCTCCCTGCGGAGACTCCCCGCGGTAGGCGTGGGTCAGGCTGGCGTCAAAGAAGGCGCTGTCGCCGGAATACAGCACATACTCTATGTTGCTGTGCTGCACGCTGAGGCTCCCGTCCAGCACGAAAATCAACTCCTGACCCTCGTGTGTATGCGCCTGCGAATACTCTTCCCGCGGCGGGAAGTCGGCCCAATACCCTTGCAGTCCCTTGTTTTGCGCCGAGAAGGCAAGAGACTCAAAAAAGTAGCCGGGCGAACGCACTTCAGGCCGCTCCGGGAAGCGGATGCGCTCCGCGGCGCGCACCAGGTGAAACGAGTGGTTTTCGTTGCTGTCGCCGAAGAAATGTTCCAAACCGACGTCGAAAACCATGGCGATTCGCGCCAGGGTGGGCAGCGTCGGAATCAGCTTTCCATTCTCCAACTGTGACAGCATGGACGCCGACAAGCCAGTGTGCCGGCCCAACTCCACCAAGCCCAGTTTCTTCTTCAAGCGCAGTTGCCTTAGCTTCCGGCCGAGTTCGTAGCCGGAGAGAACACGGTGGATCGTCTCCTCGCTCGTTTCTCTGGGACGCGAGTCGCTTTCATCGGAGTTGAATTGTGGCTGCATTATTTGCCTGTAACTGAAACGAATTTTATCACAAACGAAAACCTTGGGCCAGGGGCGCTATCCTATTAGCTGAGGATTAATCATGCCCAACGTGACAGTCAACGTGCGCCAGATGGACGATATCGACCTTGTGGCCCTGGCACGCGAAGGCGATGAGCCATCGTTCCAGGAGCTCGTGCGGAGGCACTACGACCGCGCCTACAAGCAGGCGTTGTCTATCCTGCGCAATGAGGAAGAGGCCCATGACGAGGTGCAGAACGCATTTCTCAAGATCTGGAAGAGCCTGGGGCAATTCCAGGGGAACTCAAAACTCAGCACCTGGATTGCCAGAATCGTGGTCAACCAGTGTCTGATGCGGCTCCGGCAGCTGAACCGAGCCCGTCTGGTTTACCTGGAAGACACGGCGGACGGCGAGGATCGGGCGAAGATGGATCTCGTTGATCCCACGCAGACTCCCGAGGCGGCAACCGGCGAGCGTGAGGTAAGGCAACTGGTGCATCGGGAGATCGGCCGCATTCCGGCATTGCTGCGCCGCGTGTTCATCCGCCACTATCTGGACGGCGTGCCGCTCCAGCAGGTGGCCGATGAGATGAACCTGACGTTGGGCGCAACCAAGTCGCGGCTGTTGCGGGCGCGGGCTGAATTGCGCGAGCGCCTCGCCAAGCACTGTGGCACGATGGGCGCTGCCACCCTGCTCTCCTAGAACGGATGCGGGCGGCCATTTGGCCCCCCTCTTGCAGTTGAATTGGGATCTCGTACCGAGAAGGAGGTCCCATGTCCGGAACCCGCCGCCGTTTTCTCGTTGGCGCATCCCTTGCCATTTCCCCATCGCTGGCCCAAACAGGCGCCAATGACCGTATCCGTCTGGGCCTGATCGGCAACGGAGGGCGCGGCAATGCCCTCTTCGCCGAGGTGGCGAAAGCCGGGGAGAATGCGGCCATCACCGCTGTGTGCGATGTCTGGCGTGTGAACCGCGAGGCCATGGCCGCGAAGGTCAAACAGGCCTTCGGAGCCACCCCCTGGGAGACCACCCGCTATCAGGAATTGCTGGCCCGCAAGGATGTTGACGCGGTCCTCATCGCTACGCCTGACATGACCCATCCGAAAATCCTCGCCGACGCCGTCGCCGCCGGGAAGGATGTGTATGTCGAAAAGCCATTCGCCGTCGATTTCAACGACGCCAAAATGGCCTACCTTGCCGTAAAGAAGACCGGCCGGATCGTGCAGGTCGGCACGCAACGGCGTAGCGAGGCGGGGCTCATTGGCGTTGCCCGAGCCATTCAGGGCGGAGCCATCGGCAAAGTGACCCGCGTAAACATGGAGGTCAATTTCCAGGAGGCGCGCTGGCGGCGCGACCACCATATGGTCAAGGCTGAGGACGTGGATTGGGAGGCGTTCCGGTTTGGTGGACGCATTTCCGGGGGATTTGACGCACGGAAATTGCGCGAATGGCAACTGTTTCGCGAAACCACCAACGGCATCGCCGGACTGTGGATGTGCCACTACATCGACCTGTCTGCATGGTTTCTCAACGACCCCTTCCCGCAGCGCGTGGTCGCACTGGGCGGCGTCTACCTGTGGAAAGACGGCCGCCAGACGAGCGACGTCTTCGAGGCGATTTGCGAATACAAGGACTGCCTGGTGACCTTCGCCATGAGCCTCACCAACTCAAGCGGCGGCCGCAACCACTGGTTTGGGACTAAAGGGACGATCAATGCCGACACATTCCAGATGAGTGGCGACGGCAGCCGCGACCCGAACCGGTTGGAGGGCGCCACGACCATTGAGAAGATCGAGGTCGACTCGCACATGGCGAACTTCCTCAAGTGCATGCGCACGCGCCAGCAGCCGCGGGCGACTGTGGAAGCGGGCTATTCCCATGCCGTAGCCGGATGCATGGCGGCGACGGCGCTGGAAACAGGACGCCGCGTCGGATATGATCCTGCTCGCATGGAACTGACATGACGCGCCGGCAGTTTACGTCCATGGTGGCCATTCCATTCGTGAAGCAAGCTCCCCCCGTGCGGACCGTGGAGGTCTTCCCGGCGCCCTATCCGGTGACCGGCTACTTCCGTTTCCTGCCGAAGCCTGAGCGGCCGTCCGTGCTTGTCAAAATCACCTGTGAAGACGGCACCTCCGGCTGGGGACAGAGCGTACCCATTCCCACCTGGAGCTACGAAACGCCGGAAGCCGCCGAGCACACCTTGCGCCACTACCTGGCCCCGGTGATGATCGGACGCAACCCAACTGACCTCGCCGGAGCGCACGAGGCGATGCGAAAAGCCATCTCGCCGTCCTATTCCACGGGCATGCCGATTACCAAAGCAGGCATCGACCTGGCCCTCCATGACATCGCCGGAAAACTGGCCGGAAAGAACGTCGCCGCGTTGTGGGGACGCAAACCGCTGGAGAAAATCCCGCTTAGTTGGACCGTCAACGTTCGCACGCTGGCCGAAGTGGAACCGCTGATGGCGGACGGTAAGAAGCGCGGCTACCGTCACTTCAACATCAAGGTGGCGCCCGACGTGAAGGCCGACATCGAGCTCGCAAAGACCGTGCGCCGGCTTGCGCCCGACTGCTTTCTGTGGGCCGACGCCAATGGCGGCTACGAGCTGGCCTCGGCGCTCGAAGCCGCCCCGAAGTTGAAGAACGCCGGCGTCAACGTGCTGGAACAACCGGTACCGCCGAACCGCCTTAGCTGGCTGGCCGAGTTGAAGAAGCAGGGCGCGCTGCCGCTGCTTCTGGACGAAGGCGTTGTTTCGGTCACCGATCTCGAGGAGTTCGACAAGCTCGGCCTGCTCGACGGAGTGGCCATGAAGCCGGCGCGCACCGCCGGACTGTGGGACGCCGAGCGTCAGGTGGCCTATCTCGAGCGTGAGAAGAAGATGTTCCTTGGAAGCGGCCTCACCGACCCCGACGTAGCGCTGGCCGCCGCGCTGATCCTCTATGGGGCCTACGGGCTGAAGTACCCGGCCGCGCTGAACGGCCTACAGTTTCTCGCCGGCTCGTTCCTCAAACAGCCGTTCGCCCTGGAAGACGGGGCGCTCCGCGTGCCTATCGGTCCGGGCCTGGGGGTCGAAATCGACGAAGGGAAGGTGCGCCATGCTGCGGGCCGCTAGCCTGATTCTGCTTCTTTCCGCCGCCGTGCTTTCGGCCGGAGAATTTGCCTGGCGGGACATTGCCGGCGCCATGGTGTTGACTGAGGATGGCAAAACGGTGCTCGCTTACAAGCACGCCGCGGCCCTTGCTCCTGGCGCGCCCGAGGACCGCCGCCGCTGCTGCTACCTGTTTCCCGTGATGACCCCGGCCGGGGTTTCGCCGCTCGACGATTTCCCCACCGACCACTACCATCACCGCGGCCTGTTCTGGAGTTGGCCTGTGGTGGAAGCTGAAGGCCAGCGGTACGACATCTGGCTTGTCAAGGGCATCGCCGCCCGCACCGTGGGACCTGTCAGCGCCCGGATCGCCAACGGCCGCGCCTACCTGGAAGCCAAGAACGGCTGGTTCGCCGGCGAGCGGCAACTGGTGAAGGAGCAGGTGCGCGTGGAAGTCCTCTCCGCCTCTGGCCCCACGCGCACGCTCCGCGTCGAGCTGCAATTCGAGGCGGTCTCCGTCCCGGTGACGCTCCGCGGCTCGCAGGAAAAGGGCAAGAGCTACGGCGGGTTCAGCGCGCGCTTTGCGCCGCGCGAAGACACAATCCTCCGCGCTGACGGTGAACGCCTGAAGCGCGACGAGGACCTCATCCCTCACAAGTGGGCTGAGCTCGAAGCGGTGTACAAGGGCCAGCGCGCCGTTGTGCGCATCACCCCCGATGCCGCTAACCCCCTCGCTCCCTACCAGTGGTGCCTGCGCGCCTATGGCTTCGTCGGGGCGAGCTTCCCCGGCCGCACCGAAACGGTCCAGGGTTACACCATCGAGCCTGGCAAACCCTTGCGTCTGGCCTTCACCGTGACGCTGACTGACCTCGAATAGACGCGTGGCATACTGAAGAGCGCCCGTGCTCTTCCTCTTCCACCCCACGCCGATCGGCGATCTCCTCGTCGCCGGCGACGGCAACACTCTCAGCCTCATCGGCTTCCCCCAGGGCAAGGGGCGGCGTGAGCCCCACCCGGACTGGAACGAGGACTCCTCAGCGTTCGCCGCCGTTCGCCGCCAACTGGACGCTTACTTCAGCGGCACGCTACGCCGGTTCGACATTCCCCTTGCCCCGCGGGGAACTGAATTCCAACTCGCCGTCTGGGAGGCGTTGACGCACATCCCCTACGGCGAAACCATCACCTACAGCGACCTCGCCATCAGAATTGGCAACCCGGCGGCTGTGCGGGCCGTGGGCGCTGCCAACGGAGCCAATCCCATTCCCATCGTCGTGCCTTGCCATCGTGTCATCGGCGCCGACGGCAGCCTCACCGGCTTTGGCGGCGGGCTCGACACCAAGCGCTGGCTGCTGCGCCATGAAGGCGCCGCCGGACACCGGGAACAGGCCGAGCAAAGCGAGCTTCCGTTTTCTACCGGGCGGCCGACGTAACCAGCGTCCTCATCTCTATGGGGAGGAACTCCCGCTCCGGATAGCCCGTGTACACCTGCCGCGGCCGGGCGATCTTCTGCTCGGGATCAACGATCATCTCCTGCCACTGCGCCAGCCAGCCCACCGTCCGCGGAATGGCAAACAACACCGTAAACAACTCCGGCTGGAAGCCCATCGCCTGATACATGATGCCGGAGTAAAAATCGACATTCGGATAGAGCTTGCGCTGGATGAAGTAGTCGTCGTTCAAGGCAATCCGCTCCAGTTCGAGCGCCACCTCCAGCATATGGTTCGGACCGGTCACCTCAAACACCTGCTCGGCGGCCCATTTGATGATCCGCGCCCGCGGGTCGAAGTTCTTGTACACGCGGTGGCCGAAGCCCATCAACTTGCCGTGGCCTTCCTTCACCTGCTTCACGTAGGCCGGAACATTGCCCTTCGAGCCGATCACGGCCAACATCTTCAACACTTCCTCGTTGGCGCCGCCATGCAATGGTCCGGACAGCGCCGCCGCCGCTGCTGCCACACTCACAAACGGGTCGGCCTGCGAACTGCCCACGCTCCTCATCACATTGGTGCTGCAGTTCTGTTCGTGGTCGGCATGGAGGATGAACAGGATGTCGAGCGCTTTGGTCAACGCTGGGTGAGCCACGTAGCGCGGTTCCACCATCTTCCACAGCATGTTCATGAAGTTGGCCGTGTAACTGAGATCGTTGTCGGGATAGACATACGGCAGCCCGAGGCTATGGCGGTAGGTGTAGGCGGCAATGGTCGGCACCTTGCCGATGAGGCGCAGAACCTGCCTGCGCCGCGCCGCCGCGTCGAGCACGTCCCGCGCATCGTCATACACTGACGACAGCGCCGCCACCGTGCTGATGAACATTGCCATTGGGTGCGCGTCGTAGCGGAAGCCCTCGAGGAACTTCTTCGTCGTTTCGTGCAGCATCGTGTGATGCGTCACCTCGTCGCGCCAATGCAACAGTTGCGCCTGCGTCGGCAGCTCGCCTTCCAACAACAGGTAGGCGACCTCCAGAAAACTGCACTGCTCGGCCAACTGTTCGATCGGATAGCCACGGTAACGGAGAATGCCCTTGTCGCCATCGATGTAGGTGATGGCGCTGCGGCACGAGGCGGTGTTCAGGAACGCCGGATCGTAGGTCATCATGCCGAAATCGTCCGGCCCTTCCTTGATCTGGCGCAGGTCCATGGCACGGATCGTGCCGTTGTGGATGGGTACGTCAAAGACGCGCCGTGTCCGGGAATCTTGAATGAGAAGTGAGGGGGGTGTCGCCATTGCGGACTCCTTCCACGTCAACTGGCTGGATCCAAAGCAAAGGCATCGGTCCCGGCGGACTGGACCGGCTCATTCGTATGTTGGCGGCTCGCGCGATGAGCGTGAATTCCGGCTCCAGAGTACTGCCGGACGCTGTGGTTGTAAAGGGAAAACGCGCCCTACTTCACCCAGATGTGGACGCCTCGCCGGCTGGTCGCGCTGCCCGCTGTGACGAGAACCTCAGCCGGCCCGGGCACGACAGTCTCCGGAACCACCGCGTTGATTTGTGCCGCCCCCTCCACCAAACCTGGAGCCTGGCTGGCGTAGAGCACCTGCGCCACGCGGCCGCCGATGAGGGCTTGCGCACCGCTGTCCTCGCGAAGTCCCGTCCCGTAGAGCTGCACCACCGATCCCCGCGCCGCCGGATTGGCCTGCGTGTTCAGCGTATTGTCCTGGTTCAACGCGGCTGCCGCGCCCAGGCCGGATCCAGTCTGCGTGAACAGGCCCGGCGAGGCGAACCTGGTACGCACCTCGAACGAAGCGAGGGTGCTTCCACTGTCCACTACCTGCACCAGTGCCGTCTCGCTGGGCAGGTCGGGCACCGTGAAGTTGAGCTGTCCGGCCGAGCGGAAGAAGATCGCCGCCGGAGTCTCTCCAAACAGGACCCGAGTGTTGGCCGTGAAGCCGCCGCCAAACAACGTCGCCAGTTGCTTCGGCGCCACCTCGCCGTTCAACAGTGTCGCCGCGCTCACCAGTCCCGCGCCGCGCACCGCCGGCGGCGTCGCTTCCAACCGGAATCGCGCCAGCGGCACATCGTGATCTGACGCCCGCTGCGGCTCCGAGGTGAGGTTGAAGTCGATCACGGGAAATGGCGTGTTGGTGTGGGCCACCTCGTAGCGCGAGAGCCGGGTGTTCATTGCCGGCGAGACGAAAACGTGGTCGAGCTCCTGCAACTGCCCGTCCTCAATGTATGTGTAGCCCACTTCGATCGGCAGCCGCGACCCAAGCCGCACATAGCCCGCATCGAGCAACGGTTGTAGCATCGCCCCGTTGCCGTCATCGAACGGATGGGCGTTGAAGTCGCCGAGGATGACGGCGTTTTCCGCGTGCAGCCCGGCCGCGATCCGCGCCACCGCGTCGGCCTGCGCTTGCCGCTTCTGGCGCACGGCGGCATCGCCCGCGTTGATCAGTGAGCGCTGATGCACGGTCAACACGGCTACCGCCACGCCCTGCGAGGTTGCTCGCAGCAAGAGCGGCGGGCGGTCGTGAATCGGGTCGACCTTCTCCAACTGCGTCACGCTTTGCACGGTCACCCGCGCCGTGTTGACGAGGAAGCCCACATCGATCCCCGAGGAATCATTGCCCTCCTGCACATAGGCACGCCAGGAAGCGCCCAGCTTACGCGCCAGTTGTTCGAGAGCGTTCAGGTTGTCCACTTCCTGCACGGCGAGGATGTCGGGCGAGTGGAGCAGGTTCGTGATGTGCAGCGCGGTCTTCGTCAACCGGCGCTCGAACGCTTCGGGCGTTAGCACTGGGTCAGAGACGCCTGCGTCATCACGGTCATCGAAGAAGCGGCGCAGGTTGAAGGTGGCGAGTGTCAGTTCCTGCGGGGTGGGTGGCAGCGCTGGGCGGACATCGCGGGGAAAGTCAACTCCAAAGGCCTCCCGCACCACAATCGACCACGCTCCATCGGCGAAATCGAGTGCCCCGGTGGCATACGTCCGCTCGCCCATCCGGGACCCCGCAACCCCGTCCAGACGCAGCCGCTCCGGATTGCCATCCGCAACCGCCGGCTCGGTCGCCGGCACCGGGAACTCCGATGCCACCGCCCATGCGATCCCGTTCGATGTAGCGATCGCCGAGGCGTCGTTGATCGTGCCTCCGGCAGCCTGTACGATGGCCAATCGAAGGAGTGTCCACTGCATACCTTCAAACCGCTCTAATTCCTCCAGGCGAGAAGCGGGCGAGAGTGCCGCTTGACCTAAACTGAGGCGTCTCAGCCCCCCATCTCCCAATATTTCCACCTGTGGCTCTGCAAGCTCCGTAACAGTGTTGAACTCCATCACTGTACCTGTGACGCGAACCAGCTTTCCCACAGCCGCCTCGGCCACAGGTGCGGTTCGGGTGAAGATGAACAACCCCTCGCTTGTCTCCGGGTTTTGGTCGTCTTCGCCTGCCTCGGATTCGATGTAGAACCCGTTCCCTTTCCGCTGTGTCACCACACCGCGCGTCACCACATACTCGCCCTCGTACGGCGACTTCAACCCCGCGCCCTGGATCTGCGAGATCGTCAGCTCACGTGCCGGAGGCGGCACCGCGCCGCACACCTTCAAAGTCGAAGCGGAGTTCCTAGGCGCGGGCGGGCCGTTCGTGAACCCCTCACCGCACCCCGCATCCCGCCGCAAAGAAGCCGTCGTATTTGACAGCCCCGAGTAATTCATCAACTCCACCTGCGCACCATCGGCCCGCACGATGCGCACCTTG